>CALCDB010000001.1 GCA_937901395.1 uncultured Verrucomicrobiota bacterium
GAAGAGGTAGAACAATGGGTACAGGTCGTACACTCCGCAAGGAATCGCATGTCCGTCCGTGCAAGACGCCGGCAGGCAAGGCAAGGAAGAGCAAGGCGCAGCGCGCCAGACTCGTGAAGCTCGGCATGAATGCCGAGGATGTGAAGTCGATGGGCGATGAAGATGTCCGCATCCTCGTTCAGCGTCCGACGGTAGTCAAGAAGCTCGTTGCCAAGAAGGCGAAGTAATGCGCTTTGTAAGCTGTTCGGTTCCCGAACGGTACGTCAATCCCCTCTTCGAAGTGTTCGATGGAGGGGATTTTGTATTATCCTCATTCCGTGACATCAATTCTTCGCGGACGGAACTGCGCATTTATTTCGAGCTTGGGGCGGATGAGCGGCAGGCCGAGGAGCGTCTCAAGGCGGCGTTGGGGATAGTTGGGCTCAACTTGCCCATTGAGCATGGCGAGATCGTTGACGAGGATTGGAAGTTCGCATATCGGCGAGATTTCAAAGTTGAGGAGATTGGGAATCGTCTAGTAATAGTTCCGGCTTGGGAGAAGATTCCCGAGAGCGAGAGACTTCCGATTGTGCTTGACCCGGGAATGGCATTCGGTACTGGCAAGCATGAGACGACGCGGGCGTGCCTTACATACATAGATGAATTATCGACGGGGAAGCGCGGCTCGTTTTTGGATATGGGCTGCGGTAGCGGAATACTCTCGATTGCCGCGTATAAGCTGGGGTTCTCGCCAGTCGTCGGATTCGATGTCGATCAAGAGGCGGTTGATGCTTCAGTGGAGAACGCGATGAAGAATTCCGCCGAGGTAGAGTATCGGCATTTCGCCTTGGGGCGTACGGGCAAGGCTCACGATGAGAAGGCGAGAAAGTACGACTTGATCGCGGCGAATATATTGGGGCCATTGTTGATTCGTTTTGCCGATGAAATTTGCGAGTACGTAGGCGACAAGATCATCATTTCGGGAATTCTCGACGAGCTTTATCCGGAAGTCGTGGCGGCATATACCGCGCGGGGATTGCATGAAATTTCCCATCGCACCATCGGAGAGTGGACGACGGGACTATTGGAGCGATAGTCATGGAAAGATTTGAATTAGATTCCAAGCTTAAGGAAGAGATTCGTTCGCGGGTATTGGGCGAAGGGTTCATGAAGATTGTGCAAAGCGTGCGAAGGAATGGCAAGCAATTCAAGATCGCGATGCGTCCAGTCGAGATCGCGGGGGAGCGCAAGTATCAGGCGGAGATGACGGACGATGGACAGGTTCAGGTAAAGAATTTCGATGCGAATGGCGCTGCGGAAGGGCTTGAGGAAATCATCGCGCAGCGTGGTGCGCGTGACTTGCATTTGATGACCGCCAATGGGGATTTGCACATTCGGGTAACGCGAAAGGGGCATGTCAAGGTAACGCGTTCGGCGGAAATGAAGCGAGTCGTCGTCTTGCAGGGACATGATCGGGTAAAGAAGCTTCCGCTTACGAGTTTCGATAGCGCGGCTCTGCTTAGGGTCATAGGGCTTGCGGATGGCGAGGGCAAGATAAGGGCCTCCATGCGCGGAAAGTACGATCAAGTAAATGAGTTCCTGAAGGTAGTGGGAGAGACGATCGAGGCAGACGGCGAGAGGGATAAGCTCAAGGAGTTTACTGTAGTTGATTGCGGATGCGGAAAGGCGTATCTTACCTTGGCGCTTTATTTTTATCTCACCGAAGTAATGAAGTTCGGCGGGGTAAGGGTAATTGGAATCGATCGCAGGGATGATGTAATCGCTTCGGCGAAGAAGATGGCGGAGCAATTGGGCATTGGCGAGAAGACCGAATTCACCGTAGCCGATCTTGAGGGCTTTCAATTGGCGGATAAGTCGGTAGATATGGTAGTTTCGCTTCACGCTTGCGATACGGCTACGGACGAAGCATTGGCGCGCGGGGTGGAGTGGAAGGCGCGTTACATACTATCTGCGCCTTGCTGTCAGCATGAATTGCAGAAGACCCTATCGGACGACAATGGTGCCTTTGCGGGGCTAATGAGGCAATCCATCTTAAGAGAACGGCTTTGCGACATACTTACCGATTCCTTTAGGGCAATGATATTGCGGATTCTCGGCTACAAGACGAAGGTAATAGAATTCGTTTCCAATGAGGCGACCGCGCGTAATATCATGCTGAAATGCGTATCAGGCGTCAAGCCAGGTCAGCCAGGACCAGTTGGCGAGTATCTATCGCTAAAGGATTACTGGAAGGTAGTGCCATGGTTGGAAACGCGCTTGGGAGAGACGCTTGAAAGATATCTCAATCGATACGCTTAAGCAGCGCGCCGAAATACTTCGCGCGATTCGCAAATTCTTTGATGAGCGTGATTTCATCGAAGTGGAGACGGCGGTTCGAATTTCCGCGCCAGCGCCAGAAGAGCATATTGATTGTCCACCAATGAAAAATGGTGGATTCTTGCGGGCATCGCCAGAATTGCAGATGAAGAAACTTCTGGCGCTCGGGATGGAACGCATTTATCAGATTGGTCCATGCTTTCGCGAAGGCGAGAAGGGATTGCGGCACAATCCGGAATTCACGATGATAGAATGGTATCGACGCGACGAGGATTACCGCAAAATAATGCAGGATATGACGGACTTGATGAGCCGCATCATGCCGGATGCGGAGGAGGATAAGCTCGCCAAGATCGTGCAAGTAAGAGAGGCATATCGAGAATTCGCCGGTTGGGATCCTTGGGAGCAGTGGGATCAAGACCGCTTTGATTTCGATATGGCCACGAAGATCGAGCCGGCGATTAAGCAGATAGGCGGAGGGGTGTTCCTTACCGACTATCCTTTGGCGGCGGCATCATTGGCGAGAGCGCGCGGAGACGTAGCGGAGCGATGGGAATATTATTGGAATGGCATGGAGCTCGCCAATTGCTTCACGGAACTATGCGATCGCGAGGAGCAGCTCGGGCGTTTCGAGAAGGCGAGGGCGGCGCGCAAGGCGCTCAATGAGGCGGATTATCCAATTGATATGGAATTCATAGATTCATTGCCATTGATTGGCAGCGCGGCTGGGGTCGCGCTGGGCGTGGATAGGTTGGTAATGGTAGCGTTGGCAAAGCACGATATCGCCGCCGTTCGCGCGGTTGAATAGCGCGTGGGCAAAGTAGTATACAGATGGGCGTTGGGGATGTTCAGGGGAAAGAAAATTTGATATAATACCGCGCAATGGCGAAGAAGGCAAAAGATCCGCGTCCCAATTGGGATGAATATTTCATGAACATCGCGAATGTGGTGGCGACGCGTTCAAATTGTTCGCGTCGTCATGTGGCGGCGGTGATCGTCAGGAATCGGCACATTCTTTCAACTGGATACAATGGAACTCCGCATGGGGTAACCAATTGCTTTGACGGCGGGTGCAAGCGTTGCGCGCATACGACGGCGAGCAAGAGCGGAACGCACTTGGAAGAATGCTTGTGCGTGCATGCCGAGCAGAACGCGATTTGTCAGGCGGCCTTGCATGGTCACGCGATAGACGGGGCTACCATATATGTAACGATTTCGCCGTGCCTCACCTGCGCCAAACTCATCATCAATTCAGGCATCAAGGAAGTGGTGTATGCGGGTGAATATGCATTTTTGGATACCGTGAAGGATATCTTCAAACAAGCAGGAGTAAAACATCGGAGGATAAAATTATGAGCAGAAAGAAAATCATAGCGGGCAATTGGAAGATGAACATCAAGCCATCGGAAACGGCGGCGCTCGTCAAGGGCGTGGCGGAAGCGACGAAGGCATACGGCAATGTGGAGATCGTATGCTGCACGCCGGCGATCGATGTTCCAGCCGCGGTCGAGGCGGCCAAGGGAACGCAAGTCGCGATTGGCTCCGAGAATTGCCACTGGAAGGAGAGCGGAGCGTATACTGGTGAGATTTCGACGGGTATGCTGTTGGATGCTGGAGCTAAGTATGTGATTATCGGGCACAGCGAGCGTCGGCAGTATTTCGGCGAGACCGACGAGACGGTCAATCTGCGCGCGCGCGCGGCCATCGCGGCCGGGCTTACGGCGATTGTATGCGTCGGCGAGACGCTGGAAGAGCGCGAGGCGGGCAAGTTGACCGAGGTAATCGAGCGCCAGATGAACGTTGGGCTCAAGGATATCACGGCTGCGGATTGCGATAGACTCGTAATCGCCTACGAGCCAGTATGGGCGATTGGAACCGGCAAGACGGCGACTCCGGATCAGGCGCAGGAAGTGCATGCGCTCATTCGCGCGACGCTCGCCAAGCTGGTTGGCGCGGAGAACTTCTGCTATGTGGATGCGGGGGAGAAGGGGCAGGAATACCAGACGGTGGATGTTTCGAGGTTTCAAGGTTTCAAAGTTTCGAGGTTGGAGGGTAGAAGGGTTTCAGAGTTTCAAAGTTTCAAAGTTTCAAGGTGAAAGGGTGAAGAGATGAAAGTGAAGAAGAATGCGAAGTATGCCGTGGCGTGCGTGAGCTCGATGGGGCTGCGGATCACGCCTGAGAACCGCATGGCGGTTCATAACTCGAATCGGTTTTTGCTGCAGGCGACGAGCGCCGAGACGAACGTCCTCAACGTGACGAGCTCGCTCGGTCCCGAGTGCCTGGTTCTCACACGCTTCGTCGCGGGTTCGCCGATGGCGGCCTTCATCAAGGCGCAGCTTCGCGCACGCAACATCGCGTACGTCGGGCCGGACGTGCCGCAGGGCGGACCCTGGGGCTACCGCCACCAGTTCAACATCGCGGACTCGGGCTTCGGGCTTCGCGCCCCGCGCGTGTGGAACGACCGCGCCGGCGAGGTCGGACGGACGCTCGACGCGAAGGACTACGACACGAAGAAGCTCTTCGGCAAGGACGGCGTGCAGGTCCTGCACCTCTCCGGTCTCATCGCGGCGATGAGCCCCGAGACCACCAAGTG
>CALCDB010000002.1 GCA_937901395.1 uncultured Verrucomicrobiota bacterium
CTTCCATGACACCCTCCTATCAGACCTTGATGGTGATGTCGACGCCAGCCGGAAGATTGAGCTTCTTGAGCTCGTCGATCGTCTGCGCCGTCGGATTGACGATATCGAGGAGGCGCTTGTGCGTGCGCATCTCGAACTGGTCCATTGACTTCTTGTCGACGTTCGGTGAACGGTTCACCGTGAAACGCTCGACGCGGGTCGGCAACGGAATCGGCCCCACTATTTGCGCACCAGTGCCCCGAGCTGTATCGATGATACCACCGACAGCTTGATCCAGCACACGATGATCGTATGCCTGGAGGCGGATGCGTACTCTTTGTTGTTGCATTTTCTACCTTTTCCTTTTGTTTCCTGTTTCCTGTGCTTCGACTTCCCTCGCTATCGGCGGACTCCACCCGGAGTTGCCGCCGGAAGCCCCACTCGAAGGCACTCCACGCGCGGTTTCGTCTCCACCCAGTATCCCCGTAAAAAGAAGTCGCTCGCGGTTCACATCATGACCGCGAGCGTAACTCTGCGATCA
The DNA here is from genome assembly GCA_937901395.1 of uncultured Verrucomicrobiota bacterium. Classification (GTDB taxonomy): domain Bacteria; phylum Verrucomicrobiota; class Kiritimatiellia; order RFP12; family UBA1067; genus UBA1067. The sequence goes on from CALCDB010000002.1 coordinate 521, forward strand.
CGACGCGACGGGATTTACTCGCCCGTATCGCGACCCTCTCCTTGCGAAGATTTGTGTATTATACCAAAAAACCCTCCGAAAGCACAAGGGGGTATTTTGAACTTTTTTCGCTCTCGCCTCACCACTCGTAACTTATCGTTACCATGAAGCTTCGCCCTGCCGCCGGATAATAGTACGCCCCGCCGTAATCAGACCACCCCGCGAAATCGCAATATCTGCGATCAAGCAGGTTCTCCACTATGAAACTAATCTTCCAGCCCTGCGCCCAATGCGGCTCGTAGACCGCCTTTACGTCGAATAGCGAATAACATGGCAAATGCCCATGCTCGTTGTCGAAATCTCCCGCCAATACCTGACTCGCCACGAAATTATACCCTCCTATTACCTCGAGATCGTCCATCGCCCATATCCCGAATTCCGCCCGTAGCCGATGTTGTGGCACAATCGGTATGTCCTTGCCCTCGTATTCCCCTTTCGCGAATTGCGCCTTGACGAAGGAATAGCGTATCGTCGCCTCCGCCGTTCGCTCCCTGCGCCAAACAAGCGCCGTATCCAAACCCAACCGCTCCGTCCTTGCCGGACTATTGCAGTTATATCCTCCCCATGCGTTCGCCCCGTATTCCTTCGCATGAGGATTGTAGAATATCTCGTCGTCGATCACGCTCCAATACCCCGAAAGGTCGAAATGCAGTTCCTCGGTTATCGCCGCCTCCAATCCGATATCCAGACTGCTGCCCGTTTCCGGCTTCAGGAATGTTCCGTCTTCCGTATAGTTCAGTTCGTCGCAAAATGCGCTTCGATGATAGCGCGATCCCTTGATGTAGGTCTTGAGTTCCTCGATTGGCGTGTAGATGAGCGCCAGCTCGTAATCGCCCATCGTATCGTGCGACGATGAGGCGAGCAGCCCCGCGTAATTGGTCCAGCGGTTCGCTATGTGCTCGAGTCGTGCGCCGGCGATCAGCGTTAGCGTTTCCGATATCGCCAGCTCGTCATGCCCGAAAACCGCCGCTCTCGCGCGGTCGAAGTGATAGTCTGGGTTGTTGTAGCCCGAACGATCCCTCACCTCGTAACGCTCGTACCTGAAGTCCACTCCCAGCGTAAGCTTGTTGTCGAGTTCCGCGATTCGTTTTTCGTTGATGTAGCGAGGCGATAATTGATATGAATATAAATCGTAGTCGTTCTGGTAATCGTAGTCGCCCCAATTCGAGGTACGGTGACGAACCGAGAATGCGCCATTGACCAGCAATCGTTGATCCTCGTCGATCACGACCTTCGCATCCATCGCCAAGCCATAATTCCACGATCTGCACCAATCATGATAATATTGCGCCTGTCTTGGTTCCGTCTGCCACTCTTCCCAAGTAAGCGCGCCCGGCATCTGATAAAACGAATTGAAGTAATTCGCCTTGAACCGCAAATATGCGCCGCCATCGAAGTTTTGGCACAATGCCGCCAAAAGCGAATGTCGATCCCAGCCCGACCGCTCGCGATATCCATCGGCGCGATCATACCCGTAGCTCGCGAAATACCGTACCCCCTCCTCGTCAATCGCTCCCTTCGTGTTGAACCCCAACCCGAACTCGCCTTCCGAACCCGCCTTCGCGTGAATGCGCGTCTTCCCCTCGTGATCGCACGATGAGGTGATGATGTTGATTACGCCCGCCGAAGCCCCATCCCCGTAAAGCACCCCGCTTGGCCCGTGGATTATCTCGATTCTCTCGATCTGCTCCAATTGGATGCTCGCGAGATTCGGTCCCTCCATATCCACGGAATTGAGTTCCTCGCCATCGACGACGATCTTCACCCTGCCGAACGAATTCTCGCCGAAGCCCCGCATCGCCACTTGCCTCTGCATCGGATTCGCTCCCATTGTGCGAATTTGCAGATTCGCCTTCTTGCCGAGCAGTTCCGACAAGTCTCTCGCCGCCGCTTCGCGAATGTCCATCGCCGTGATTACCTGCACGTTCGCGGGTATCGTCGCGCTCGCATCCTCGATTCGCGAACCATACACCACGATCGGCGATATCTCCGTGATCGCCGCCGCGCCCCCGCTCGACCCTATGATGATCAGTGCCGCCGAAATCTTACTTGCATAGCTCATCCGCGAGCGCCTCTATCTCCTGTTCCGATTGCGCGTTCAACGCCGCCTTGATATGCACGACATTCTCGCAAAAAGTAATTCCCTTCGAGCCCTCGAACAGTCCCCTCATTACCTTCGCCGCCATCGGTGCCCAACTGCCGTTCTCGATCAATCCAATCGTGCGATTTTGATAGTTGCGTTCCGTGAGATGCGAAATGAAAGTGCGCATGAATGGGAATATCTCCCCATTATATGTGGTCGTGGCGAGCACGATCTTGCCATAGCGAAACGCATCTTCTATCGTCTCGAACATCTCATCTCTCGCCAAGTCGGCAACCACGACTTTCGCGCATCCCTTCCGCTTCAGCGCCTCCGCCAATTTCTCGACCGCCGCCTTCGTGTGCCCATAGACCGAAGTGTACGCGATCAGCACTCCCTCCGACTCCACCGCATAGCTCGCCCACGTCATGTATTGCTTGATTACATGCTCGATCTCTTCGCTCGTCGATAATACTGGCCCGTGTAATGGACATATCGTCCTGATCTCCAATGTCGCCGCCTTCTTGAGTAGCGCCATTACTTGCGCTCCGTACTTGCCCACGATGCCGATGTAATAACGCCGCGCTTCGCAATCCCATCCTTCCGGATCTTCCACATCGTTCGCCCCGAACTTGCCGAACCCATCCGCCGAAAATAGAACCTTATCTGTAGTATCGTACGTCACGATTACTTCCGGCCAATGCACCATCGGTGCCGCCACGAAAGCGAAGGTGTGCTTTCCCGTATTAAGCGTATCCCCTTCCTTTACGAGCTGCCTGCGCTCCTGCCAATTCGTGCCGAAGAAATTCACCATCATGTTCGATGCCTGCGCGCTCGATACGATAATCGCTTTTGGATATGCCTCCATGAACTTCGCGATATTCGCCGCATGGTCTGGCTCCATATGCTGAACGATAAGATAATCAATCTCCCTCTCCCCGGCTGCCGCCCTCAAATTCCCTAACCACTCATCACCAAAGTTCTGATCCACCGTATCGAAGACCGTAAGCTTCTCATCCCTCACCAAATAGGAATTATATGCCATCCCGTTCGGAACCGGATACTGCCCCTCGAATAAATCTACCTTATGGTCATTAACCCCAATGTATACGATATCATCTGTAATCTTCATTTCTCTCTCCTTAACGACGATAATTATACCACATTTTTCTCCATTCCTACAAGTGCGCGCAATACTTGCGAATTGGACACCCCTCGCAGCGCGGACGAATCGGTCCGCATCGCGTCTGCCCGAAGGATACCAAATGCGAATTCCACGTCTTCCAATACTTTACCGGCAGAATCTTCCTCAAGGTCATTTCCGTCTCCAATGGCGTCTTCGTCTTGATTAGTCCCAAGCGATTGCAGATTCTATGCACATGCACATCCACGCAAATCGCAGGCAGATCAAACCCCACCGCTACCGTGAGATTCGCCGTCTTCCTGCCCACTCCCGGCAGCTCGCAAAGCTCCTCAACGGTTTTCGGCAACACCCCGCCAAACTTTCGCCGCAATACTCTCGGCAATTCCTTTAGATGCTTCGCCTTCTCATGATAGAACCCGACTGGATATATGAGCTTCTCGATCTTCTTTTCCGTCATCGCCTCCAGCCCCTCCGCCGTATTGCCGCCCGCCGCGAAAAGCCGCCTAACCGCCCCCGCCGTACACGCATCCTTCGTCCTCGCCGAAAGTATCGTGCCGACCAATACCGCGAATGGATCGTGCGTCTGCGCCTCGATGAGCTCGATGATTGGCGCGCTATGCGCCTTGAATTCCCGCTTCAACGCCCGATCCACTGCCGCTATATTCCCAATCGTCATAATAAAGCGAAGGAGCGGGAAACTCCGCTCCTTCCGCTTTTGGCTTTTATCCGCCTATCTTACTTGGTCGGATCCTTCGCCGAGCAAGTCGGCTGGAAGAACGCCGCCTTGGCCTTGACGCCTTCAGAATCCGTGACCACAGGGACATCGATCTTTACCGTTTCGCCATCTGCCTGAGCCCAGTTCTGACCCTCGGCGGCCGGAATATTGAGGAACGAACCCTCGGCCTTGATGCCGTACCAAAGACCCGGCTTCGCAACGAGAGTCGCCTTGCCTTCCTCGTCCGGCGTGAGAATCGTCGCCGCCGCATCGGCATTCTTGAGCTCTACCGCGATTTCGGTCTTGGCTTCTTCCGTGAACTGCACCGTTACGGTCGTCCCCTCGATTACCGCCTTGAAGAGGTCAACATAGGCCTGCTTGTCGGTCACGACAGTAGGAATGTTGATCATGGTGAGCTTGTTCTCATTGATCTTGTCCGCCGCCGCCTGCGCCGCTTCCGGCGTATCGTAGGCCTTCGGGACTTCCGGATCGAACGGCTTCATCTTTTCGACTGTGAGGCCATCAATCGAGCAGATGTCCTTCGTGGTCTTACCATCGGTGATGATAAGCTTGAGAGTGAAGATCGCATCGTTCTTAAGCCCGATGTTATTCACACCACACTTGAAGGACTGAATCGTCTCGAAGATGGTCTTGACCGAGACATCATCATAGCCGACAAGTCCGAGGACGCTGATCGCTTCACCAGCTTCGCAGCCCGGGAAGGCGATGTCAATCCACTTGCCCTCTTGGAATGCCGCATAGCTACCACCGAGCTTAATCTCGTTATCGCCAATCGCAACATTAGAGGTAAGGATGAACTCCGCCTTCCAGTTGTCGTAGCCAACGCCAATCTCGTCAGCCGTGAACTCAACCGCCGCCTCATAGCCCGTAGCCGTAATCTTATTGACCGACGCAGTCGGAAGCTTATCGACCGCCTTGAGCGTAACCGTCTGCGTGTCGATTACGTCATCGCCAAGCTTGAGCGTAAGGGTAACTTCGGTATCCTCGTCAAGCGCGATGGAAGCCGCGCCGCAAGTGAACGGCGAGACCGTCTTTACCTGCGCCCAAGTAATACCCTCGACAACCGTGAACGAACCACCTGCAGGGATGTCCGTTGGAAGTTCGTAGATATTCCAGCCCATATCGGCGAACTTGCCGCCGATCGTAATCGCACCAGCAGGAATCGCCTTATCGGCCGTGAGGACGAAGGAAGCGGTCACATCATCATACGAGGTCGCCTTGTTCTTCGCCGTGTACTCGAACGCGAAGTCGAGTTCTTCCGGCGGAGTTACCGCCTTAACCTCCGCTTCCGGATAGGTCGTCGACTTGAGCGTCACCGTCTGCGTGTCGATTACGTCATCGCCAAGCTTGAGCGTAAGGGTAACTTCGG
>CALCDB010000003.1 GCA_937901395.1 uncultured Verrucomicrobiota bacterium
GCGTGGTTGAAGCAGTTCGAGACTCAAAAGGCTGAGACGAAGGAGGCGGCGAAGTGAGGAAGGTCTGCCTGTCGTTTGACTTCGAGGAATGCGATCTGCCGCGGGAAAGCGGGGTTGAGTTCCCGATCGAGGAGGGGATGAAGGTCTCGTCCGAGGGCGCGCACGCGGTTCTTGACGTCCTCGAGAAGCATGGCGTCAAGGCGACGTTCTTCTGCACGCTCAATTTCGCGGAGCGCGCGCCGGACGTGATGAAACGGATCATCGCGGGCGGACACGAGGTCGCCGCGCACGGGGTCGATCACTTCCATCAGGTTCCGGAGGATCCGTTCCTCTGCAAGGAGGGACTGGAGCGGCTTTACGGCGTGAAGGTGGTCGGCTACCGTCAGCCGCGGATGTTCCCGGTCGATGACGCGGCGCTTGCGAAGGCGGGATATCTCTACAACTCGTCGCTCAATCCGGCGTTCGTTCCGGGACGCTACATGCACCTGACGACGCCGCGGACGATCTTCGAGAAAAACGGATTGAAGCAGGTGCCGGCGTCCGTCACGCCTTGGATCCGTTTCCCGCTCTTCTGGCTGGCGCTCCATCTCCTGCCGGAAAAATTGTACCGCTTTCTCGTGAAGCGGACGCTGAAGCACGACGGTTATTTCGTCACCTACTTCCATCCGTGGGAGTTCTCGTCCCTTTCGGACCGCGCGGCCGAGTTGAAAGTGCCGCGCCTCGTTCGCATGAACCTCGGCCGTCCGATGATCGGTCGTCTCGACCGTCTCATTGCGGCGCTCAAATCCCCCGATGTCGAATTCGCCGCGATCAAGGAGCTTTAATGCCGCTGTATGTCTATGAGGCCAAGGATTCGTCGAAAGGTTGCGCACGGTGCCGCGGCGGATTCGAGATCACGCAGTCGCTGAAGGACGGGAAGCTCACGGTCTGTCCGGACTGCGGCGCGCCGATCTACCGCGTCATCCAGGCCCCGGGGCTCACCCATTCGAAGACCGATCTCCACTACCGCGCCAAACGTGCGGGCTTCAAGTGTCTCAAGAAGGTCCAGAAGGGCGAGTACGAGACGATTTACTGATAATACGCGCCAATGAAAATTCGCATATTCGGAGAATCGCACGCGCCGGAGATCGGCGTGGAGATCGAGGGCGTTCCAAAGGGGACGGCCATCGACGGGGCGGAACTGCAGGCGTTCCTCGACCGCCGTGCGCCGGGCAACGGACAGGGCGGGATGTCCACGCCGCGCAAGGAACCGGATCGGGTGGAGTTCGAAAGCGGCGTTTCGGATGGCGTTGCGACCGGGGAGAAGATCCGTGCGGTGATCGGGAACACGAATACGCGTCCGCAGGATTACGCGAACGTGCAGACCGTGCCGCGTCCCGGTCACGCCGATTACGCCTCGTGGCTCCAGTGCGGGAAGATTCCGACGGGCGGCGGCAAGTGGTCCGGACGCATGACCGCGCCCCTCTGCATCGCGGGCGGCATCGCCCTGCAGATGCTGAAGCGGAAGGGCGTGACGATTTCCTCGTCCGTCACGCGCGGACGCGGCAACGACGAAATCCCCGACGGCGATTCGGTCGGTGGCATCGTCGAGGTCGTGGCAACCGGCTTCCCGGCGGGACATGGCGATGTCGGAACGGACGGACTCGAATCGAAGCTCGCCGCGGCGTTTTTCGGCATTCCGTATTGCAAGTATGCGGTGAAGGCGCAAGGGATGATTTGGGGATTGATTGCGACGATAGTATTCGGGAGATTCTTCTGCGATGCGATATGTCCATTGGGGATAATACAGAGTTTTGTAAATTGGGCGATACATCCGAAAGGTCATGCTCGCAGGGTGTGCACGCGTTTGCCCGAGACGAAGGCGCAGAGGATATGCAGGTGGAGTATATTGGGTCTAGCGATTGCATTGGCGGCGATATGGGGTTTGGGGGCGGTATCGATGATTTTGCCGATTTCGATTATAGGCAAGGCGATAGTAGGATGGTGGCCTGGAGTGATGGTTTTATTGATTGTGCTAATTTTAGCGGCCATAGGCAAGGGGAGAATTTGGTGCAATTGGATATGTCCATTTGGTACGATATATAATGTAGTCGGGAAGGTTTCGATTTGTCGCAATCGCATTGGTGCAGGGTGCGGAAATTGCAAGCGCTGTTTCGAGAAGCGTGAAGGCGACGGCGAAAAGAAGAGCGAGGAGAGCGGTGGCGGGGAAGGGACTTCGCGCCGGGCGGTACTCAAGGGGATGGCGGCGTTGGCGGTAGCGGACAAGTTTACGGACGGAGGATATGCGCCAATAGTGTTTCCGGAGATTCCGGAGCGGGAATGTTCGATTTTGCCACCAGGAGCGGGGGATAGAAGAAGGTTTTCGCTTAAGTGCGTAGGGTGCCAATTATGCATCGCGAATTGTCCAGGCGAATGTTTGACGCAGTCGGTAAAATTCAGTAGTTTAGGGCAGCCCGAGATGGTATTCGACAAGGGATATTGCTTATCGGAATGTAAACGATGCGCGGAGGTATGCCCAGAATTGGCGTTAGGGGACATGGAAGCGGAGCGCAAGGATATACACGTTGGGGTAGCGGAGTTGCAAGAAGGGCGTTGTTTACGTATGACGGGCGTGGAAAAGCAGTGCATGGCGTGCGTAAGGAAGTGTCCGATGAAGGCAATACATATCATCAAGGGCGTACCAGTCGTAGACGAGGTAAGTTGCATAGGGTGCGGGGCGTGCGAGCATGTATGCCCTGCGAGACCGATGCCAGCAATGGTAGTAAAGGGATATGACACGCAGAAGATCATTAAGCCGATAGGAGTAGAGGATTTAATGGGCGAGATGAGGCATTTAATTCGCGAAGGGTATGCGGCGGTAGTAGCGAAGGATAGAGTAATCATTGCGAAGTACAAGGGAAGCGGGCTTAAGCCGATTCTTGATGCGATAGGAGAGGACGAGCAGATTTTCAAGGGAGCGATTGTATTCGATAGAATCGTAGGACGAGCGGCGGCTGCGGTATATATCGTTGGGGGAGCGAAGGAAGTTTATGCGGAGGTAATGAGCATAGGGGCGAAGAAGCTGTTGGAGAAAAACAAGATAATGGCGACGGGAGAGCAAGAGGTAGAGGAAATAATCAATCGCGAAAAGACGGGGATGTGTCCATTGGAGAATTCAGTCAAAAATGAGAGTGAGCCTCAGAAAATGTACGAGATTTTAAAAGGAAGGAAATAAGCGATGAGCGAGAAGTCAATAAGAGTAGGTATTGTAATGGGGTCTGATTCTGACTGGCCATTAGTGAAGAAGGCTTGTGAGACATTGGATAGCTTTGGGGTTGGCTATGAGACGCGGGTAATATCAGCGCATCGCACGCCCGAGGCGGCTATAGAGTATTCGAAGGGCGCGGAGGGGCGCGGGATCGGGGTGATAATTGCGGCGGCCGGGGGAGCGGCGCATTTAGGCGGAGTCTTGGCGGCGGCAACGGTGTTGCCAGTAATTGGGATTCCGATTGCGGGAGGTGCGCTTAACGGGCTGGATGCGCTATGTGCGACGGTACAGATGCCGAGCGGGGTTCCGGTTGCGACGGTAGCGTTGGGCAGTGCGGGTCCAACGAATGCAGCGTTATTAGCGGTGCAGATTTTGGGAACGGCGGATGTGGGGCTGAGAGAGCGTTTTCATGCGCACAAGGAGCAGCTCAAGGCGAAAGTCGAGGCGGCCAATCGGAAGATTCACGAATGAAGAGGGCATTGGTAACTGGAGGAGCGGGCTTCTTGGGCAGCCATCTTTGCGAGCGGCTGTTGAAAGATGGGTTCAATGTAGTGGCGTTGGATAATCTTTACACTGGCTCGAAGGCGAACATCGCGGCGTTCGAAGGGAAAAAGGAGTTTCAGTTCATCCAGGCGGACGTTACGGAGATTACGGCGGAGGATCCGCGGTTAGCCGGGCATTATGATCAGATATACAACTTGGCGTGTCCAGCATCGCCGGTTCATTATCAGAGTAGAAAGATTTTCACGACCTTGACATCAATACGCGGGGCGTTGTTGACGTTGGAGTTAGCGCGGCGTGATGAGGCGAAGTTATTGCACACATCGACAAGCGAAGTGTATGGGGACGCATTGGTGCATCCGCAAGAGGAACATTATTGGGGGAATGTGAATACGATTGGCATTCGCAGTTGCTATGATGAGGGCAAGCGGGTTGCGGAGACGCTCATTGCGGATCACATTCGGGAGTATGACGTGGATGCGCGGATGGTAAGAATATTCAATACATACGGGCCGAGGATGCATCCAGAAGATGGTAGGGTAATCTCGAATTTCATAATGCAGGCATTGAGGGATGAACCGATTACGATATATGGGGATGGCTCGCAGACGAGGAGTTTTCAGTATTGCGATGATTTGGTAGAGGCGATGCGGAGATACATGGAAGTATCGAAGGCAGAGATACGCGCATTCATGCGAGAGAATAATTTGGGAGCTAGCGTAATCAATACGGGCAATCCCGGGGAATATACGATTTTGGAGTTAGCTAAAATGACGTTAAGGTTATTAGCGGGCGAGACAAAATCGGAATTGATTATGAAGCCATTGCCGGCGGATGATCCGAAACAACGGCGGCCAGATATTACGTTAGCGAAAAAGTTGTTAAATTGGGAACCGAAGGTTCCATTAGAGGATGGGTTGAAGAAGACGATAGAGTATTTCAAAGGAATAAAGTAAAATGAAAGACCTGAAAGAGTTATACAGAACGATTGAGAGCGATCATTTCGCGCCGCAGATGGAGATTAGTTTTATCGATGGAGGCAAGCGCGAAACATTCCATTACGAGAAGGTAACGTGGAATATTGGCGGGGAAGAGAAGGGTTTAAGATACGGGGAAAATCCAGGGCAGGAAGCGGCGTTATATCGTTTGCTGGACGGAAATTTGACATTGGGCGAAGTTGAGATGTTGCAGAGTGGTCGGTATTTGGCGTCAGCAGCGGAGTTGTTGCAGAGCGGCAAGCACCCTGGCAAGACGAATATCACGGATACCGACAACGCGCTAAACATATTGCGATATTTGATGGACAAGCCATGCGCGGTAATCGTAAAACATAACAATCCATGCGGGGTGGCATTGGGTTCGACGTTGGCGGAGGCGTATTTTCGGGCGAACAAAGCGGATAGGTTGGCGGCGTTCGGGGGAGCGATTGCGCTTAATCGAGAATGCGATATCGAGACGGCGAAGTTAATTATTGAGAATTATGCGGAGGTGGTAGTAGCGCCAGAGTTCGCTCCCGGCGTGATGGACTTATTCGCAACGAAGAAGAATCTGCGAGTGTTCCGGATTGGGAATATGGCTCGGCTTAAGGATTTCGTAGGCAAGCATGTAATTGATTACAAGTCTCTTATTGACGGGGGAATAGTGGCGCAATCATCGTTTTCGGCGAATGCACGGAGACCTGAAGATTTGATGTTGGCGTATTGCAAGCGCAAGTTGACGGACAAGGTGACGGGCGAGGTATCGTATCAAGAGTACAAGATCGCGAGGGAACCTACGGCGAGGGAATATGAGGATTTGATTTTCGGGTGGTTGGTAGAGGCGGGTGTTACTTCGAATAGCGTGTTGTACGTAAAGGATGGTGTAACGGTAGGCATCGGCACCGGAGAGCAAGACCGGGTCGGAGTTGCGGAGATTGCGAGGGACAAGGCTTATACGAAGCGCGCGGATTATTTGGCATGGGAGAAGTATCAAAAGCCGTACAATGATTTGAGATTGGTATTCGGGGAAGATGATGGCGCAAAAAAGCAGGCAGAGATAATGGAACAGACGCGTGCGGAGAAGGGCGGGCTGCCGGGATCGGCAATGGTGTCAGATGCATTCTTCCCATTCCGAGATGGGGCGGAGGTAGGCATTCGCGAGGGAGTAACTTCAATTATTCAGCCCGGGGGCGCAATACGTGATTGGGATGTAATTGATTGTTGCAATGAACATCAAGTAGCGATGGTCTTTACGGGGCAGAGATCCTTTAGACATTAAGAGCGAGAAATGGTATAATACAAATACGCAAAGAGAGGAAAAAGACTTATGAAAATTTCAATTGGCAGCGATCATGGCGGGTATGAACTAAAGGAGGCGTTGAAGGCGGCGTTAGCGGAGGTAGCGACGATTGAGGATCGCGGGACTTACGACAAGGAAAGTTGCGATTATTGCGATTTTGCGATTAAGGTAGCGCAGGATGTGGCATCCGAGGAAGCGGAGTTCGGCATATTGATTTGTCGAACTGGAATAGGGATGTCAATGACGGCGAATCGTTTTCAGAATGTACGGGCGGCATTATGCGCGACCACGGAGGCGGCGACCTTGACGCGACAGCACAATGGCGCGAATGTATTGTGTCTTGGAGCGGACGCAGTATCGCCAGGATATGCGATTGATATTGCGAAGACGTTCATTTCGACGCCAGTAGACATATCGGAGAGACATCAGCGTCGGCGAGAAAAATTAGAGCGTTGCGGACGGCTATCGGATGTTTCGGGACTGATGAATTACGACAAGGAAGTGTTTGCGGCGATTGAGGCTCAAACGAAGCAGGAGGATGCGGAGATAAATTTGATTGCATCGGAGAACACGGTTTCGAGAGCAGTTCGGGAGGCGGTAGGTTCGGTATTGATTAACAAGTATGCGGAGGGGTATCCGCGGAAGCGTTGGTATTCGGGGTGCGTGCCAGTAGATATGGCGGAGGATTTGGCGTGCAAGCGGGCGTGTGAATTATTTGGGGCGGAGCATGCGAATGTGCAACCACATTGCGGATCGGCGGCGAATATGGCGGTATATTTCGCGACAATCAAGCCAGGAGATACGATTTTATCATTATCATTGGATCAAGGCGGGCATCTTTCGCATGGCTCGCCAGTGAATTTTTCGGGCAGACTTTACAATATTGTATCGTATACGGTAAATCGGGAGACCGAACAATTCGATTACGATGCATTGGAGCGCCAGGCGATGGAAGTAAAGCCGAAGATATTATTATCGGGGGCGAGCGCATATCCGCGAGCGATTGATTTTAAGCGAATACGAGAGATATGCGATAAGGTAGGCGCAATAATGATGGTTGATATGGCGCACATCGCGGGTTTGGTAGCCGGAGGCGTACACGAGTCGCCGGTGCCGTATGCGGATTTTGTGACAACAACCACGCATAAGACATTGCGGGGACCACGCGGAGGGATGGTGCTTTGCAAGGAAAAGTGGGCGAAGACGCTAGATAGTTCGGTGTTTCCTGGAATGCAGGGAGGCCCATTAGAAAACATCATCGCGGCGAAGGCGGTTTGTTTTAAGGAGTGGATGATGCCAGAGCGCAAAGACTACGCGGCGCAGATTGTGCAAAACTGCAAGGTATTATGCAAGACGATTCAAGATCGTGGATATCGGATTGTTTCTGGGGGGACGGATAATCATTTGTTCTTAGTAGATGTAAAGAGCAATGGCATGACTGGTAAGGATGCGGCGGCGGCATTGGATGCGGCTGGGATAATTGTAAATAAGAATACGATTCCATATGATACGGAGAGTCCATTCAAAACCTCGGGGATTCGTGTAGGCACCGCATCGGTCACGACGCGAGGGATGAAGGGATCGGAGATGATAAAAATAGGCACATGGATCGCGGATGTGCTCGACAATATCGCGGATACGAGTGTACAGGAGCGGGTAAAGAAGGAGGCTGCGCAGTTGGTCGCGAAGTTTCCTGTGCCATAAGGGGGAAGATGTCGAAAGTAGCGATAGTTGGAATCGTAGGGCGGACTAACGCAGGAAAGTCGACGCTCGTAAATGCGCTGGTGGGCGAGAAAGTGTCGATCGTTTCGCCAGTGGAGCAAACGACGCGGAACACGATACGGGGAATCGTTGCGGAGGAGAGGGGTCAATTGGTGTTGTTGGATACACCGGGTTTGCACAAGGCGAAAGGGGAGTTGGGTAGGCTACTGAATCGAATGGCGCGGAGAAGCGCGGCAGGAACGGATGTAACATGTGTGGTGTTTGATGCAGCGCAGGAGCCTCAACTTGAAGATATAGGGTGGATGCAGAGAATTGCGAAGGAGGAGCCGGAGCGGGTAGTGTTTGTATTGAACAAGGCTGATCGGTCGCCTTTTTTTGAGAGTATGTTCAAGGAGACGTGGGCGACGCAGGTTTCAAAGGTGAATCCAACGTGGGTAAAGTCAATTGCGACGACTGAAGGTGGCACAAAAGCGGTAATGGACGCGATTTTTGATTTGGCACAAGAGGGCGAGAAGCTGTTCGACGATGACATTGTTACGGATTATCCACGCAAGTTGACGATAGCGGATTCAATTCGAGAGAAATATTTAGCGAAGGTGCGTAGCGAGGTTCCACATGAAATGGGAGTTGTGGTAAAGTCAATAAAGGAGGAAGGCAGTCGTTGGTTGGTTGACGCTGAGGTATTGGTTAATAAGGCATCGCAAAAACCGATTGTGATTGGCAAGGGCGCGGAGATGATAAAGTATGTAAGAAAATGTGCGGAGCGAGAATTAAGCGAGATATTCGGGGTGAAGATCGCGATGGAATTATGGGTTCGGGTTGAGCCGAATTGGATGAAGAATAAGCGGTTATTAACGGAGATGGGATATTTAGGGGATTTGGTATGAGGAAGTTTTTCGCAATGATTGTCTGCATTATGCTCGCAGCTGGCGCGCTGGCGGGGGAGTTATTAATTGCGAAGGAGGCTTTACGAGATGGATTGTGGGATTTGGCGCGCAAACATGCGAGTGAAGAAAATAGCGATGAAGCGAAGTTGATAATTTTAGAGAGCTACGCTGGCGAGGGGAAATGGGACGAGATAAAGGGAGCATTGTCGGAATGGAAGGATGCGCAGGGGAAGGGGTTTGATTATTATCGAGCGGTAATCGCGGGAGAGCATGACAAGGCGATAGCAATATTAAAGGCGGATGGCGGGGACGAGGGGATTCTTGAGGCGATGATGTATGAGGCGGATAAGTTGGACGCAGCGGGAAAACACGATGAGGCGAAGGATATTTGGCGGCAGACAATCAAGGGTAGCAATACGAGCGACAGGGTATTAGCGATAGCCAGTTCAAATTTAATGGAAGAGGATGCGCTTAGTAGGGCGTATGCGCAAGTTGGGTCGGTAAAGAATAGACGGATGATAGGATTAAGATTAGGCGTAGTAAGGTTGGCAAACGAGGCGACGCGACAGGATGGAGAGCGACTCATCAGAGCAATCGTAAAAGACGATCCCGACACTGAGGGCGCGACAGTCGCATTCTTATCGCTTTCGGATTATGCGCTCAAGTCTGAGGAATGGCAAGTAGCATTGGATGTTTTAAATGAGGCGATAGAGATATGGCCCGAGTTAAGCAAGGTCGCGGAGGTTCAGGAATCGCGGGGTTGGGCGATGAGCCGGTTAGGAAAGTCAGATGAGGCATTGTCCGCGTTCAAGCAGATGGAGGTATACGCGAAGGACGGGGAGGTGCGGGCGAAGGCGATAATCAAGACCGGGGATGTCCTGACTGAGCTCAACCGCATTGACGAGGCGTTGGAAAGATATAGGAAGGTGGCGACGGAATTGGGAGAGACGAAGTATGCGCAGGATTTGAAGAAGACGATGGTGGTTCGCGAGCAAGAGTCGAAGGGGAGGGAGTTATATCGAGAATTTCGGTTTGAGGAAGCGGAGAAGTATTTTCAGATGGTAGCGATAGCGGATGAGAAGCATAAAGACCGGATGAATTTTTATATTGCATTATGTGAATATGGATTGGGAAACGAGCGAGAAGCAGATGGGATGGTAGCCGAGCTCATTAAGAACGGCAAGGATACGCGAATACATTACGAGGCGATATTGTGGCTAGCGAAGTTGAAGTATAACCGTAGGGCATGGAAGGAGTCGAGCGAATTATTTGCAAAGTACGCACAGTCGGGCTTTGGAGATACGGCTGAGGCGATGTTATGGGAGGCGAGGGCGTTGTTTTCTGGCGGGGATTACGCGCAGGCAATAACGATAGTTTCGAAATTAATAGAGAAGCATCCCGAAACAACGCATAAGTTCAAGGCATTATTGGTTCAGGGAGAAGCGTTGATGGAGTTAGCGCGATTTGACGAGGCATTGCTGATTTTTGAGCGAATTGCGGTAAGTGAGAGTATCGTGGCGGAGGATAGGTTAAAGGCGCAAATTCTACGGGCGGATGCATTATATGCGATGGGGGCGGATAATCCTATTAGGTATGCATCTGCCTTGGAGGCATATCGTGCGATTCGTTTTGGGGGAGTTATTTCTCCAAGCGAGGAGATCGTAGTTTCATTTAAGATTGCACGGGTATTGGACAAGGTGGAGCGAGATGATGAAGCCTTTGATCAATATTACACGCAAGTAGTATTAGCGTATCGTAACGGCAGGGAGAGAGGGGGAAGATTTAGTGACGAGGCGCGGGCGGTGTTTTCTCGGGCGGCATTTCGTTTAGCGGATGAATGTGAGAGCAAGGGGAAGGATCGTCAGGCGATTGCGATATTGAAGTTGGTGGCGAACAGCGATGTACCCGCGGCGATTGAAGCGGAGAAGCGCATTAATAGGATTTCAATGAAAGGCAGGTTCTTATGAACTTCATGGGTAGCGCGATATTTTGGATATTCATAGCATTTGCGGTAGTAGCTCTGATTACATATTTTGAGCGCTTGATTGATTTGCGCAGGGCGCAGATGGATTATCAAGATTTCATCAAGGGCGTGATTAACATTTTGGAAACCGGTAATACCGACGAGGCTTTGGCGATTTGCGAGGATACTGGCACGCCAATTTCGCAAGTGGTAATAACGGCAATAAATCATCGAAATGACAGTGCAAGGATTTTGAGAGATGCGGTAGACGCGAAAGGGCGCGCGGAAGTAGGGCGTTTGGATAGACGGATGGCCGCTTTGGCAATTATTGGACAGATTACGCCACTTTTAGGTCTTTTAGGTACGGTGATAGGATTCATGAAAACGATAATGGCGGCGAATTCAGCGGAGATTGTATTGCGGATTGATGTCTTGAATGGCGCGATGGAAGCCTTGTTGCCAGCAGCGTTTGGGCTATCGTTGGCGATACCAATAGCGGTAATGTATGGATCGTTACGAGTGAGGTTAGATAGGATTGTGGTCGAGCTGGAGGCGGCGGCCAGTCAAATTGTAGGGTACATAGCGGCAAGCAAGGAGAAGACGCGGTGACGACGGAATGGGGATGGAAGCCCGAGAAAAAACTCGGAATTTGGCGATATGGGGCGACATGGATGCGTCCAATCGTGGCGGCGATACCTTATATAACGGTTCTATTCCTATTGGTCATGATGTATATGATAGGCGGTACGATGACGACGGCGAAGGGAGTATTGTTCACGTTGCCGGATACTGAAAACAACGAGGGCGCGAATACGGAGTTAGTGGCATTAGTAATGTCGGTGGCGCATGATACGATAATACTTTTTGATGATTCAAGATATATATTAGGAGACGTGAGTTCGGAGCGCGCATTCATTGCGCATTTATCGGAATGTGCGGATAGGAGCGAATCTCGAGCATTGTTGATAATGGCGGATCGCAGAATCGTCGTGGGAGAGTTAATGAAGATTGTCTCAATTGTGAAGCAGAGTGGGATTTTGAGGGTGTTGTTCGCGGAAAGGCACGAGGCGTCAAGGGAATGAAGAGCGTTGGTAGCGAGATGGCTTCAATGATAACGGTATTATCGATACCGGTGATTATTGGCTTGATATTCCCATGGAAGGCGTTGAGTTTTAAGTCGACAGATAGATGTAGGCAAAGCGCGGTAATTTCAAAGTTTGTGAATTTGAGCGAGGAGAATGAGCGAGATGCCGTGAGACGTGCGCGATATTCGTGGCGAGGAGATGTTGGGGATGTAATGAGGATGCATGTGGATATGACATTTGATGATTTGCCGGATATGAAGAACGAGCCAGTACTTACATTGGGCAAGAGCTTAAAGGCGAAGGAAATGCCGAGAATGGAGTATACGATTCCAGAATATCTACCTCGACGAGCGGCAATGGCGACGATGAAGCTTGAAGACGAGGGATCAATAGAGTCGGATGAAGGATTTGTATTCAGCAAAGAGGAAATGCTAAAGATAAAATAGGAGAGATAACATTATGACACAAGAAGAGGTATTGAAGGCGTTCAAGGAAACTGGAGCATTGTTGGAAGGGCATTTTGAATTGCGTTCAAAATTGCATTCCAATCGTTATTTTCAATGTGCGAACGTGTTGATGTATCCGCGGATTGCGGCAAAGCTTTGCGATGCGGTAGTGGCGAAAATGAAGTCAGCGGGAGACATCGGTAAGATTGACGGGGTAATTTCGCCAGCGGTTGGAGGGATTCTGGTAGGGCATGAAGTGGCGAGGGCGTTGGATACGAAGTGCGTATTCGCGGAGAAGATTCAGGGTGAGGGGGTAGACGCTTCGGGCAAGCCCAATACGGTATTGGCGATGAGGAGATTTAAGTTGAAGAAGGGAGAGCGGTATGTAGTTGCGGAAGATGTCGTAACCAAGGGCGGAAGAGTTCAGGAGACGATTGATCTCGTGAAGGAGGCGGGTTGCGAGGTTGCGGCGGTAGTTTTGTTAGTTGATAGGTCGGCAGGGAAGGTAAACTTTGGTGATATACCGATGTATTCGTTGATGCAGATGACACCGGAGACATGGACGGCGGAGGAGTGTCCAATGTGCAAGGATGGTGGTAAGCCATGTCATCCAGGATCGTAAGGGAAGTCATGTTCGATACGGTCGAGAGTTGTTTGGCGGCATTACGGAACGGGGAGATAATCCTCGTTACTGATGATGCGGATCGCGAGAACGAGGGGGATTGTATTTGTGCGGCCGAATATGCGACATGCGCGAATGTGAATTTCATGGCTTCGCATGCGAAGGGGTTGATTTGCATGCCGATGAGCGCGAGTTGGTGCAAGAAATTAGATTTGCCACAGATGGTGGAAAACAATACCGACAATCATCATACTGCATTTACGGTTTCTATAGATGGGGTTGATACAACGACGGGAATTTCTGCTGCGGAGAGATCAATGACGGCATTAGCATGCGTGAGGGAGGATGTGAAGCCGACTGATTTTAGACGACCTGGGCATATGTTCCCTTTGCAAGCGCGCGAGGGGGGCGTGTTGAAACGAGCGGGGCATACGGAGGCGACTGTAGATCTTTGCAGGATAGCCGGGCTTAAAGAAGTTGGGTTATGTTGCGAAATAATGAAGGATGATGGCACGATGGCGAGACTATCCGATGTAGCGGCATTCGCCAAGCTCCACAAGCTAAAGATGATGTCCATCGCGGATTTGATAGCATATAGGCGCAAAAACGACAAGTTGGTAGAAGCGGTAGAAGAGGTGGATTTGCCATCTGATTATGGGCATTTTCGGTTGAAGATGTATCGAAGCAAGATTACGAAGTTGGAGCATTTGGCGTTGATCAAGGGGAAGGTAGATAGCGGGAAGCCGATTTTAGTGAGGGTGCATAGCGAATGTTTCACGGGGGATGTATTATCAAGCAAACGTTGTGATTGCGGACATCAACTTCATCAAGCGATGGCGATGATCGAGCGAGAAGGTTGCGGGGCGGTGTTGTATATGCGGCAAGAGGGACGGGGGATAGGGTTGGAGAATAAATTGCACGCATATCGCAAGCAGGAGGAGGGGTTAGATACCGTCGAGGCGAATGTTGCTTTAGGGTTCGCGCCGGACTTACGGGATTATGGTGAAGGAGCGCAGATATTGGTTGATCTTGGCATTCGCAAATTGCGGCTGATGACAAACAATCCATGCAAAGTAGCGGGACTCGAAGGATATGGTATAGAAATCGTGGAGCGGGTTCCGATTGTGATACCAGCGAATATTTATGATCAAAAGTATTTAGCAACAAAGAGAGACAAGATGGGGCATATTATATGAAGGTAGCGATAATAGGAGATGGCGGTTGGGGAACTGCAAATGCAATTCTGCTCGCGGGTTATGGCAACGAGGTAACGCTGTGGGGGGCGTTTCCAGAGTATATAGAAGAGATGAAGAAGACGCGATGCAACGCGAAGTTCCTCAAGGGGGTGGCGTTGCCTGAGAATTTGAAGTTGACGGCAGATCGAAGGGAGGCGGTAGTTGGAGCTGATGTAGTGGTATTGGCGCCGCCATCGAAGTTTTTCGCAACGGTAGCGGAGGGCTTCAGGGGATTAATCAACGACAATCAGCTGGTAGTGTCTTTGACGAAAGGTCTTTGCGAGAAGACGAATCGCAGAATGACGGATTTAGGCAAGGAAATATTGGGATTAAAGGATATCGTAGCATTGGCGGGTCCGACGCATGCGGAAGAGGTGTCGAGGGGAATTCCGACGGCGATTGTGGCGGCATGCGAGAATGATGAGAAGGCGAAAAAGGTTCAGGCAATATGGTCGGGTCCGAAGTTCAGGGTGTATACATCCAACGATCCAATTGGGGTGGAGATTGGCGGGGCGGTAAAAAATGTATTGGCTATCGCAGTAGGATGTTCGGATGGCATGGGATTTGGCGACAACACGAGGGCCGCATTAATTACACGTGGATTAGTAGAAATGAAGCGATTCGTGATTCAATATGGTGGCAAGCCAGAGACGGTATCGGGGTTGGCGGGCGTAGGAGATTTGATCGTAACATGCACATCTGTGCATTCGCGGAATCATTCGGTAGGCGAACGGTTGGGCAGGGGCGATAAGATTGATGCGATTTTAGGTTCGATGCAGATGGTAGCTGAGGGGGTGTGGAATTCCAAGGTAGTGCATGAAATCGCCAAACGGCTTGATGTGGATATGCCAATATGCGAGTTGGTGTATCAACTTTGTTACAATCAGTTGGAGGCGAAAGACGCATTGAAGATGATTATGAGCAGGGAATTGAAGAGCGAATAACAATGGTCAAGTGGCGATAATGACGGAAATGGTATTATCGAAGGCAATTGGGATATTCTGTTTCATATTCGGAACGGTGATTGCTTCGTTTTTGAATGTAGTAATCTGGCGAGTTCCGAGGGGGGAGTCAATCGTGAAGCCCGCATCGCATTGCCCTAAATGCAATGCGGAAATAAAGTGGTATCAGAACATACCGATTATATCTTATCTGATGTTGAGAGGGAAATGCGCGAATTGCAAGACGGGGATATCGCCGAGGTATGTTTTAGTCGAGATGTTGGGAGGATTCTTATTTTGGGCAGCATATTGGCGATTTGGAGTATATGCACCAATAATGTGGGTGTGGATAGCATTAATGATAATAGGTAGCTTCATTGATTTTGATTATAAGTTATTACCGGATTTCGTGACGATAGGAGGGATGATATACGGGTTGGTGCTTGCGGGGGTGAATTGGGGTTTGACTGGAGAATTGGGGGTGGTATTTGATTCGCTTGGCGGGTTGGCATTGGGTTTTGGATTGTTGATGTTAATTAGGATATTGGGGGAGAAGGCATTCAAGCGAGAGGCGATGGGATTGGGGGATGTGTTTTTGATGGGGGCTGTTGGCGCGATATTCGGCCCGGTAGCGGTAATATTTAGCTTGATCTTGAGTTCATTCTTAGGTTCGATAGTCGGGGTTGCGATGATATTGGTGTCGAAGGCGAAGATTGGCAAGCAAATCGAAATACCATATGGACCATATATTTGCATGGCGAATTTAGTTTGGATGTTCTACGGTCCGAAGTTAGCAGACTGGTATTTAGGACTTTTGCGGTGAAAAAGTTATTTATAGTTGATATGATGCCATTCCTTTACAAGGGGCATTTTGTATTCTTGCGAAATCCGCGGATGACGGCAAGCGGGATAAACACATCGGCATTATTGGGATTAGTCAGCGGTCTACAGTCAATATTGAAACGGGAGAATCCGACGCATTTAGTATTAGCGATGGATCCGATGGGAACGACATTTCGGAAGGAGGCATTCCCGGCGTACAAGGCTCAGCGGGAGAAGATGCCAGAGGATTTGGCCGCGTCGATACCGTACGCGTTTGAGTTGGCGGAAGCGTTGAAGATACCTGTGATACAGGTGGATGGATTTGAGGCGGATGATGTAATGGGGACATTGGCGGTAAAGGGGGCGGCTGCCGGTTTTGAGGTGTATATGGCGACGCCAGACAAGGATGCGGCGCAATTGGTGCGTCCGGGAGTGAAGTTGTATCGCCCAGCACATTCTGGTGATGCGGCGGAGATTTACGATGAAGCTGGTGTTTGCGAGCATTGGAAGCTGAAATATCCATTGCAGATGATTGATTATCTCGCATTAGCTGGAGATTCGGCGGATAATATACCGGGAATAAAGGGAGTGGGGGAGAAGACGGCGGTGGCGTTGTTGGCGGAGTATGGGAATGTGGAGACTATTTTAGAAAATGCGGCAAAGCTGAAGGGCAGGTTGGCGGAAAAGGTAGAAAGCGGACGAGAAGATGCGCTAATGTCGAAGATGCTGACGACGATAAGGACTGACGTTCCGATTGAGCCAATGTGGGAAGATTTTAAGTTAGCGGGATTTGACCACGAGAAGCTCAAGGCGGTATGCATAAAATTCGAATTGAATCGTCTATCAAAAGAGTTGTTGCATGATTCCGCATGGAATTTACAGGAACAGGCGGAGAAAGAGCAGTATCACACGATTTTGGATACTCCGCATGATTACCGATATGTTTCAACGGAAGAATCGGCACATGAGCTGTTGAAGATTTTGATGGCGGCGAAACGAGTGGCTTTTGATACGGAAACAACGGCTGGAGAGATGGGTAAATCGGCGACGGATGCGCATACATGCAAGATGATTGGGTTTTCGTTCGCGACGGAGAAGGGGAAGGCGTGGTATGTGGACGCGGGATTGATCGACATCTTCCGTCCCCTCTTCGCCGATCCGACGAAGACGCTCGTGGGGCTCAACGTGAAGTTCGACCGCGCGGTGCTGCACCGTTACGGCATCGGGTTCGCCTCGACGCCGCATGACGTGATGCTGGCGCACTACTGCCTTGATGCGGCGGCGCGGCACGGGATGGACATG
>CALCDB010000004.1 GCA_937901395.1 uncultured Verrucomicrobiota bacterium
GGCGAACGCGCGGGCGAAGTCGTGGAGACGCTGAAGGAGTTTCCCGAGATCAAGGACCCGAAGACGGGCCAGTCGCTGATGAAGCGCACGATCATCATCTGCAACACCTCGTCGATGCCGGTCGCCTCCCGCGAGGCCTCGGTCTATACGGCCGTCACGCTCGCCGAGTACTTCCGCCAGATGGGTCTCAACGTCCTCGTCCTTGCGGATTCCACCTCGCGTTGGGCGCAGGCCATGCGCGAGCTTTCGGGACGCCTCGAGGAAATCCCGGGCGAAGAGGCCTTCCCGGCCTACCTCGAATCGCGCATCGCCGCGTTCTACGAGCGCGCGGGGCGCGTCAAGCTCCGCAACGGCACGACCGGCTCCGTCACAATCGGCGGCACGGTCTCCCCTGCGGGCGGTAACTTTGACGAGCCCGTCACCCAGGCGACCCTCAAGGTCGTCGGCGGCTTCCACGGACTCTCCCGCGCCCGTTCGGACGCCCGTCGCTATCCGGCGATCGATCCGCTCGAGAGCTGGAGCCACTACAACTCCGTCATCGAGCAGGAGCGCGTCGAGAAGGCCCGCGCGATTCTCCGCAAGGGCAACGAGGTCGGACAGATGATGAAAGTCGTCGGCGAAGAAGGCACCTCGTTGGAAGATTTCACCACCTATCTAAAGGCGGAATTCCTTGATGCGGTATACTTGCAGCAAAACGCATTCTCCGATTCCGACGCCTCCACGCCGGTAGCGCGCCAACGCGTGATGTTCGATGTAGTCGAAAAAGCGCTCTTAGGCAAATACAAGTTCGCCGAAAAGCCGGAGACTCGCAAGTTCTTCATGGACCTTCAACAGGCGTTCATCGATTGGAACGACAAGGCCTTCGAGTCGCCGGAGTTCAATGAACTCAAGGCGGAACTAATCAAGAAAATTGAGGCGGCAACGCGTTAAGCACCGTCTCGACTACTTGATCAAGCGTCAAGAACGAGGAATCAATTTCCATCGCTCCATCCGCTTTCTTGAGCGGAGAATACTTGCGCGTTGAATCGATCTGGTCACGAGCCAAGAGCGAGGCCTTTACCGCCTCCGCAGTCTGATTGGCGATCCCCTTCGTGACCTCTTCCTTCTGACGCCGAGCAGCACGCGCCTCGGCCGAAGCCGTGAGATAGAAGCGAGCCGGAGAATCTGGAAATACCGCAGTCGTTATGTCGCGCCCCTCGACTACGAGATTTCCGTAGTTCGTCATCGCGCGCAATATCGCCGTGATGCGATCGCGCACCGCCTTGACGGTAGCCACCGCGGAAGCGTGCGCGTTTATCTCCGGCGTGCGAATACGATTGCCTGGCGCTTCGCCATTCACGTAATAGGCGATTGCGCCATCTTCGGGACGACACTCGATTTCCACTTCCGCGGCGAACTTCGCCACCGCTTCCGGATCGTCGGTGTTGACGCCGCGTTCGAGGCACTGCCATGTCATGATGCGGTAAAGCGCGCCGGAATCGACGTGCAGATAACCAAGCTTCTTACCGACGATACGCGAAACCGAAGATTTACCCGCGCCACTCGGCCCATCAATTGCGATTACATTAGCCATGTGTCTCCTGATAGAACATTAGTATTGTGTATGAAACGAAGACCAACAGCCAGACCGCCGCCTCTTGACGACGAATCGCGCCCGGCCACTTTGGGTGCTTCCAGTTCATTCCAAAGAGCATGATCGAAATCGATAGCACCGTCATCAGGGGCAGGTCGCGCGTGAGAATATAGTGTGAAAACGCAGGCTTTCCGTCAATCGGCTCCAATGGCGAGATTACCGTCGCCAAGCCGACCACCGCCAATGTATTGAAGAGATTCGACCCAACGATATTGCCTAATACGAAATCATGCTCGCCTCTACGCGCCGACGCAATCGCGCTCGCCAATTCCGGGAGCGAAGTTCCCGCGGCCACAATGGTAAGCCCGATCACCAAATCGCTTACCCCTACGAACTTGGCGAAGTCAACCGCTCCCCATACGAGAATATGCGACGAACCTATCAATATTCCCAAGCCGAACACCACCTTGAGAAAGGCAAGCAATAGGCGCAAATGCATAATGCGCTTGTAGCGAGGATCCTGCCGCCACTTCGCATTGACTTGGTCGGACGACTCCTTCACCCCTTCCGCATCGCCGCCTTCCTTCGTCTTTTGATCATACCAACAATATAGCGGCAGAACGATTAGGAACGCAATAAGAAATATACACGCCTCCGTTCGTGAACAAACGCCATCCCACAACACGAACATTGAAAATAGCGATATCAAAGCGAGGCACGGCCCGGCGACGAATGAGACCGATGGTTTTACCACCAATGGGAATATCATTACCGCCACACCCAAGATTACCGCGATGTTGAATATGCAACTGCCATACGCATTCCCCAACGAAAGATTGGCATGGCCGGAAAGTCCCGACATCACCGATACGCAAAGCTCGGGTGCGCTCGTGCCAAAGCCGATGATCACCATGCCGATGATAAACGGAGATATTCCAAGCGCCTTCGCCAACGAGGCCGATCCATCCACGAACACATCGCTCGACCACGCCAACGCGGCCAAGCCGCCCAGCATGAAGATCAATGAAAGCCAAAATGGTATATCGGTATACATAGTCGCGCTATTATATCATATTACACGCTTCTCAGTGTAAAATACTTTATCGCCTACTCGACAACGCGGACACTTCAATGTAACCCAACTACCTCTCTCCGCTACCTCCACTACCTCATCGTCACGATGCATTTCATCCACCACCATCTCGATAACGCCAGTCGTGGAACCGTGAATCTGTATTTCGTCGCCGAGCTTCATTGGATGGTCTTGTATCTTGATTTGCGCAATGCCCGCTTTCAGGAAGTAATCAATGACGATTCCGATATGTCGCTTTATAGTAGTCGATAGGGAATCTTCGTGATCGGTGAACTGATCTTCGCCGGGACGTCCGAAATACAAGCCCTTCGAGAATTCGCGGTGAAATACCCGCTTTACCGATTCCGTCAATTCGTTCACCAATTCCGCGGTATACGCCCCGCCGATTACCGCATCTATCGCCCGTCTATATGCGCTCGTCACCGTCTTCACGTAATTGGCATTGCGGGCGCGTCCCTCGATCTTGAACGAAGCGATGCCAGCTGCGATGAGCCGATCCATGAAACCAAGCGAGCATAGATCACGCGCGCTTAATATCGTATGCGGCTCTACCTCGAACGCGGTATCCGATTCGTGAACCGGCTTGCCTTCGGAATCTTCATACATATCCACCGCTTTCACCAAGTAGCGGCGTCTGCAAGGTTGCGTGCACTCGCCCCTGCATGCGCTCTTGCCGAAAACGCTATGGCTCATGAAGCACCGCCCCGACTCCGCCACGCATTGCGCCCCATGAACGAAACACTCGACCTCCGCTCCCGTGTTGCGAATTATCTCCGCAACTTCGCCAAGCGTGCATTCACGCGCCAATACCACGCGCTCCGCTCCTTGCGCTACGAGAAACCTAACGGCCTCGGAATTCGAGGTCGACATCTGCGTGGAGATATGGAACTTCGCCTCATGCTTCTTGCAAAGCGAGATCACGCCCCAATCCGAAACGATGAATGCGTCAACATACGGCTTGGCCGCGATGATCGTGCGCTCCACCTCCGCCAGCTCCCCTTCGTACATCAGCACATTGAGCGTAAGGTAACGCTTAACCGCACCACAGCGCCGCGCGATTTCGGGTAAATCCTCAAGCTTGAAATTAACGCCGCTACGCGAGCGCATATTGAATGTTCCCAAGCCAAAATACACCGCGTCGGCTCCGGCGTCAATCGCCGCTTGTAGGCAAATGAAATCTCCCGCGGGAGCAAGCAACTCAGGTTTTCTCGTCATCCCAAGACCATTAATCCATGGAGATCATCCTGAGCTCGACGTGCCGCTCGTGATAGTCGGAAATCATCAACGCGAACTTGATATCATGCGGCCAATGCTCCATCGCCAACAATTCATCAATTTCATTGGCGTGATTCCACCACACCAGGCGTAGATTATCGACGGTCATGGAAATATGATTGCTCATTCCCATTTGTCGTATATCACGGAGCATTACACCCCTTAAGCCGAATACCGGTTCGCGATTATCCTCGCCGAATGGCTCGAACTCACGAATCAGTTCAGCCAATTCCAAATCGATATCACCGCTTTCGATCCAGAGATCCGGCTCGGATGCATTGGGTAGATTCTCGACCTTCTCAAGCTTATCGCAGTATTCGCAAAGTCGGCGACGAAACTCATCGACCATCCCTGGTTTTATCGAGAATCCTCCCGCCTGCGCATGACCGCCATAAGTATCGAGCACTTCCGCGCAAGCCACGAAACCATCGCGGATATTGATATAAGCAGGAGAGCGCGCGCTGCCATGCCCGCCAGCCCAAACGCAGACAGGCGTGTTGCCGCCAAGCTTCTCCATTACCCTGGCCGCCACGATACCCGCGATTCCGGGGTGGCCATCCGGCAAATCGATTACTTGAGCCGACGCCCCCTCGACCACCAACGTCATCGCCTTCTCGAACATCTCGCTCTCGATTTCCTTGCGACGATTGTTATGCCCATCAATCATATAGGCGAGTTCGCGCGTGATGTCCTTATCATCGGAAAGCAGCAATTCCAACGCCTCCAAGCCAGACGCCATCCTGCCCGCCGCATTGATCCTCGGCCCCAACACGTAGCCAAAATCCTTTGAATACATCTTTCCGCCATTCGACTTCGAGGCGCGAGCGTATAGTTCCTTCAATCCAGTCGGCGCCCACTCGTAAAAATGCGACAACGCCGCAGAAACCAAAATGCGATTCTGCCCAACCAAGGGCATGATATCCGTAACCGTAGCCAAGCCGGCCAAGATTAACAGTGGTCCGCCGATATTGGGGCCCGAATAGACTCCCCGTCTACGCGCTTCCGTAAGTATGCGACGCGCCAGCAAGAAAGCCACACCAGCTCCACACAAATTCTTAAGGTGGTCGGGCGCCGCCACCTTCGGATCGACCACCACATCGGCAATCGGCAATTCATCGCCAGGCAAATGATGGTCGGTAACCACGACCGATATCCCACGCGCCTTGAGTTCGGCGATATGCGAAACCGTATTGACGCCATTATCAACCGTGATTACCAAATCGACATTGGGGTTCGCCTCCAACATGTGCGAAACCGACTTGTCGCTCATACCGTAGCCCTCTTCGACGCGATGCGGTATAAACGATGTTACCTCATCCTCAAACTTCCCGGGCGTTCCCTTCCATATCGCATTCAGGGTCTTTATCATGATCGCGGTAGCGCATATGCCATCGCAATCATAATCGCCAAACACCACGATGCGATTACCAGCAACCGCGGCATTCAATATGACATCGGCCGCCTCGATGATTCCGGGTAAATCCTCCGGCTTCGATAGATCATCTATCGAAGGATGAAGAAACTTCTCAAGATCGGCAACGGCGATGCCGCGCTTTTCAAGGAGTCGCGCAATTATTTCACTTCGTAACACCAGTGATGTTTATCGGGAATAAGCCCGTATTGAATGCCTTGAATCATATCATACAGCTTCTGCAATGTCGGGTGAACGACCTCGCTGTCGGAGACCTTAATCACATCCTTGCCGCGCGTGATTTCATATACAGGCGTAATCACGACTGCCGTTCCCAACGCTGCAATTGCCTTGAATTTCTTAATCTCCGTATATGGAACCGGCCGGCACTCCACCTTGATGCCAAGATCCAACGCGCACTGCTTCAACGACATATTCGTGACCGAAGGCAACACCGAGCAGCTATCTGGAGTAACATACGAGCCCGACTTCGAAATCGCCGCGAAATTGGAGGTAGCGAACTCTTCAACATACTTATGCGTCTTCGCATCAAGATAGAGCTCAACTGGCCAACCTTCACGCTTCGCCTTTTCGTGCGCAAAGATTCCTGCCGCATAATTGCCGCCTACCTTCACATCGCCCATGCCATGCGGAGCCGCACGATCCCACTGATCGAAAATCACCGCTCTCACCGGCTTGATGCCGCCTTTGTAATACGCTCCGACCGGCATCACCATAATCATGAAGGTATATTCCTTCGCTGGCGCGACCCCGATCTGCGGACCAGTGCCAATCAATAATGGACGTAAATACATGGATCCGCCAGTGCCAAACGGCGGAACGTATTCCGAGTTCTTCGCCACTACCTGACGGCACGCATCCAAAAACATCTTAATCGGAACTGGCGGCATGCATGTGCGCTCCGCAGTGCGAAACATACGCTTGGCATTATCTTCAGGACGGAAAATGACGATCTTTCCGCTCTTTTGACGAAACGCCTTCATCCCCTCGAAACATTCCTGTCCGTAATGCAGGCAGCTCGCGCCGATGTGCATCGTGATAAATGGGTCTTTCACGAACTTCGGCTTGGACCACTTGCCATCCTTCCATGTATAGACAATATGACAATTGGTCTTGCTAAAACCAAAACCAAGCGTCTCCCACTTAATACCCTTCTTTGGTGCTTTTAGTTTCATTTATCTCCTTTGGAGCAATGGCGAAGCAATTTCGCGTAGCTCTTTATCTGTTTGAATTCTATCCAAAACCGTCTTCTCATCTATCTGATATGCGATGGCGAAATTACGAATTGCCGCCTGTTTGCGCCCTGTACGATATTGTATCTTCGCAAGATCAATCCACGCTTCGACATCACCAGTTGGATTCACCTTTAAATAGCGCATAAGACACGTCTCCGCCGCCGCATGCAAATTATTATCCATAAGCACAATTGATAGCATCCGCAGTTTTTGTGGATTATTTACCCGCTCGAAGATCTTAAGCGCGAGTTGCGCCGCCTCCTCGTCGCGCCCCATCCCAATATAGCAACGCATCAATAAATAACTATCGTCATCCGTGAACTTCCCCTCGCGCTGTTTCGCCTCCAACCGATCCACTTCGCTCAACAAGGTCATGAGTCGATTCACTTGATTACGGATAATCGCAGTTCTGGTGTTATGCGGATCAATCGTATCAAGATAATCCATCAACTCCAAAACTACCTCCCACCGACGATACGGAATCAAACATTCCTGCGCATACCGCAATGTCGCTTCTGGCGCCGCCGGATAGAGAATGCACGCCTCGCGAAATGCCTGCGATCCCTCGCGATAACGTCCCTGCTTGTTATATAACCCCGCAATCGAAGCGCGCAATTTGGAGAATGACTTCTGCCCTGCGAAGTCACGCCGATACATCGGATCATCCAACAATCTCCGCGTATACCAATCCCAAAAATCCGCATCCTTGTTCGCTATCTTCGCATCATAAGTAGTGGCGGTGGAATTGAGTTTCATGATCAACCCGTGCGGAGAAAGATACGGGTACATCCACGGAATCGCATAACTCTCTTCGACATAAAATGAATGACGCGTACGATCGTGTTTATACATCATCTCCGTAATGATACCATTAATCTCCATTACCCCCAATGCCCCGGTTACTTGAACTCTGCCGTTCTCTATCTGCAAATCCCCATTCGCTGCACGCACTCCGCTCTTAACCTCACGCACGTAGATATCAAACGCATTCTCGCAATCTTCCTTAGCAGGAATCCATATCTCATCGCCGTAAAGATCGCGCATAACCGACATATAGGTATCATCCGCCAACGCATTCTGAGTAATGAGATAAATATCTGGCCTAAACTGCGCGGCATAAATCATATACGTCGGCACGAATCGCCCTGGATCTGTACCGCCAAAGAAAATTGAAAACTTATCCATTGCCGGCGGATAATTTGGATCCGGCAACGGCTCTTCGTCCGCCGAAAGCTGTTCCTTTATCGCATTCGCGCCCTCAAGTTGATATGCGCCAAACTGCCAACCGAAAGTATGCCCATTTTGTTCCGCTCCGCCTAACTCAAAGACCATGCGATCATCCGTATAGTTCTGCTCGATTGGACATATCATCGCAGTCAAGATAGTCGCTCCTCCAAGTACGCTCGCCCATATCCAATGCGGTTTAACATAACGATTCAAAACCTTTACAACGATAACCGAAAAGAATAACACCCCATAGCCAATCCATAACGCAATCATCGCATGCGACGAGATGAACTTCACCTTTTGTATGAACCCATCTTGCACATCACCCTTTACATTGGCAAGCATAATTAAAAAGAACGACATCATTAGGAAGCATACTAAAATCGCGCTCATCCATTGCAGAAATATACCACGATCCTTTATCATCATGCTCTTCGCTAAGCTCTTGCGCCCGAACTCAACCACCTTCGTAAATAGGGCTAATATCATCGCGAATGGAACCAACGCAAACCAAACCAGTGAATCGGTGAATTGCAACTTTACATCGCCAAAATAATGCCCCATCTGAACCTTAAAGAACTCATAGAAATCACTGAACCCATTGAATGACGGAAACTTAATCGCTTCATATTGTCCACGCGTAATCGCATGCTTAAAGCCATCCCAAGTTCTTGGATAGCCCCAATTCATCGGCGGATTCAATTCCGAGACAATCGGCATATACACATAGAAGGAAACGCCCAATTGAGTGAAGAAAGCGGCCCCCGCCACGCTCTTGCCATTCGGCAAGGTTATTGAAGCCAGTGCAAGCAATATGAAGTTCCAAACAATTGGCCAACCAAACCACCAACTTTCAGGGTGGGTAAGACCATTCATAGCCCCATTGCGCAAAAGGATGAAAGCCGCTATATGCAACCCCGCAACCGGAATCGCGAATAAAAGACCCTTCTTCGTAAATGCCGCCAAGCCAAATAACACGACGATCAGCAACCAAAACACACTCGTTGATTTCGCCCACGGGAATTGCTTGCCCGCATAGTAAAGCGAACTCGGCGTCGACACATTAAGCGCGATTATTATCGCCAACCCCGCAAATAAGATAGCCCCAATCATATATGGAAGCTTAAGATTCTTAGTTGAGCGAATATCATCAACCGAAAGCGCCGCTAAAACCGAAAACACAACGCTCGTACATACCATTGCCGCTATCAATAGATACTTCACCGGCTCAATGAGCGGAGCAATCTCGACCTCCCCCCATGGCCAAGAATGATGCGAGGTAATTCGCGTGCCCAAGAATAACAACCCCGCTCCCAAGAAACCCAATATCATCACTGCGCGCTTGGCCGCCGACTGTCTCTCGCGTTTGAAAAGCACAATCGCCACAATAATGCCAATCAACAACAACGCAAGGGCGATGATGATTAAATAATTATTTGGACACGCATTCGTGAACGAATCAATTTCTGGTAGCTGTCTGTCAAAATAGACTTCACCATCTGACAATCTTACCAATCTTCCCCACTGATTCGCCGATATGCCAACTGGCAGATGCTTGTTAATCACATCCGACTGCATACTTCCATCAGCACGTGACAACTGTCCTATCGCCAAGAGTTGCCACGTAAGCCCAATTGGGATGAGATAAATGAATACATCTCTAAACAACCCGATATTCTTCATTGCGATTATAATCGCCAATGGGAAAATGGCAAATAGCAAAACTTGGTAATTCGTCAACCCCAACCCAAATACAAATGCCGTAAGCCAAAGAATCTTATCCGAAGGTCTGCGCAACCACCGATAACTGAGCAAGAATACCCACATCAGGAACAACGCATTTAATGAATATATCTCAACGATTGTGGATTGCGACCATTCAACTGGAGAAAACGCGAAAGTAAGCGCCCCGCCTACTCCGCCAGCAAATGCAAGAATTGAAACGCTTAGTTTCTCGCTCTCATCTGAATCAATAAAATCTCTACCTGACCTACAAATTAGCATCGCCGTACAACCAGCCGCAAATGCGCCGAACGTAGCCGAGCATAAACTCACCGCCCATGCTGGCGTTGGATGCCCCATATAAGTAACCCACGAAAACACCTTGCAAAATAGCCATGAAACAAATGTCCAGAAAGGATATCCAGGCGGATGCGGCACTCCCAACCTCGCTGCCGCCGTAGCCAATTCGCCAGAATCCTCCAACCCCACGCTAGGCCCTAACGTGAAGAAATATACTAAAAAAGTCACGATGGTGGCAGTCCAAAAGGCCGCCCAATCCAACCCTGTAAAAAACCTATCCCTCATACCGTCGTATTATACCAAAAAAATGCGCATCAATGCACGATTAAACATCAATCTTGATAATTTTTCTTATCATCAGCCAACCAATCACAATAAGAACCGACATCGCCACCATAGCCAATATTCCTGTAATGCTTGTCAAAAATGGTATCATCATCTTGGGCTTGAGTATCGTCATCACCAGTCCTAGAAATATCGGCATCGCAGATACAACCAAGCCCTGCATCCTACCTTGCGCGGTTAGAGACTTCACCTTGCGCTCAATCTTCATTCTCCCTCGAATCGTATCGGAAATCTTATCAAATATTTCCGTCACATTGCCGCCTGTCTTGCGTGCGATGAGGATCGCCGTCGTCACCAAGGTAAGATCTTCCGAGCCCACGCGTTCACTCAAGGATTCCAACGCCCCCTCAAAACTCATGCCAATCTTCAACTGCTGTTGCAAAATCGCGAACTCATCGCTCATCGGCTTGTCCGACTGCTCTACGACCGAATCTATCGCCTGCGAAATCGAAAACCCTGCTCTAAGTGCATTCGACATCGTCGCCAACGCTTCCGGCAATTGCGAATTGAACTTATCTCTACGCTTGGCATCCAAATACCTTGCAAGCGGCGAATCCCCATTTTGCCAACCAACCTTAATCTTTACCCCGCCAACCAAATACCATACGATACCCAGCGCACAAATAGCAAATAAACCTACTATCGTCCACTCAAGCATTTTCGTTGAAAATCCCCATATCTATCTTAAGCCCTCTGCCCTTGAGCTGATCTAACCACGTCGGAATTGCACCCGTCGGCTTTACCTCGCCAAGAACCCTACCATCTTCAGTTAATCCCGTCTGCTCGAAACAAAAGATATCTTGCATTACGATTTGATTTCCTTCCAGCCCCGTAACCTCAGTAACCGCCGTTACTTTACGGCTCCCATCTACCATGCGCGATTCGTGGATGATTATATCCACTGCGCTTGCTATCTGCTCACGAATCGCACGTGATGGCAATTCCATGCCACTCATTAGCACCATCGTTTCCAGACGCGAAATTACATCACGAGGAGAATTCGCGTGCACTGTCGTCAGCGAGCCATCATGGCCAGTGTTCATCGCCTGCAACATATCCAACGCCTCTCCGCCTCGACACTCTCCAACAATAATTCGATCCGGTCGCATACGTAATGAATTCTTCACCAAGTCGCGTATGGTAACCGCCCCCTTGCCTTCAATATTCGGCGGCCTCGCCTCAAGCCGAACCACATGCGGTTGCTGGAGACGCAATTCTGCCGCATCTTCAATCGTCACAATTCGCTCGGTTCTCGGTATGTAACCAGAAAGCAAATTCAATAGCGTCGTCTTTCCAGAACCTGTTCCTCCTGCGACAATGATATTCTTACGCATCATAACCGCCATTCGCATGAATTCAGCCACCGATTCCGTCCAGGTGCCATATTTGATAAAATCTTCCGCCACCAATGCCTTCTTAGCAAACTTTCTGATCGTGATGGTAGGCCCACTCAACGCCAATGGCGCAATAATCGCATTTACACGCGAACCATCCGCCAATCGCGCGTCTACATATGGTTGCGACTCGTCAATTCGCCGCCCCAAAGGCGCGACAATTCGCTCAATTACCGCCATTACGCTCGCATCATCACTGAATTGACAATCTGATAGCTGCAACTTGCCAGCCCGCTCTACATATACCTTCTCCGGACCATTGACCATAATCTCGGTCACCGAGTCGTCTGATAGCAAGTCCTCTAGCGGTCCTAAGCGCATCGCCTCGTTGAATACATCTTCCTCCAATCGTATTGGATCAATCCCTTGCGGCAATCTGCCATTTGCTATTACTTCGTCAACAATATCGTGAATTCTATCTCTGGCGGTATCTTCCAGCCCCTCACGATCCACCCCATCCATCGTGAGCTTTTTCATGTCCATACGCTTTAATAGCTCACGCTGAATCTGATTCTGCACGCTCCTACGCAAAGTGCGCATAGAATCATCATCCTCAACATCTGTATCCGCCGTCTTGAGCTCCGCTCGCTCTACTACATCTTCATTTTTAGGCGCTTCAACCTCACCAACCCTAAGCATCTCTCTGCCAATTTGTATTACCATTCCGCCGTCAAGCTCTACCGCTCCATCTATCATCTCTCCATTCACCAATGTCCCGTTCGCACTGCCGAGATCTTCTAAAATCGCCTTCCCCTCGCGAATCGTTAACACGGCATGTCGTTCGCTCACCTCCAATGAGTCGAAACGTATCTGAC
Organism: uncultured Verrucomicrobiota bacterium; assembly: GCA_937901395.1. Taxonomy (GTDB): domain Bacteria; phylum Verrucomicrobiota; class Kiritimatiellia; order RFP12; family UBA1067; genus UBA1067. Next base: position 12,412 of record CALCDB010000004.1, read on the forward strand.
ACCCCGCGCCTCGCCCGATATAGTATGCCCCATCCACCAAATCTTGGGTGGCGAGTTTCCCATTTACTAATGTAGTTAATACCATATCAATGGTTCGTCAATTTCTGCGATTGCCGTTTCAAATTAAGTTCCTCAATCTCGCCCTGTATCTTTTCAAAGTTCACCTTTGGCAATTCTTTCTCATACGAGATATCATTGCGATTTCTCAACGAGAGCATAAGCCGCCCCTTTATTTGTTCGGCGAAGGCCAGCATTTCCGCCTCACGGGGAGTCACCTCAAGCGTTATGGTTGAATAACTACTACCATTCATCATTCCAAGATTCACCGCGTTCATCTTCGCAGTCTGCGAACCCGTCGCCAACACCAATACGTTTTGCAAGATTGTGCATGTAACAAAGTTCTTCTTTCCACCGACCGCATCGAAATCGAATGTTCCAATCACGTCGACATGATCATTGGGCTTTATCATACCCGAGACGGCCGCAGCCCCACTGCAATTAATCGAAATCGCGCGCATCTGCTTTTTGATTGCCGCCGACAACCCGACTTCGCGCATATCCCCGCCCTCAATATCCGACCAGAACACGACATCGCGCTCAACATGGCTGCTTACCACTTTACGTCCTATGATATCCTGAACATTTTCTTTCGTCAGCGCCTTACCCTCTAGACCCAACTTTGGCAACTTCAATTCTCCAAGGTCATCCATGGAAATCACCGCTCCCGCTGGCACATCTCGCGCAAACACCAACACATACATCGAACCGTATCTGCCTTCATAAAATTGTTTACGCTCTTCCACTTCCGCCTCTTTCGTGTTTAGATACGCGCGCGTCAACAACGCCGCTATCAACCCAGCGACCAACGAAGAAATAAGTACGATCTTGCGCTTCATCAGTACAATCCCCTTACTTTACCGGTTTCTAAATCTACATCAATCTTGCGGAATGCCGGCGATGCCGACGTTCCTGGCATGAGCTTAATTTCTCCGGCAACTGGAACGATCAATCCAGCGCCGCTGAAAATCAGAACATCTCTCACTGGCAGTCTCCATCCCTTGGGTCTGCCCAATAATGATGGATCATGGGAAAGCGAATACTGCGTCTTTGCTATGCAGATTGGCAGATGCGCAGTCTCTTCATTCGCTTGTAATCGCTCGATCTTTTTCAAAGCAAGCGGTTCGAAATCAACCCCATCGCCGCCATACACTTCCTTCACCTGCTTTTCGATTCGATCCTTAAGTGGCTCTTCCAGGTCGCAAAGATAATGAAAATCATTGGTCTCGTCTGCCGCCTGAATCACCTTCTTGGCGAGCTCAATCGCGCCTTCGCCACCTTTGAGCCAATGATCCGATACCGCAAATTTAGCTCCAGCCCCCTCAACGACCTTTCGTACCAATTCGCGCTCATTTTCGGTATCCGTATAAAAAGCGTTGAGGCATACCACTGGATGGATTCCCGACTTGCGAATAATCTCGATGTGAGCAAGTAGATTTTCGCACCCCTTCTCGGTCAATTCCAAATTCTCGCTTGTGTACGCCTTATCTATCGGCAAGCCGGCCTTCACGGCTGGGGCTCCGCCATGCGCCTTGAGCGCGCGAATCGTAACCACCAACACCACTGCATCTGGCTTAAGCCCCGAACACCTACACTTTATATTCCAAAATTTTTCATACCCCATATCGGAGGCGAACCCACTCTCCGTAACCACATATTCGCCAAGCGCACACGCCAACTTATCCGCGACCACGGAATTCTGCCCAATCGCGATATTCGCAAACGGTCCGGCATGCACCAACATCGGCTGGCCTTCAATGGACTGCATAAGCGTTGGCTTGATTGCGTTCAATAACAATGCGCACATCGCCCCATCGACTTCCAAATCCGCTGTCGTTATCGGCTTGCCGCTCTTCGAATACGCTACCACGATCTTCGATAGGCGTTTACGCAAATCCGCCAAATCGCTACTCATCGCCAATATCGCCATTACTTCCGAAGCTACCGTAATATAGAAGCCGGAATCACAATTATATCCGTCCAACTTGCCGCCTCGGCCGATCTCTATGTTTCGCAATCCCTGTGCGCAAAAATCCATCGCCCAACGAAATTGAATTCGCTTCTCGTCAATATCCAAACGCTTCAAACCACGTTCCGCGAGCCATGCATCATCATGATTGCGCTCATGCTGCATACGCGAATTAATCGCTACCATCGCTAGATTGTTCGCATTAGTTATCGCGTCGATATCTCCGGTGAGCCCCAACGACAATGCCGTAAGCGGCACTACCTGCGCAAGACCCCCTCCGGCCGCCGAGCCCTTGATATTGAAAGTCGGCCCACCAGATGGCTGCCGAACGCACCCTATTACCTTCTTGCCTAGCTTGCCCAATCCCTCTACCAAGCCCAATGTAGTGGTAGTCTTTCCTTCGCCCAATGAAGTTGGAGTTATCGCGGTTACATCAATATATTTGGCTCGTTTCTTCTCGCCTACTCGCTTCAATATCTTACTCACATCCAATTTGGCGAGATGCCTACCATATGCATCCCATTCGTCATCCCTGATTCCCAACTCTGAAATCAACGCAGAAGCGGGTTTGATTCCCGCTTCTGCAGCCTCGGCAATCTGCCAATCCTTTAACTTCGTTGGATCGAGCTTCATAAGGCAAATCAGTCCTTAGGCGCCAAAATCAGGCACTGCGTCTTTATCGTTCGCCGATTGCAAATGAAGAAACTCCAGAATGGATCCTCGTATACTATGTTGGCAATATGACTGATTCGATGGCTCCCCAATACATCGCATGCATGATCCAAACTCTTTATGTTTTCATCTAGCGTCGCATTATCGCAGAAAAAGCTCACCGAGAAATCATCGGCGTGCTCGATTCCGCCCTCTTGCCAAGTGTTCCCGCTGCAAAACGGAATGAAGTTAAACAACTGGTATGAAACATTTTGCACATAGTATGTGGCGATTACTTTCTCTCCATCGACCAATGCCGCTTCCGGAGGAATCACACTGATGTTACTGAACGCGCTACACCCAGCAAACAATGGCAATGCCAATAATCCTAAATAAATATTTTTCATTGCTTACCCCCTCATTTCTTATTCGTGCGTTCGCGTAATACCCCAGAAACCAACACATCATTGGATTCAACAAAGCACCCTAATAACTCTGAATATCCAGTGAACCCAAGACTGACCATCGAATTATCAGTTAAAACCACATCCGACAAGTCGCAATTACGCTGTTCCGCAAGTTTCTGCAAGGTCTCGTAGCAATCTGAAATATTACATTTATCGCTAAACAACCATAATCCACCATTGATGTCACCCTTGCCATCATTCGCCTCTGGCTCCCAAGTTACATCACCAAACAATCCTGGTATGAAGTATAGCAATGTCCATCCGCTGTTGCGAATGATTACGGTCTGCGTGGCGCGCCCACCAGCTCCAGCAACATCAAACTTATCCATTAATCCAGGTGAAGTAGTCTCAACTGTACAACATCCTGATAACAACGCTCCTATACTTGCAATAATTAGTAGTTTTTTCATATTTCTCCTTTTACCTGGGCCTATATTATTTAGGCCAAAACTTATCAGTGAGCTTCGTTGGAATACCTACCTCGCTGCGCTCGAAATTATCGCTTAATATCTTCCACCCCAAATCCAACGCCTTCTCCAAAGGAATGTTAACTGAAAGATCCATCATCTCTCGTTCAAAATCGGCTCCGTACTTGAGCAGCTTCAAATCCCATTCCGACATCTTGAAGCCCATCGATTGCTTTTCAATCGTCTCCTTGTACTGCGCATAAAGCTTGATCATCGCGTCCATCACCGTGCGATGATCCTCGCGGGTGTTCTTGTTCACCTGCTGCTTCAAGCGGCTCAAGGACCCGAACGGCTCGATGCGGCCGTTCTTCAGATAGAACTGCCCTTCCGTGATGTAGCCCGTGTTGTCTGGCACCGGATGCGTCACGTCATCACCCGGCATCGTCGTCACCGCGAGAATCGTAATCGATCCCGCACCGTCGAAGTCAACCGCCTTCTCGTAACGGGACGCAAGCTGGGAATAAAGGTCGCCCGGATAACCACGGTTCGACGGGATCTGCTCCATCGTGATCGCGATTTCCTTCATCGCGTCCGCAAACGAGGTCATGTCGGTGAGGAGGACGAGCACGTTCTTGCCCTCGAGCGCAAACTTCTCGGCGACCGCCAGCGACACGTCCGGGACGAGCATGCACTCGACGATCGGATCCGCCGCGGTATGGACGAACATCACGGTCTTCGCGAGCGCGCCCGACTTGTCGAGCGTGTTGCGGAATTTGAGATAGTCGTCGTGCTTCAGCCCCATTCCTCCGATAATGATGACGTCGGAGTCGGCCTGCAGCGCGATGCGCGCCAAAAGCTCGTTGTACGGCTCGCCCGCCTTCGCGAAGATCGGAAGCTTCTGGGACTTCACGAGCGTGTTGAAGAGGTCGATCATCGGGATGTTCGTGCGGACCATCTCCTTCGGCATGATGCGCTTCGCCGGATTGACCGACGGCTGGCCGATCGGGGACGGGTTCTCGGTGATCGCCGGCCCCCCGTCGCGCGGAACGCCCGCGCCCGTGAAGGCGCGCCCGAGCAGGGCCTGGGAGAACGGCACCTTCAT
>CALCDB010000005.1 GCA_937901395.1 uncultured Verrucomicrobiota bacterium
CCAAAGTGTCCCTATAGTAAGGCCGATATGTCGGTATCAAAAAGGCAAAGTGTCCATATAGTCCGCCCAATGTGTCGGTATTGCTAAACACATCATAAGGAAATGTCGTTGGGGCCGTGTGTCTGCCAGCATTCACGAACCGCATCAATCGTCGGCTCAACATAAATGGGCGAGGCCTGATGACGAAACCACGTATCTTGGCGTTTTGCCAATTGACACGTGCGCGTCAAAATCCGTTCGCGGTCGTCGCCATCACGATAGCCAATCGCCAATGCTGCCGTTCGTGACCAAGTTGGATAAAGCTCGTGCAATCGCCGCTTCTCTTCCTCCAGCCCCGCCATGAACATATCATCCAATCGCTTCTGAATGCGTTCGCGCACGAGCGCACGATCAATGCGAATTACCGGATAGGCGGGCGGCGGCTTTACCCATTCCCGATCAAGCCCGCGCAATAACGCCGAAAAATAAAGTCCAGTTCCCCCAACGATGATGATGGGCGTCGCCTCCGGAACTTCAGCGAGCCACTTTGAGGCCGCGCTTAACCAAGCGCCGGAGGAAAATTCCTGCGCTGGAGTTACCAAGTTTACCCCGCCCATGTGAAAGGCGGAAATTTCCTCCGGCGAGGGCTTGGCGGTTCCGATATCCATGCCCCTATAAACGAGCATCGAATCGGCGCTTAGTATCCACGCTCCCATTTCCCGTGCCAGCACGGACGCAATCGCGCTCTTTCCACTGGCCGTTGGACCCGCGAGCAGATAGGCCTTGCGAGTAATCACGATAAGCGCGCCAACTTTTCCGCGAGCCCGATATACGTAGCAGGCGTGAGCGATAAGAGACGTTGCTTATCCGCCTTTGGCAATGGCAGGTTCGTGATGAATTCGCGCATGATCTCGGCGTTTACTCGCCTACCGCGCGTCAATTCCTTTAGCCGTTCGTATGGATGATCCATACCCACCTTGCGCATTACGGTCTGGATGGGCTCGGCGAGCACCTCCCAGTTGCGATCCAAGTCCTCGGCGAGCCGCTCCGCGTTGAGCTCCAGCTTGCCGAGCCCCTTCAGGGTGGAGCGGATGGCGATGAGCGTGTAGCCAAAGCCAACGCCCATGTTGCGGAGCG
>CALCDB010000006.1 GCA_937901395.1 uncultured Verrucomicrobiota bacterium
CCGTCCACGAACAGGAGCGGACGCCCTTCGATGTCGGACGAGGCATACAGGTGGAAGTCGTCCGGAATCGTCCCGCCGGCGGTGATCGCCGGCGAACCGGCGAGAACGCGCAAGTCTCCGGTCGCCGCATTCACGAAACCCGCATCCTCCCGCACGAATCCGGTGCCCGTCGCCGAGGCATAGCCGTCGGCCACGCATCCCGAGATCTCGAAGTTCGAGCTGTAGGTCTTGTTATTCACCGCCTCGCGGAAAATCGAAAAATACTCCCGCCCGAAGGTCGCTGCGATCAGCTCGTAGCTGCCGGACTTGCCGATGGCCGTCGAGGTGATGATCGTATAGCCGTTGCCGCCGATGACGCTCTCGTTGCCGTCATTGGCCGGGAAAACGCAGGACGTGAATCGGTTGTAGCGGAACGTCCCGACCCCACCCCAGCAGTCGGAGATCCGGCAGCGGATGCACCAACCGCCGTAAATGGCACCGCGGATCGCCGCGCCGTTCGACACGATGCAGTCGAGAAGCTGATAGTAGTCCTGCGTGATGGCCGCGCTCGAACAGAAGTACACGGCACCGCCACGCGAATAGTCTCCATCGTCCCGGAGTCCCGGGCCGCTCGACGAATGTCCGTCCGCCAATGTGAAGCCCTGCACGGCCTGTCGGCCTGTCGCCCGTTTCGCGTTGTTTATGTATGTACCGCCCATCATGACGCAGCGCATGGCGTTCGTCCCGCAGCCGTGACGGTCATCTCCGATCGTCACGTCCGCCAGGCCGCGGATCGTCGACTTGTCCGCACCCGCGCCTTTCAGCCGGATGAAGGAATTGTAGAGCGAAACGCGGTTCCAGTGCTGACCGTCGAAAACCGCCTCTTCCGCATATTCGCCGGCCGCTGCGCGAATGACCGTCTTCTTCGCGATACCGGCCTTCGCCACGACATTCGAGAGCGTCTTGAGCGGTGTCAAATCGGTGAGTCCGTCGTTGGTGTTGCTGCCCTTCGGGTCCACGTAAAAGACCTGCTCCGCCACGAAGCCCGTGGAAAAGCGATGGACGCATTTGTCGCCGAACTTAAGGCATCGGCCACTATCGAGTTTAAGGAAAAGTAATCGTCCGCTTCACATAATCGCGGAGTAGCCCATACGCATACTCAAGACGAGTGGCCTTCCTTATCGGCTTCCCGCCGATGAATGAAACCGTGCCCGCGTAAATCTCATATCGCTAATTAGCATCATGTCATTGCATTACCTAAATAACATTTTGGCTTTCTTGGCCGGGCCGCGCCAGTTGAGGTAGCTGTTGCTTATATCCTCCGCCATTACCATGCGCGCCGCGGTATTGCCGTCAGGATCCACCGCGACGAGTTTTACCGCCCCGCGCTTCAGCGTTCCCGTCACGGGACAGATGAACGATTTAGGCGCATGAAGATCATTTACTGGAAAACGAATTTCGCCCGCCACGCCTACATCATATCGCATCGTCGAATCAAATTTTACCTTCGCGTTTTCCGTAAGATCCACCCTTCCTGCGACTCTCCCGCTTAATGGAGAGGCCGTTCCATTCGCCATCGTTAGCTCCGCATTGGATCCCAAGATGATGAGCCCTTCGTTCACCAACGTTCCCGTCCAGCGACCATCGAGTTCAAGTACGCCGGTTCTATCCACCGTAAAGGTATGGTTCCACGATGCCGCCCACTCCGGATAAGGCGTCGTGCCGCTGAAAATGGGCTGGCCAATCGGACATTGCCCCGTATAGATAAGCCGCGCATCGACCGAAGAGTTTCCTTTAAGAAGGTATTCGTGGAAGGTTCCCATGCCCGTCGAAGAAAACCGCAAGTATTCGCCAATTCCCGACCATTCCGTCGTTTTCGTCTGGGTGATTTCGTAAACCACTTTCGCCCAACTCGCATTATCGCCTGGCTCGATTCCAATCTGCGCGGTACCTTCGAGATTCTTGAAGCGATAGGTGTAAGTCGGCGCTTCATACGACGAGCCGCTGCCATGGAATGGATAGAGGAGTTCCACATACGCCGCGAACGAAAGCGACTGCGACCAGGTGTTGTTCGGCGGGAAGATGCGATACTTGGTTCCGTTGTCAGACGCGAAGACGAGCTTACCCTCCCCTTTGAGCCCGCTCCAATTCGACACATTCCAGAAATCCAGGTTCCGCGAGAAGACGACGGCGAATTCCGAACCATCGTTGATCGTAAGGCCTTGCGTGATATTCTTGGCGGGAGAAGCGACTTCGGCAAGCGGATACTCCGTCCGCGCACCCGTATCGAGGGTAATGGAGCCAGTTCCTGAAACCGCGTCAAGTCGCGGCAGAATATCACCAACGACCACGAGTTTAACTCCATTTACGACGAGCGTCGAAGGCAACACGAAGTTCGAGTCCGCGACCTCCTTAATGGTCAAGGTGCCAGATCCTTCAATCGTCAGCTTCACTCTCGGCGCGGCATTGAGGGCAATCGTCGCGTTGCCCGAAACCGCAATCTTCACCTCCTCTACCGAACTCCAGTCGGAAATCGTTACGGACTCGTTAGCGATGTTCTTCCAATTTAGCGCGGCGAATGAGCCCGTTCCTCCCGTTATTGTTGCGGAAAGTCCTCCCAAAGGACGCGAACAAATCATCCGCGATGTTTCATCATAATAAATTTCAACCGCCGTATCGACCGCTCCGCTCTCATTCACGGCGACGAACTCGAAGCCGCTCATCGGTGCATCATCCATGTGGAAAAGTTCATTCTTGTTCGCTTTCAATGTAGTGCTGCGAAGATAGACGATGCCTTGCGACAATGCATCGAAGGTAAGCGAGCAATTACGCGGGTCTTCAATCGTCAATTCATCGCCCGCATGCATAAGCACTTTCGCGCCATTAACTGCCGTCATCGTCATCTTCGGAGATGCGTGAATCGTCCCCACGACCTCCAAATCCTCAATCGCAATGCCTCCTGTCAATGCGGTAAAGTCAATATCAACGACCTCCAACGTGCCAAACTCCTCTCCTTTGATCACGACCTTGCCTTCTCCCGTGAAGGCAACGGATTTAAGCGCGACATCAGTATCAATGGCAAGGATGGTATCGTGATCAATCTTCACCTTCGCCATAGCCGTCATATCAAGCTCATACGCTGACCACTTTTCCGTAAAGCCATCCCAATCCGCCGAATCCCAAACGGTGGATGAATCGGAGATGGTGCGCGTATAAGGACCTTTCTTAAGCTTAGTTGGCGCGGCTAATTGCAAAGAGCCGTCTTCGCCGATGCGCAGAACGACATCCTCGTCGAGCACTTTGAAATTAGCGAGTTCCGCGGCTGTCCATATATGCGCATCGCCTCCGATGATAGAAACTGGCTCATCCGCAAGCCGC
>CALCDB010000007.1 GCA_937901395.1 uncultured Verrucomicrobiota bacterium
CTTGTGCGAAGAGCTACCGTGCGCGGTGATCACCGCGCCCGGCACCCCGAGGAGCGGCGCACCGCCGCAGACGTCAGGGTCGAACTGCGTCTTCAGGGCCTTGAACGCGCCCTTCAGCATCACCGCGCCCGCGATGCGGAGCGGATTGCGCACGCACTCGTCCTTGAGCCGGTGGACAATCGCCTTCGCGATCGACTCGGTCGTCTTCAGGACCACGTTCCCGACGAAGCCGTCGCACACGGCAACGTCGATGTGGCCCTTGAAGAGGTCCTTGCCCTCGATGTTCCCGACGAAATTGAGCTCGGACGACTTCTTGAGGAGCGGAAACGTCTCCTTCGTCATCTCGTTGCCCTTGCAGTCCTCCGTGCCGATCGAGACGAGACCGACGCTCGGCGTCGTCCGCCCCAGGACGGCCCGCGAGTAGACGTTGCCCATCAGGGCGAACTGGACGAGCCATTCGGGACGGCAGTCCATGTTCGCGCCGACGTCAAGGACGAGGATCGGGCGCTTCGGGATGCGGGTCGGCAAGACCATCGCGATCGCCGGGCGATGCACGCCCGGAATGCGCCCGAGGTTGAAAATCGCGCTCGCGGCCACGGCACCGGAGTTGCCGGCCGACACGAACGCATCGGCACGGCCCTCCTTCACGAGCCGCATGGCGACGTTGATCGAACAGTCCTTCTTGTGACGAACGGCGTCGACCGGAGTCTCGCCCATCTCCGCCACATCGGGAGCGTGGATGATCTCGAGCGTTCCGCTCTCAATCGCGGTGCGCGACGCGTGCTTCAGGTCCTTCGGGAGCTTGTCCAGCTCCGCCTGGATCGGGGCGAGCTGCCCCACCAGGAGAATCTTCACGTCCGGCACGCCGGCCGCGGCCTCTACGGCACCAACGACGATTTCGCCGGGGGCATGGTCGCCCCCCATCGCGTCCAGTGCAATCCGAGTCATAAGAAGGAGTGTTGGTTACTTGCCGACGGCGAGGATCTTGCGACCCTTGTACATGCCGCACTTCGGGCACGCGCGGTGCGAACGAATCGCGGCACCGCAGTTGGGGCAAGTGGCGACCTGCGCGAGAATCGGCTTCTCGAGCTGGGCGACGCGCTGACGCTTGCGCATTTTGGACTTTCTGTTCTTAGGACTGGCCATTTTTCTTCTCTCCTTCTACTTTAAGTTGATCCAACGCACCCCATCTGTCATCCTCAGGCATTTCCGTCTTCTGCTCGATTCCGGGGCACGCCTCGTCACATACCGGGTATGTCGGTAATGTGAGTATTATACACTCTCTTGCTTCGGCAGTCAAATCGACCTCCTGCGATTTTTCGTCGACTTCGATCGAAGTGACAAAATCGTCGACCTTCACGGTGTCGTCGAAATCCTTTCCGCACCGTGAACATACCAAGCTGAAATCTTGCTCCAAGCGCCCCCTTACCAATAACTCCGATCCAAAGAGTTGCGCGTTCAACTGATATCTAACGCCCCCGAATGACTTGACGAAATCCTCATCAAGATCAACGCACTCAACCTCTCCCTCGAAATCTTCTCCGGCGGGATCCAACCTTTGAACGTCAACTGTCAACTTGGCATCCATATACCCAACTTACGCCCGCCTCTTCATCTTCTTGAGCAAGCGCTTCTCCACTGCTGCCGTCACGAATGGCGCTGTATCCCCGCGATACGATGCGATCTCCCTAACCGTGGAAGCCGTCACATACGCCAGATTCTCGCTTGGCATCATGAATAAGGTCTCAATTTCCGGTGCCATCCGCCTGTTCGTAAGCGCCATCTGGAATTCATATTCGAAATCGCTATATACCCGAACCCCGCGAATCACCACCCTCGCTCTTTCTCGGCGACAGAACTCAACCAATAGGCAATCCAACAACTTTACCTCTACCTGCTTTAGCCCCGCCTTCTCTATATCCTCGCGAATCATCGCCACGCGGTCTTTCGCGTTAAACAACGCCCCCTGCTTCTTGCTCGTGGCCGCAACCGCTACGATTACCTTATCGTATAATTTCGCGGAACGCACAATTAGGTCGAAATGACCCAATGTCATTGGATCAAACGTTCCCGGATACACTGCTATCTTTTCTGCCATATGTGCGTATTATACCAAAATTCACCCCTGCTGTGCTATATGGACAACCCTCATTTGTTGCCGGCTTCTGCCTCTTCCGGCAATGCAAGGCCTCCGCCTAACGACTTGTAGAGCGAAATCAAATCCAATGCCACTTGTCCGCGAGAGATCACGAACTGCTCCTCCAATTGCAGACGCGAACGCTGCGCATCCAAGACGTTGTTGAAGTCCCGCAATCCATTCGTATACAAGTCTCTGGAAATGGCGACTGCGGATGTCGCCGCCTTTACCGCCTCCGACAGCGATTGATTGCGATGATACTCCTGGGTGTATGCGAAATATGCATCGCGAACCTGTCCGTATGCGGTTTCAAGCGCATGTTCGTATTCAAGCGCCGCCGCCTCTACCTTGGCTTCCGTCGCCCGCACGTTCGCGTAAATCGCCCCTCCCTGGAAAATCGGCCAACTTACCGACGGACCCAGCGTGGCGAAAAACGAATCCCTTGAAAATAAACGCGTGCGATTCTTCGATTCCATCCCAACCGATCCGGTGATGAAGAGTTTCGGGAACCATGCCGACTTGGCCACGCCGATCGCTGCGGTCTGCGCTGCGAGATTGCGCTCGACTATCTTCACATCTGGTCTCGACCGCAATGTATCGAGCTTAAGCTCTGCTACCTTATGCGGAATCGGCATCTTGCATGGCGTCTTCAATGGCTTCAGCTTTTCACCCAACGCCCCGGGAACCACACCAGCGAGAATCGCGAGCGTGTTCTTTAGGCGTTCTTCCTCGGCCAACAACTGCGGTATGCGCGCACGAGTCTCTTCCACGATATATGCGCATTGATTTACCGCCAATTCATCGCCTATGCCGGATTTGAGCCTCGACTTGAGAATCTCGTACGTCTCGGACTGCAAACGAAGGTTGATGCGCGCTACTTCTATGCGCTCCTGCGTCGTGCGTAAGTTCACATATTCGGAACCAATTTGCGAAACAAGCGCTACCCATGCGTCCGAGACCGTCCAACGCGCCGCTTGGCACCTCGCTATCGCTGCCTCAGTAAGGCGACGATTCCCCCCGAATATATCGATCTCCCAATTACCATCAAGCGCGACATTCTGAATATTGTAGTTGAAGCCGTTGGAGTCGCTCCCCTTGCTCGTATTGACGTTGTTCCACGACCGCATCCAACCGCCGCCAATGTCGAACTTCGGCAAGAAGGCCGCATACGAACCCAAAAGCTCGTATTCGCTGGCCGAAAGCTTGCTTTGCGCCATCTTGAAGCCGAGGTTGTTGGTAAGCCCGCTCTCTATCAACTCCGTCAACACTGGATCATCAAAGCGCTTCCACCATTCCTTGAGCTCGCTCTTGGAAACCGGTATGCGATCATCTTCCTTGCCCTTCGCTACCTCGTAGGTGCAATTCTCATTCAGATTGGTGGTCGGCTTGCCCGCATCTGGCATCTTGTACTCTGGAAAATCAAACTTCGGCTCCTCGTAGTTCGGCCCTACCGAAGGTAGCATCGCGCAACCTACGATCAACGCCAACGACCACGCCGCGATTAATCTAATTTCAAACCTTTTCATCTTAATCTATCTTTCCTTCCTTTTTTGCAAATAGCGATTTCACCCATTCACGCCATGTCTGGAATAAGGCGTAAAGACCAGGCACCAAGAGTATACCAAATACTACCGAGAATAGCATCCCGAAAAATTCCGTCGTTCCGATGTGATTTCTGCTCGCGGCTCCAGCTCCCGTGGCGATCATCATCGGGAGCGTACCGAGTAATGTCGTGAGCGCGGTCATCAATAGCGCCCTTAGACGTTCTCCCGCCGCCACTCCCGCGGAATCGACGATGCTCAGCCCTTCCTTCTCGTGCTTGTCCTTCGCGAATTCAACGATTAAGATCGCGTTCTTCGAGGCGAGGCCTACCAGCAAAACCAACCCGAGCTGCGCGTATACCGATAGCGAGAATGGCGCGCCCGTCGTGAGTATGCCCCAATACCTCAACCCCAGCAATGCGCCCAATACCGCCACGAAAATCGAAAGCATTACCGGCAATGGAATCGTCCAAGATTCATATTGCGCCACCAAGAAGAGATAACCGAAGATTACCGCGAGCAAGATGAGCGGAGCCGCAGTGCCCTCGTTGCGCGCTTCCTGATACGAGATGCCCGTCCAAGCGATATCGAATCCCTTCGGCAATTCCGTGCGACAAAGCTCCTTGATCTCCTGCATTACCGTGCCGGTCGCGACGCCGGGCTTTGGAATCACCGTCACCATCGCCCCCGTGTACTTGTCTCGCGTAGCTACGGTTCTCGGTCCCAATTCACGATTAATGGTACCGAGCGAACCGATCGGAACCATATTGCCGTTTTCGCTGCGCACGTAAAGCCGCGCCACATCCTCCGGCGAGGATCTTCCGCCTACGTCGGATTGCACCGTTACCCGATTCACCTGCGTCCCGAGGTTGATGTCATTCACATAACGCGAGCCCAGATAGTTCTGCAATGTGGAATATACCGTCGCCACTGGAACCTTGAGCATCTCCGCTTTCACGCGATCGAGGTTGAAATACAACTTCGGGGTCTTCGCGTTAAAGCCCGTCATCGCCATCATCACATTGCTCTTGGCGCTTAGCTTCGGCATTAGGATGTTGAGCGCATTATCCAAAGTCTGCGGATCGGTATCGACCTTGTTGAGCAGATGGAAACAAATGCCATTTGCGAGTCCAAGCCCGGGAATCGCTGGCGGCATGAACACATTCCACTTCGGTTCGGGAATTGTCTGCAGCATCGCCTGAATCTTATTCGTCATCCGCAATGCATGCTGTTCTGGATTTGGCCGCTCCGACCAATCCTTCAAGTCCGCTACCAAGAAGCTTAAATTCTCGCCTCTTCCGCCCATTGGCGAGAAGCCAGTGATGGAAATTACGCTATTTACCTCCGGAATCTGCCGCATCAGCTCTACCGCTCTTACCGCCACGTCGCAGGTGCGGTCGCGCGCGGTGCCTTCTGGCATTTCCAACTGCACGAACACCACGCGCTGATCTTCCTCTGGCAGGAAGCTCGTCTCCGCTCCCATGAAGAAATTGAGCGTAAGCAATATCGTCAGCAGCAACAACAGGAATGTAAGGAACAGTCGCGAAGCCAATGCCTTCGCGCACTTCACGAAGAATCCCTTGAAGTGCTCGACGCACCAGTTGAACCACGCGAATGGTCCGCGCTTGAATGGACGCGACTCGCGCAACAACAACGAAGTGAGCGCCGGTGCGAGCGTAAGCGCGCATACGGTCGAGAAGCACACTGCCGCCGATAGCGTAATCGAGAATTGCTGGTAGATGCGCCCCGTGATTCCGCTCATAAAGCCGACTGGCACGAAGATGCCGAGCAATACCAGCGTGGTGGCGATTACCGCCGAAGTCACGTCCGCCATCGCCTGAATCGTCGCCTCCTTCGAATTCAAGCCGCGCGTCTCTATGAGATATTGCACACGCTCGACCACTACGATGCAATCGTCAACTACTACGCCAATCGAAAGCACCAAACCGAATAGCGTAAGCAGGTTGATCGTGTATCCCAATATCGCCATCAAAATGAAGGTCGAGCAAATCGACACTGGAATCGTCAAGCATGGTATCAACGTGGCGCGCCAATCTTGCAAAAAGAGATAACATACGAATACTACCAATAAGAATGTAATGACGAGCGTCATTACGATTTCTTGGATGCATATTCTCACGTAATCGGTCGCGTCGTATGGTACGATCCCCTTGAAATCTTCGGGAAACGTCTTTTCCAAATCCTCCATTACCCTATAAATCTCATCCATCGTCGCAATCGCATTCGCGCCTGGCTTCTGTTGCAATGCTACCGAAACCGCATTCCGTCCATTATAGAGCGAGGCAAACATGTAATTATCTCTGCCAATCTCAATGCGAGCGACATCTTTGAGACGCACCACTCCGCCTTGATCATCACGCCGAACAACAATTTCATTGAACTCTTCCGGACTCATCAAGCGTCCCTTGGAAACAAGCGTATAAGTCTTGGCCGCATGTTCTGGCATCGGGCTCGCGCCGATCTTGCCGAGCGAGGCCTGCACGTTCTGACGCGTTACCGCAGCGATTACTTCTTCGGAGTTCATTCCCTGCGCTGCCATACGCTGTGGATCGAGCCACACGCGCATCGAAAGTCGCGGACCGTACACCGTAGCGTCGCCAACCCCGGGAACACGCAACAACACGGGTTGAATGTTTCCATAGATGTAGTCGGAAATCTGCTGCGATGTCATCGTGCCCTTGGGTGAGTGGAACGAAATGAAGCCGAGCTGATCCTCGCTTTGCGCGCGAATACGCCCGCCCAGCTGCTTCGCCTCGCTTGGTAATTTCGCCTCGGCTTGCGCCACGCGATTCTGAACCTTGACCATGTCCATATCGCGGTCGCTCTCCACCTCGAACGAAACCGTCAGCTGATAACTGCCGTCGTCGGAACACGAACCCGTCATGTAAAGCATGTCATCGACGCCGTTTACCTCATCCTCGATCGGCATCGCAATCGTGCTCATTACTTCCTTGGCGTTCGCGCCCGGATAGTTGTAGCTTACCGAAATCGTAGGCGGAGTAAGGCGGGGATATTGCGAAATCGGCAAGTTGAATATCGCCATTACTCCGGCTATGGTGAGCACGATGGCGATTACCATCGCGAAGCGCGGTCTCTCCACGAAGGTGCGTGAAAACGGCTTTAATGCATCTATGGCCTTGCTTATTCCGAGTTTCATCTTCGCTTAGTCCTCAATCGTCCGCTTGTAATTTGGGTCAATGTCGTCATTGGAGGTCGGCTCCGCCAACGCTACTTTCATGCCTGGCCGCAATTTGGAGATTCCCGAGATCACGACCTTCTCCGTGCCATCGAGCCCAGTGAGAATTGGCGTCCAGCCCTTGAAGGTCTCGAGCGTGGTTACTATACGCTGTTCGACCGTCATGTCGTCGTTGAGCACATATACCCCCTGGTTTCCTCCCGTCAAGTCGAACACCGCCTGTTGCGGCACGCTATTGATTTTCTTCGGCGCCCTGCTATCCGTGAGCAAGGTAAGGTACGTATTCGGAACCAACAGGCGATCTGGATTGGCGAATGAGAGTCGCATGATGATGGTCGCCGTTTCGCGGCTCATCTGGTTGTCGTCGAAGTCGAACTTGCCCTCGCCCTTGTATTCGCTGCCGTTCGGCAGTATCAGGCGCATGCGAATATCATTGGAGCTGTGCGAGACTTGCGCCTCGCGCAGCGAAACGAACGCGCGGTCGGTTATCGGGAACGTTACGCGTATCGGATCCACCTGCATGATGTGCGCGAGCGGTCCCTTGGATGGCGCAACATAGTCGCCAACGTGCGCGATCGTCTTGCCGATCTGCCCGGAAATCGGTGCCTCTACCTTCGCCTTCTTGAGATCGTATTCGGCCACTACCAGATTCGCCTTCGCCTGCAATACCGCCGCCCGCGATCTTTCGGCGTCGGCCTCCGCGTTGTCTCGCTCAAGCTGGGTGATGCCGCGTTCATCCGCCTTCTGCATACGCTCGAAATACTTGCTCGCCCTTCGCGCATCGGCCTCGGCCGCCGCCAAATCCGCCTTCCGTTGGTTTACCACCGCCTGATAGCGCTCGTCGTCCAGCACATACAAAAGCTGGCCTTCCTTCACGATGTCGCCTTCCTTGAACTTGATTTCCCTGATGTATCCATCGACTTGCGGCAATAGATCGACTTCCGCAACCGCCTCCGCGTGCGCAATGTATTTCTCCGGCAAGTTGTATTCACGCTTCTCGATCGCGCATACCGCTACCGTCTGCGCCTGACTCGCCGCCGCCGCCATCGCCGCCATCTTCTCCTTGCCCTTCTTCATCTGAACTCCCATCCACATGCTGCTCGCTACCCAACCGCCAGCCACGCATACCCCCGCCAATACTAATAACCCGATTACATTGCCTATCTTGCTGTTTGCCATTTTTCTCTCTCCTTGAGTTTACCTGCTTGCTTATTTATCCTTCTTCGGTTTCGCGATGGTCCGAAGCCCCAACTCGCGAAGCGAATGGTTGCGCTCCTCCCAGAGTCTCGAATCGTCGCTGCCCTCTAATTCATTACGTACTCGATTGTAAATCTGCTGCTCTTCCTGCTGACGCTGATTCAATTGACGGACGAATTCCGCCGCCGTGCCTTCCGCCAGATATTCCCGTAGCTCGTCCTTGATGCCATTCACGATCTGCTTTAACTCCAACACTTCGCGCGTCTCGTTCTTCCCGAATACGATCATCCATGCACGTGCCGTGCCGAATAGTCCGTATTTCTTTGCGATCGGTACGGGGCATCATGCCTGGCAGCCGGGGGAACTGATGCGTTTCGATCCTCGCGCGGGGCGTGAAGAGACAGAAGGGTGCTGGCAGGTGGCGCCCTTGCGGAAGTCGACGTTCGTACGTAAAGACTCGGACTTCGGTCAGCAGGGGGCGCTCTCGGCCTATCCTTATCCGGTGAATGAAGAGAGCGTGGTGCTCGCGCAGAACCCGCGCGGGCGGAAGGCGGGACGCGAGCGTGACCATGCGATGGGGCTTTACTGGATGGATGTCCATGGAGCGCGTGAACTGCTCGTCGCGCAGAAGGGGAAAGTGTCTTGTGGACGGCCTGTTCCTGTACGGGCGAGGAAGCTTGTGGCGCGTACGTCCAAGCGTCCCCATGAGGACCACACGACGGGGACGGT
>CALCDB010000008.1 GCA_937901395.1 uncultured Verrucomicrobiota bacterium
CTGAAGATGACACGGAAGGAGGGGAACGTCCTCGTCGTCAAGATGCGTGAGGACGGCATCGACTATCCGATCATCCCCGACAGGCTCAACGGCACGGGTGACGATTACGAGATTTTCCTTGGCAACGCCCAGTCCGACGTCGTGCAACTCCTCGTTGCGCCGAACGGACGGTTCGGCACGTATAGGAATTCGCATGAGTGCGAACTTCCGGACGTGAAGGTCGGCGTGGACTTCGCGGACGGCCACTTTGCGGTGACGTGCGAGTTTCCGCTCGACACGTTGCCGGTGAAGAATGTCCGCTACGGCAATTTCATGCGTTGTTCGTCCGGCTTCGAATGCGCGTGGAGTCCGACCCTTTGCCGTGTCCGCATGGCGACAGGACGCTTTGGCGAATTCCTTTTCGAGTGAGGGTGGCGATGCGGGGCGTTTTTTCGTGTGCTTTCTCATTGCTGATCCTGATGGGCGTTGCGGCGGAGGCGCCGCGGCGGCAGGAGAACTTCCTGGATACGACCTGGAGCGATCCTCCGCTGCCGAAGGCGGCGCTGACCAACGAGGCCGACTATCTGCGGCGCAAGTTCCGGCAGGACGTGACCGATTCCGCGACGGGACTGTCGTCGGAGGCGCTTGTGGCCGGGCTGGAGAAGATCGTCGCGGCGGGAATCAATCCGCGGGCATTGGCGGTAATCAAGACGTACGCCTTCGGGAACGGGATGAAGATCGAATGCGTGGAGACGAAAGACATCGCCGGAAAGTTAGGGGCCGACGTCGCATGCGTGTATCTTCAACAGCCAGATTTCTACGGCACGATCGAAGATGCGGAGGCGATTGGCAAGGCGGCGCATCAATCGGGCGCGAAGTTCGTGATGGGGGTGAACCCAATCGCGGCGGCGATCATCAAGAGCGCGGGAGAGTGCGGAGCGGATATCGCGGTCGGCGAAGGACAGCCGCTCGGGATGCCACTCGCATGGGGCGGGCCGTATCTCGGTTTCATGGCGGCGACGAGCGCGATGATGCGCAAGCTCCCCGGACGAATCGTGGGCGAGACGGTGGACGCGGCGGGCAATCGCGCGTTCGTGCTGACGCTTCAGGCGCGTGAACAGCACATTCGCCGCGAGAAGGCGAGCTCGAACATCTGCTCGAATCAAAATCTCTGTGCGCTCACGGCGAGCGTATATATGGCGACGATGGGCACGAAGGGACTCACGCAAGTAGCGGAGAGTTGTTACGCGAACGCGCATTATCTTCGCGACGAGCTTGCGAAAGTAGGCTTTACGCACGAAGACAAGGGAGAGTTCTTCCATGAATTCGTGACGACTTCGCCAGTAGCGACGGGGCCGCTTCTGGATACTCTCGCGGATGCGGGGATATTGGGCGGATATCGGCTTGACGACAATCGTTTGTTGTGGTGCGCGACCGAGCTTAACGACAAGGCCGACATCGACAACCTGATTACGGTTTTGAGAAAGGCGGTGGCGAAATGAAGTTGGTGTTTGAACGCTCTCGCGAGGGAAGAGTGCAGAGCATTCTGCCGGCCGCAAGCACGCCGAAGCGCGAATTGAGCGCGAGCTTGCGCCGTCAGCGCAAATTGCACTTGCCGGCATTATCGGAAATCGATCTCTCCCGTCATTACACCGAACTCGCCAAGCATGTGCATGGCGTAAATTCCGGCTTTTATCCATTGGGGTCGTGCACGATGAAGTACAACCCCAAGATCAATGAAGCGTTGTCGGCGTTGCCGGGCTTTACGGATATCCATCCATTACAGTGCGCGCCATCAAGCGCGGGATGTCGTGAAGTAATTTCCACATTGGAAAAGTGGCTTTGCGAGATTACCGGAATGGACGCGATGAACTTCACTCCGGCGGCTGGTGCGCATGGAGAGTTCACGGGCTTGTTGACGATCAAGGCGTATCATGAAAGTCGCGGCGAGTTGAATACGCGAACGAAGATCATCGTTCCGGATAGCGCGCACGGGACCAATCCGGCATCGGCGAAGATGTGCGGCTTCACGGTAGTGAACATTCCATCGGCGGCGGATGGGTGCGTCGATTTGGAGGCGCTCAAGAAGGCGGTGGGGCCGGATACTGCGGGCTTGATGCTCACGAACCCGAACACGGTTGGCATTTTCGACAAGAACATACTCGAGATCACGAAGATCGTTCACGAGGCGGGAGGGCTTTGCTATTATGACGGCGCGAATATGAACGCGGTTATGGGCAAGGTCAGGCCTGGCGATATGGGCTTTGATGTGATTCACCTCAATTTGCACAAGACCTTCTCGACGCCACACGGCGGCGGCGGCCCGGGATCGGGACCATGCGGAGCGAAGAAGTTTCTGGAGCCATTCCTGCGGCGTATGCAAATGACGGCGTTCAATGGCAACTTCTTGGTAATCGTGAGAGCGCTTGCGTATGTGAAGAGCTTGGGCGCGGAAGGAATTCGCGCGGCGGCCGAGGGAGCGGTGCTGAACGCCAATTACATGAAGGCATTGTTGGAAGGCGCGTATAAGACGGCGTTTCCGGGTCATTGCATGCATGAGTTCGTGCTCACGTTGGAAGCGCTCAAACATGACAAGGGAGTATCGGCTTTGGATGTGGCGAAAGCGTTGTTGGATCGTGGAATCCATCCGCCGACGATGTACTTTCCGTTGATTGTTCACGAGGCGTTGATGATCGAGCCGACGGAGACGGAGTCGAAAGATACGCTGGACGAGGCGGCGCAGGCATTCTTGGAGATTCTTAAGGAGGCGGATAGCGATGCGGAATCGCTGCACGCTTCTCCAAAGCGCACGTATATACGGAGACCGGATGAGACGCGAGCTGCCCGACAGCCAGTGTTGAAGTATTCATTCGGTAATTGATTGTGGCAAGGCGTTTTATCGTCGAGGCGGACGGGTTTGATGTCCATCATAATCAGGCGATAGAAGAGTTCTTGTTACGTCAATTGAGTGCGGGCGATTGCGGCCTTTATTTATGGCGCAATGCCCGCACTGTAGTTTGTGGAAGGAATCAAGATGTCCGCAAGGAGTGCAGAGTCGAGGTCTTGCGGGCGGATGGCGGAAAGGCGGCCAAGCGGCTTTCCGGAGGTGGGGCGGTCTATCATGATTTGGGGAATCTTAATTTCTCGTTTTTTGCGGATGAGCACGAGTATGATGTGGCGCGACAATTGGGCATAGTGGTGACGGCATTATCGGCTTTCGGCATACGGGCGGAGAAGACGGGGAGAAATGATTTAGTAGTAGATGGGCGCAAATTTTCGGGCAATGCGTTTCTGAAGCAGGGCTTTCGGCGCTTGCATCATGGTACGATCATGTTGGAAGTAGACAAGGCGGCGCTCGCGAAATACCTGACGCCCGCGCCGATAAAGCTCGCGCGCAATGGGGTAGCGTCGGTCGTATCACGAACGATAAACCTAAAATCGATCGCTCCCGCATTGACCGTGGAGGCGTTAATCGGCGAGCTCAAGCGCGTCTATGCGAAAGAATATGGAGCGATGGAACGCGAGGAGTGGACGCAGGAAGAGCGAGAGGAGATCGCGGGGTACGAGCGGCGCTTTGCTTCTGACGAGTGGTTATTTTCCATTCCGGGGCAGGGGACTTCGGATGATGGCATAGAAGAAATCTTTATAGAAGAATGGAGGAATGCATAATGAACTTTGATTTAGCGGTTATCGGAGCGGGTCCCGCTGGATATGTGGGAGCGATCAAGGCGGCGCAATTAGGCATGAAGGTAGTAGTGTTCGAGCGCGACAAATTAGGCGGAACATGTCTTAATCGCGGGTGCATACCAACGAAGGCATATCTTCGCGCGGCGCATGTTCTTGAAGAGGCGAAGCTTTGGTCGACATTAGGAATCACGGGAGAGAAGCCGGGCTTTGATTTCGCGGCGATGACTGCGCGCAAGGATGCGGTCGTTTCGCAATTGCAGATGGGAATCGCGGGATTGTTTAAGGCAAATGGGATTACGCTCGTAAGCGCGGAGGCGAAGATCGTAGGGGCGAATAAGGTTGTTGCGAATGGCGAAGAGTATGAGGTAAAGAACATCCTAATCGCAGCGGGGTCGAGCCCGTTACGTCCGCCAATCCCCGGAATCGACGCGGAGGGAGTGTGGACGAGCGATGAGTTGCTATCGGGAAAATTCGTAAACGAGCTTACGATCGTAGGCGGGGGAGTAATCGGAATGGAATTCGCTTCTATGTACGCGGCATTGGGGGCGAAGGTAACGGTAATCGAGGCATTGGATAGGATGCTCGCTACGGTGGACAAGGAGATCGGGCAGAATCTTTCGATGATATTGAAGAAGCGCGGGGTAGCGATACGCACGAGTTGCAGAGTGAGTTCCTTTGAGCGGCGAGGCGACAAGACGGTAACGAGCTTTACGACGAAAGAAGGCGCGGCGGAAGAAGTAAGCTCGCAGGCGGTATTGGTGGCGATTGGGCGGCGTGGGAATGCGATGAATCTCGCGGATGAGCAAGTAGGGTTGGCAATAGAGAGAGGTCAGTTCGTAGTCGACGAGAATCATCAAACTTCGGTGGCTGGAATTTGGGCGGTAGGAGACATCGCGAAAGGCGATGTGCAATTGGCGCATGCGGCGAGCGCGTATGCGATTCGGGCGGTAGAGGCGATGGCGGGGAAGACGGGCGAGACGGATACGAGCTTAATACCGGGGTGCATATTTACCGACCCAGAGATTGCTACAGTAGGGGTAACGGAGGATGAAGCGAAAGCGAAAGGGATGGAGGTAAAGAGCGCGAAGTATCTGATGAGCGGCAATGGCAAGACGATCATCGAACTCGCCGAGCGTAGTTTCATCAAGGTCGTGGCGGAGACGGCGACAGGGAAATTGGTGGGAGCGCAATTGATGTGTCCACACGCATCCGACTTGGTAGGAGAGTTGGCATTGGCGATTCGCAAAGGACTATCGGTTTCGGACGTCGCATCATTAGTGCATTCGCATCCAACCTTGGCAGAGGGCATCTTGGAGGCGTGCGAGAGTTGGTTGGGAACGGCGATTCATGTAGCGCCTCGACGTCGCTAAAGAGAAAAATTTGATATAATACGCAGTCTTTTATGGAGATGACGGAAAAATTGCAAGAGATGGCGGCGCGCATTCGCGAGATGCGTGAGATAATCGGCTACTCGGTTGAGTATATGGCGAAGCTGACGGGAGTGAGCGAAGATGAGTATGCTCGCGTTGAAGCCGGGAAGTCCGATCCAACCTTTAACTTTCTTCATCAATGCGCGATTGCATTTGGTGTGGATATCAATGCGTTGTTGGAGGGGCATTCCGCGCATCTTTCTGGGTATTTGGTAACTCGAGCGGGGCAAGGTCCATTAACTGCGCATGAATCGCACATGGAAATTCGCAATCAGGCGGCGATGTTCGAGAATCGTCTGGGAACGCCATATTGGGTTACTTACAAGTTTGATAAGGCGCTATTGGAACAACCGATTCACACGACTACGCATGCGGGGCAGGAATTCGATATCGTCCTTAAGGGGGCGATGAAGATACAAGTTGGCGAACATACCGAAATATTGCAAGAGGGCGATTCTATTTTCTACAAGTCGTCGACGCCGCATGGGATGGTGGCAGCGGATGAGCGCGGGCTTACTTTCATAGCGATGGTAATGGCTGGGGCGGATGGCGATTCTCATTTGGGGTTGGAGACGATTCGTCCGAAAACCGATAAGACCAAGCTCATCGTGCAGAAGTTCATTGAGACGGAAGAGGATGAGCGAGGTTGTCTAAAGCATGTGCATTTCAAGAATATAGAACGGTTTAATTTCGCCTTTGATATCGTAGATGCGATTGCGAAGAAGTATCCCGATAAGCTGGCGATGCTACATATCGCCGACGATCTTACGGAGCGGCACTTTACCTTCAAGGACATCGCGGATATGTCGAATCAGATCGCCAATTACTTCCTCTCGATGGGCGTGGAGCGCGGCGATAAGGTAATGTTGGTAATGAAGCGGCATTATCAATTTTGGCCGACGATTTTAGCGCTACATAAGATTGGCGCGATTGTGATACCAGCGACGAGTCAATTATTGGTGCACGATTTCACCTATCGGTTCAAGGCTGCGAACGTAAAGGCGTTGGTATGCACGGTGGATGGCGATGTCGCGCATCAAGCCGAATTGGCGGAGAAGGAAATAGGCCGGAGTATACTTAAGTTCATCGTCAATGGCGAGCGGGATGCTTGGCATACGTTTGATCGTGAGTTCACGGGGTATTCGCGGGTGTTCGGGCGGCAATCCGATGCGCCTGGCGGGCAAGACCCGATGTTGATGTTCTTCACTAGCGGCACGACGGGATATCCGAAGATGGCGCTCCACTGCTATCAATATGCGCTTGGCCATTTCGTGACGGCGAAGTATTGGCATCAAGTCGAACGCGATGGACTGCATTTTACGATATCGGAGACGGGTTGGGCGAAGGCATTGTGGGGCAAGCTTTACGGACAGTGGATGTGCGAGGGCGGGTTGTTCGTGTATGATTTCGCGCGTTTTCATGCGGAGCAGATTCTGCCGATGTTCGCGAAGTACAAGATTACAACATTTTGCGCTCCGCCTACGATGTATCGAATGCTCATCAAGGAAGACATCTCGAAATACGATTTCAGTTCCGTGCATCATGCCACTACCGCGGGAGAGGCGCTGAACCCGGAGGTGTTTTTGCAGTTCGAGAAGTCCACGGGGCTTAAGATACATGAGGGCTTTGGACAATCCGAGACGACATGCGCGCTTGGCAATTTGCTGGGCGATCAGCTCAAGCCCGGCTCGATGGGCAAACCGATACCCGATTATGGCGTTGACTTGGTGGATGAGAACGGCAAGCCGGTTCCGGCTGGCGAACATGGAGAAATCGTCGTTCGCACACCACGCGAACATCCACACCCAGGGATTTTCATCGGCTATTATAAGGACGAAGAGAAGTCCGATTTCGCTTGGCGCTTCGGCATGTATCATACGGGCGATTTGGCGTGGAAGGATGAAGACGGATATTACCACTACGTAGGAAGGGCGGATGACGTAATCAAGTCTTCGGGCTATCGGATTGGTCCATTTGAAATTGAGAATGTGATAATGGAGCTTCCATACGTAGTCGAGTGCGGGGTATCGGCGGCGCCGGATCCAGTGCGCGGGCAGGTAGTAAAGGCGACGATCAAGTTGGTGAAGGGCAAGGAACCCACGGAAGATCTGAAGAAAGAGGTTCAGGAGTACGTCAAGAAGCATACCGCGCCGTATAAGTATCCGCGAATCGTGGTATTCAAGGATGAACTACCGAAGACGGTTTCGGGCAAGATTCAACGTAATCTCTTGTAATCGAGGCAAGCGAAGGGAGAAGTTATATGAAGAGGATGATAATAGTTTCGGCATTGGCGATATGCTCGGCATTTTCGGTTGAGGCGGCTCGAACGAAGTGCAAATTCGCAGGAGAGCCCTGCACTGATATGGCGGAGGAGGGCGCGAATTTCTGTGCGCGCCATAAATGCGCATCGTATGGCTGCAATCAGATGGTCGCGGTTTTGCAACGTCCCAAATGGGCGACGCCTGCGCAGCGGATGATGTTCGGGGGCGGGAATTCGCGCAATCAGGAGCGCGATAAGCAGAAGCGGTATGTAGCCAAATACTGCAAGAAGCACATTTGCAATCGCCAGCTTGCCAGAAGTCAGGCGGACGACATAAACTGGGGTTTCACCAACGAGCTCAGCGATGAACAAGGCGTTGATGTGTTTTTCTGCAACCATGAGCGATTGGTAGGGGGCAAGTTCTGCATCAAGCATGCATGCAAGGTAAACACCTGTGGGGCGCAACGTCAGGAAGTTTGGAAGAA
>CALCDB010000009.1 GCA_937901395.1 uncultured Verrucomicrobiota bacterium
CAACCGGCCGCCGCCGCGTGCCCCTGGAAAAGCGCCGAAAAGCCAATTCCCAAGCCAGCGAAAATGCCCAGCAAGAGACACGCCAAGCCGCTCCCCGCCGTCGAGCCTGTCTTGCCCAACATGATGAACATGAGAATCATTCCATAGAGCGTCTGCGTAATCGGCGCGCCCACGAGACCCAATAGGATGAATGGCGCCGGCTTGTTCGCCGCATAGCACTTCTTCCATGCGCCAATCGCCGCCGACGCGGCAAACCCCGTACCAAACGCCGAACCTGTGGCGCTCAAACCCAAGCAGGCAATCGCGCCCGCGATAATCATCGGATCCATTATCTTTTCTCCTTTGTTTTTGTGAACGGTTTAAAGGCATAGCCAGCCCAGCTTATGCCCTTGTGATTAGAAAACTCCAAGGTGTTAAGTCGCACCGCATGCACCAATACCGATAACCCCGCCATCGCCAAGTTCAGCCCATGACCAATCAATAAGATCAACGCTAACGGCAACCACTTTATCCAAATCGGCAACCCCAGATTCAGCGCCATCATATTGAAATTCTCCGCTACCTTTAAGGACGCCAACCCCACCGCGAAGAGACGCACATACGAGATGATATCGCCCAATACCGACATCGCATTCAAGAACAGCATCCCCTTATCTATCCCCTTCACGCTGAAGAATACCGTAACGAACGATACGCCCAACATGTAATAAGCCCACATTGGAATCGTAGCGAAAATACCAACGATGGAATTGGTTAATATGTACATGAAAAGCACTATTCCCGCCCAACCGAACTCCTTTAGGCAAGAAATATCATTGATGCGCGAAAACCCATTCCATAGCCGCGCCAACATTAGATGCGATACGCCAATCGTGAAGCACAGGAACATCATGTTATCATATTCATGGCCGGTTGGCGCGCCCGCACCCGAAAGCCACTTCACTGTCGGCCAATTATCGCAATAGGGTATGCTCGCCCCGAACCACGCGTTGCTCAGCGTTCCCCAGCCAATCGTCGCAAGCGAAAATACCAATAGCAATATGAACCACGCTTTCGGGAGCTTCTTGCGCAACAGCAAGGTGCCCACCAAGAAAATCGCGCCATACGCGCCATCCCCAACCAGCATCGCAAAGAACAATGAGAAATAACAGAAGAATGGTATCGACACATCCGACTCATCGTAATTTGGCGCAATCCCAAGCCCATTGAAGAGCGCGCGAACCGGACGAAACAGCTTCGGCGGCTCGATTAGCGTTGGCGGCGTCTCGCCGACCTCGCTATCGCGCAGTAATACGCCCCATCCATTCGCCTTGGTTACCGATAGGAGCCGCGATTCCAAGGTAGTAGGTAGCCAACCCGAGATTACCGCGATACTCCCGCGCGAAGCGAGCAACTCCTTCGCCTGCGCGAACGCCATCCTATCCACGAGCGCAGGGAATTCTCGCATGATGAGCCGCTCATCGCCACTCGCGAGACGCGCCGTATCGATGTTTATGCGATTCTTCACTCGCTCGAACTTCTCTTCCAACTTCGAAAGCCGCAACTCCGGCAATCGCTCTGGTAAAAGCTCCTGCAACTCCGGCGCCTTCGCAAGCAACGCCTTCGCCAATGCCGGATCAAAATCTCCATATTCGCGATAACGCTTGATCTCACGCTCCAAGCGATCTCGCTCCGCGATCAAAGTATCGCGATCCGCCTCCAGTTCCAACGCCCTCGCAACTGACATTGGACGAATCTCAATGCTTTCGCGCTTTTCCTTGCCGCGCGCTTTGGTAATCAAGCGCACCGCCCGTTCCGCCTCGGCGAGCGTGCCACGCGCCTCAGCTACCTCAAGACCTTGCGCCGATGCAAGATCAAGATGCACCGCGCCCAAACTCCGCAACTTCTCAAGCGTCGCCTCGCGATCCGCGGCGACGCAGACGAGATCAAGATGACGCATCTTTACTATCATGCATCCTCGCTTTCTGGCACCCGCGATTTGGCAATCTTCCCCCGCGTAACCGCCGCCGTCTGTTCATCGCCAAGCGCGATCTTGATTACTCGAATCGCCTCCTTGCATTCGGGTATCTTCACCTTCTCGAATAAATTCACTCGCTGACTCGTCTGTTGCAGCTCCTCGCTTACTAAACGCCTCTGCTCCTCGTAAATCGAACGCTCGCATTGAAGCGATAATACTTCCGTCGTCGTCTTTATCGCCGCATCCACCCAAGCTGGCGTCGCCCAAAGATCCACGCTCTTTACTTCCGTCTCGATCGAATCGAACGTGGGTATCGCCACGCCCGCGATATTCGCCGTGCCGGTATTGATGCTCTTTACCTTCACGAGCCCCGCCAATAACTGTTCATCCGTCGCGAACAGCCCAACCCAATGGTTCAAGTCCTCGCGAACCGCCGCCTCCCGCGCCCGTGTCGCCTCCGCCTTCGCGGTTATGCCGGCAATCTCGCCCTGCAGCTGCTGCTTCTTCAATTGCAACATCGGCAAAAACCTCTGAAAGCGCTTCAACGCATCCGTCTGCGCCTTGAGTTCGGTCTTGGTTAGCTTTACCTTCGCCATCGCTTACTTGTAGAAATTCCCCAATGCGCGTAACTTGGCGTAGCGCTGTTCGATGAGTTCTTCCGCGGAAAGAGTCTTTAAGGCCTTGAGCGCCTTGAGAATCGCCTGCTTCACATTCTTCGCGGCCGCCGCATGATCCTGCTGCGCACCACCCTTCGGCTCCTTGACGATTTCGTCAATGGCTCCAAGTTGCTTCAAGTCCGATGCGGTAATCTTGAGCGCCGCCGCCGCTTCCGGCGCCTTGCTCCCGTCGCGCCAAAGTATCCCCGCGCAACCTTCGGGCGAAATCACCGAATATACCGCATTCTCCATCATTAAAATCTTATCCCCTACCGCAATCGCCAAGGCTCCGCCAGAACCGCCTTCGCCCGTAATCACTACCACGATGGGCGTTGATAAACGCGAGAAGAACTCCAACGACTTCGCAATCGCCTCCGCCTGCCCGCGCTCCTCCGCTTCCTTGCCAGGATACGCCCCGGGAGTATCCACGAAGGTGACGATTGGCAAATGAAACTTCTCCGCTAATTTCGCGAGCCGCATCGCCTTGCGATAACCATCTGGATTCGCCATCCCAAAATTAGCTTCCAGATTCTCCTCTACGCTCTCGCCTTTATGATGACCTAAAACCAAGACCTTCTCGCCATCGATCTTGCCAAACCCACCTATCAAACCGCGATCATCCTTCACCAACCGATCACCATGCAACTCCACAAAGTCTTCACAGATATAGCGGATGAAATCGTTCAAGTGCGGACGCTTCGGGTCGCGCGCAAGTTTTACACAATCCATTGCTGTCTTTTTCGCCATGATTAAAACCCCCAATACTCAAGCATCTTCGCGATAAAGCCCTTCAACTCCCGCCGCTCCACGATCTTATCGATGAAGCCGTGCTTCTCCAAATATTCCGCCGACTGAAAATCATCCGGCAACTTCTGGTGAATGGTGTTCTCGATTACTCTCCTACCCGCGAAGCCAATCAAAGCACGCGGCTCCGTGATGTTGATATCCCCAAGCATCGCATACGAGGCCGATACCCCGCCGGTCGTCGGATCCGTCAAAACCGAAATATATGGTAGCCCCGCCTCCTTGAGCCGCGCAATCGCCGCCGAGGTCTTCGCCATCTGCATCAGCGAAAGTATCCCCTCGTGCATACGCGCCCCGCCTGACGCCGAGAACAACACAAGCGGCAACTTCTCCGCTATCGCCTGTTCGCACGCCCTCGCGATACGCTCGCCAGTGCCAGTGCCCAAACTGCCGCCCATGAACGAAAAATCCATTACCCCCAACATCGCCCGATGTCCACCAATCTCGCAGACGCCAACTACAATCGACTCCGTCTCCCCGCTCTTCGCAATCGTAGACTCAACTTTATCCTTATACGCACCCGTCGCATCTTTGAACTGCAAATGATCGGAATAGCTAATCTCCCTAAACGCCTCCGCGAATGTCCCCGCATCGGCTATCTGCGCAATTCGCTCACGCACCAACAAACGTCCATGATAATTGCATTTCGGACATATCGCGTTATTCGCCTTCCACGCGGACTTCTCGAAGTGGCTACCACACTTCGGGCATATCGCCCAAAGCGCTTTCGCTGACGGTATCTTAACCGTATTCGTTTTCTTTTCAAACCATCCCATGCTATTTATCTCCAATCGTTGAGCGTATTATAACATTTTTTGGCATCATTTTACAAACTTCTCGTTCCTTGCGGCTATGAATTGTTGTGCATCTTCGCAACCTAATTGCGCCAACTCATTCAAGCGCTTGCGCGCCATCGGAACTTCTATGCCGCTCTGCAAGCGCAATACCGCACGCGCAAACGAGCCTTGCATATTCATATACCCAGGCCAAGTGTTCTCATATTCCCCGGGACAGCCCAACATCTTCCAATCGTTGCGCAAGCTTGGTAGACGCCTACCCGCCTCAACGCTACCAAATAGCGCCATGCGCGTAACCCAATAATATTCCTCTACTATCCTATGCTTGCGCCGCGCATATTCCGCAAGCTTGCTTAGCGCCTCCAAATGCCCCAAATGCGCCGCCTGTACCAATAGGCTGAGATACTTTGCATCCTGAATCTCATCGGGTACGTAATTATGGATGAGCGCACGCGCTTCCTGCCAATACTTCTCCGCCTCCGACACCTCGGGGGTTTCCTTCGGGGCCGTCTCTCGTATGTACTTTAGCGGATTAAACTTCATTGCGGAAATTCTTCCTTCACGAAATCCCGAAGCGCCGCCTGCCAAGGAGGAGTTCGATAACCGAGTAAATTCAGCACGCTCTTCTTGAGCGCCGAATTGTGCGGACGCGGAGCAGGACGCGGAAACTCCTCCGTCGTGCAGGGTTCCAGCTCTCGCTGGAACCGTTGAGAGGTTGAGGAGTTGAGAGGTTGAGAGTTCAAGAGCCGCTTCAATTCGCAG
>CALCDB010000010.1 GCA_937901395.1 uncultured Verrucomicrobiota bacterium
ACTTTCCGCGCTCGGCATCGGTGCTGGCGCGGGCGGCGGCGGCGGCGGCGGTTCGGGCGGCAGCGGCTCGGGCGATGATTGCGCTGACGGCGCGGACATGAAGCCGTATCGGTGGTCCGGCTATCCCGGCATCGGTGGCGCGGGCGCTGAAAAAGGAGCTGATGGCGTGGATTCCACGGCTTCGGGGTCGACGAAAGACACTGTTACTGAGAGCAGGACTGGCAAGCCCAAGGACACCGTCAAGCCCGGCGCGAGCGGTGCGGGCGGCGCGGCTGGCGCGACGCGCAGCGGAACGATGAATCTCAAATTTACGACATACTATAAGGGATATTCGCACGAAATTACCGCTAATGTAAACAGCATGGAGGAGAGGAGTAACTACATCGGTGGCGCGTCAGGCACGCCAGGCCAAGTAGGCCCGATGGGCGGCGATGGAAAGTTCATCCTTAAATCGTCCTACACCTACGGCGAGGGCGGCTCGAACATTCGTCCTTGGACGGACAATGAAGGGCGGACATTCGTTCCGATTGAATACATCGAATCGACTGGCTTGCAGTATATCGATACTGGCTATGTCCATACGCCGAACACGAAGATCATCTGCGAGGTAGCACTAAACAAGGACTGGTCTTCGCAGCACAATCAAGTTGTTCTTTTTGGTGCCCACAATTTGAAACGCCGGTTTGACAACTTTTCGGCGGAAATCTATCGTGATGGCGAGAGGCGTCGCTTCGCCTATCTTGGCGCGAAGGTCGCTGAATCGTATTCTGGCGAAGATTGTGATTTGAAGTTCTTCGATACGCGCCTGCAGCTCACCTTCAAGGGCGAGAGCGTCGTGTTCAGCACGCCGACGGATAGCATACGCATTTTTCGGCAAGGCGAGGCGAACAATGGACGAGACAACCTCTTCATTTTCGATGCGAACTGTGCCGATGTTGGCGAAGTGCAAGTTGCGGCGGATCTTCTGGTGCCAGAGGGGGTGGGCGCTTCGGTGAAGCTTTATTCCTTTGACATCTACGATGGGGAGACGCTCGTTCGCTCATTCACGCCGGTCATAAAGATTGAGGATGGCGAGAAGGAGGTTGGGCTTTTCGATCTCAAGACGGGCAAGTTTTTCGCCAATCAGGGTCAGGGCGCGTTCCTATCGCCCGTCGTGACGATTGACTACGATCAATTGGATGCTCCTTACGATATTGGCACCTTGGCGATGCCGGTGCGGTTCACGAAGCCCTGTCGCGTGCGCTTCACGAAAAGCGTTTCGTTCGAGGCGCCGAAGGGGGCGAGCGCGATCTCGTTCGCGGGCGCGGGAACATCATATTTAGAGATTCCCGAGGATATTGATGTAGAGCTTACTGGCGGCGATGCGGCGGGTTGGGTCGGCGCGGGCGCGGGCATCGAGGTAGTGCCCGGCGCGACGCTCGTAATTTGCGGCGCGGGTTCGCTCGCGGCGAAGGGCGGAGCTGCGGCGAAGGGTTTAGATGGCGCAGCCGGCGCGGCCGGTGAAATTTGGTCGCAGAATGGCGAGAATCGCATCCCCTCGGGCACGCAGACGAACGAGAAAAATCTCATGTTCTACAGCGGCAGCGGCGGCTGGGGCGGCGAAGGCGGCGGCGGCGCGGGCGCGGGCATCGGCGGCAGGGGCGGCAATGGCGGCTACGGCGGCGTAAAAGGCGCGAGTGTTGGAAAGAACTGGGACGATAAAGGCAGCTTCCATGCGGTTGGCGTGGATGGCGCGGCGGGCGGCAATGGCGCAGTGGGCTGCAAGTCTGGCGATGTGACGATACTCGGCGAGGTCGAGGTGAGCGCCGAGGCGGGAACGGTAGCGGATAATGGCCTTCTCGTTGGCGATTTACTGGGGATCAAGAGCATCGGCGGCGCGGGCGGCAGCGGACTGAATCTTCCGGTCTTTTTAAGTCCTTCAGACAAGTTGTTTTCCATAGTCTATTCGGCCTCCGCTGGCGGCGGCGGAGGTGGCGGAGGCGCGGGGACGCTTCCATCATTCGCACTCGCTGGCGGCGGCGGCTCTGGCGGCGGCGGTGGTGGCGGCGGCGGCTCGGGCGCGACCACTTATCATAACTTGGTCCTTAACATCGTTAGTACTGTATTTGCTTTTCTTCGCGACGGCAATGGCTATGGCGGCAAGGGTGGCTTAAGCGATGTGATTGGCGCGGATGGGCGCAACTTGGGCGATGGCGATACGGGCGGGGAATTCTTGCGGATTATAACCGAGAAAGGGCTTCATGGAGGTTTCGGCGGCGCGGGTGGTCGCGCGGGCGCGGGTAGCGGCGCGAGCGGTAAGCTCATCGTGGGCGAATCCGCAACGATTGCGGACGATACCACCACCGCCAGCATATCCGAGCGGCGTCCATCGCTGAAGGTGAACGGCACGGATATCTATACATGCTGGGGCGATGATTGGGCGTTCGACCCAGTGACGCGGCGGCTTACGCTGACGGGCGAAGGGCCTTACGAATTTTCGGGCGAGAATGGCAACGAGACGATTTCCATCGCGCCGCTCTACGATATCGAGGTAACTTTTGATAGGTGCAAGATTGATTTCGAGTGGGCGGGCCCAGGAAAGATGCGGATTACTGGCGGCACGGCGGATATCTCTTGCGGAAGCCTTTATCAGCACGTATTCTTTGATGGCGGGTCGATAAATACGGTGAACCGCTGCAAGGATTGGCACCCCTATAACTCGTGGGATCCAGCCGTCGCGATGAATCGACTTACCCTCACAAACATCGGCGCGGCGGGCGAACTTGAGATTACGGGGCTACCGAAGGAGTTTGGCACATCGGGCATCGTGGCGGTAAATGGCACGGTTCAGCTTTGGTTGCCGCCAGCGGTTTACGATAAAATTGCCATCAATGGCGTGGCGGTAGCGTCCGTTGATCTAAGCAAGGGCGACGCCACAGTGGCCGGTTCCTACTCCGTTACCTTCACGCTTGGCGACAAGGTAACGAAAGTTCGCTACACCGTAAATGGTCAGACGGTCGAGACAGTAAGGGACTTCACGCTGAAGGGGCTTACCAGTTCGACCACGCCAGTAGGGCTCGAAGTTACCGGCGCGGATGGTTACTTCTATGTAGGAGGAACGAACATTCACGTTTCCTGCACGACGGGCGAAGTTAACCTCTCGGCGGATGAGACGATCGCTCGCCAAATTGCGTCCATTGAGTCGCACGGGCAGGAATTTATCGACACGGAATACACCCACAAGACAACCACGAAGATCGTGTGCGAGTTGAATGTGAACGCGGACAATTCGAGCGGCGACTGGCATTTCGCTTTCGGTGCGCGTGCTGCGGCGTGGCATGAACCCAATTCTCACTGTTTGGCATTCTTGGCGGTCGATAATGGTGCGAGCGCGAGAGTGGGCTATGATCGATCGCTCTACTCGAAGTTAAGCGAGCCCAATCAGTTCCCATACAACACAAGGGTAGCAGTAACGTGCGTGGGGCAGGATCTCTCGTGGAGCTCGAACGGACAGCAGATGCAGACGCTACACTTGGATGGCGGCAATGACGATGGTGATAGGTCGCTTTACATCTTCGCGCTGCACAACGCCGACAAATGGGCGGACATCCTCCACCACACGGCGATGAAGCTCTACTCGTTTAAGATCTTCGAGGGCGAGAATCCCATCCGCGACTACATTCCTTGTCAGCGGTTATCGAACGGCGAGTGCGGGCTTTACGATAAGGTCGAGCGCAAGTTCTATGGCAACAAGGGCAAGGGCGCGTTCGAAGAGGGCGAGAAGGTCATTGAGTTTACGGACGATTTTTCGGGGTTAGACAGGGAAGTTTGCGCGGATGGTCGCGAAGTTGAGCTTCTCGGCGATGGAGCTTACATACAATCGACCGGGCGCGAATACATCAATACGGGGTGGACGCCGAACTCGAACACGCGCATCGTTGCGGACTTCCATTCGCTTGCGAAGCTCGATGATTGGCCGGTATTCTTCGGCGCAGCATCGGATGACAACCCGAGGGATGGAGTCTTGTTGCGTTATGCTTATGATTCCTCTATCAACGGCTGGTTCTGCAATGAGAACCATGAGGAAGCGAAGATTGGTAATTTAGTGAACACGCGCATTGTGGCCGAGCTAAAGGCAGGCGGAATGACGCTCAATAATCAGTCCGCCAGAATCACGACGACAGGAACGCCCTACGCAGGGTCAATCTACATCTTCTGCGGCAACAAGGGCGGCGCGGCATGGCGGCATCAAGCGATGCGTCTCTACTCGTTCCAGATCTACGAAGGCGAGGCGCTCAAGCGCGACTTCGTGCCGTGTCGCCTCATATCGGGCACGCGCGAGTTTGGTCTTTTCGATAAGGTCGAGCGCAAGTTCTATGGCAACGCGGGCGAGGGCGCATTCCGCGCTGGCGGTGGCGCGATTAAGGAGTTGCAGTCGGGCAAGACCTACCGCGTAACCGAAGATCGGACATTCACCGGACGGCTTGGGGCGAGTGCGATGCGGCTCAAGCAGGGAACGGCATTTATCGACATTCCGAAGGGCGTAACGCTTACTGTACGCGGCGGCGATGCCGATGGGGAAGCGGGCGCTGGCGCGGGCATCGAGATTTTTCCTGGCGCGACGCTCGTCGTGACGGGCGGCGGCGTTCTCGACGCCACGGGCGGCAATGCAGGGTATGGATTCGATGGACAACAAGGCGCGGCGGCATCTGGGCAGATGATTAATGCAAATGAGGCCAATGATGAAAGCGTCGATGTAGGAGAAGGCGAAAGTGTCGAGGGCGAAGGAGGCGAAAACGGCGAGAATTATGAAGTCCATTCTGGCGGCGGCGGCGCAGGCGGCGCGGGCGGCGGCGGCGCGGGCGCGGGCATCGGCGGCAGAGGCGGCGATGGCGGACGCGGCGGCGTAGGCGGCGCACAGGCGTATTGGCGGTATACGGGACAGGCCGTCGTCGCAGGATGGAGCGGCATGAATGGTACGGGCGGTTCTGGTGATGGCGATGGATATGGTGGTGGAGAAGCGGTATCGTTTAGCACCTGGACGGATAGTTTTGTCGGTGCTGGTGGCGGAGGCGCTGGACGTTGTGGCTTCAATGGCCGTGGAGAAGGAGAATCTGGAGGATATGGTTATTTCACGGATATTCTGGCGTCCCCTGGTGAGGTCAGTCAATATATCTGCCTTGGCGGTGGAGGTGCAGGAGGTGGCGATGGAGAGTCGGGCCATGGTCGGACTTTAGGCGGCATTGGAGGCGGAGGAAACTCATATGTGAATACGACCGATTCTAACAATCAGACAGGTGTCAATGGCCTCGGAGGAGGTGCGAGCGCGTGTTCGATGAGTGCGGCCGGTTCGTTTAGCGGAACCGGATCTGCTTTGCGCGGCGGTGACGGAATTGTCATCATCCGCTATACCGACTACGAGAAGGCCGAACGCATTCACACGCCGAAGCTTTCGGTGAGTCCGGTGCAGAACGCGACGGCGAATTCGGTCGAGGTGCCGGTTACCGTG
>CALCDB010000011.1 GCA_937901395.1 uncultured Verrucomicrobiota bacterium
CGTCATCAACGTCGGCAAGGTCGTGGGCGAGGGCGGCGGCTCCGGTGAAAGCGGCACGCAGGGATTGTCCTACACGCTGCAGCCGGACGGCACCTACGCGGTCAGCCTCGGCGAAGCGGTCGGCTTCCGCACCATCATGGTGCCCGAAACGCACAACGGCATCCGCGTCACCCGCGTGGAATCGTGGACGGAAGCCGTGACGCGCGAAAACGAGATTGACGGCATCCGCTTCGACGAAAACGGGCGACCGAGCGATTACCGCATTTTGAAGTATCACCCCGGCGATTATCGTTCTATCAAGAATATCAAGTATCGTGCGGGCGAATGGGTCAAGGCGGCGAATGTGATTCATTATTTCGACGTGCTTCGCCCCGAGCAGGTGCGCGGCGTTTCGGATTTTGTGTCCGCGCTCGATATTCCCGCGCATCAGAAGTCATATCGTGCGGCGGTTGCGGAAACGGCAATCAATGCCGCCGCCGTTTCGGGAGTGCTTTCGACCGACATTGTGCCGGAGTGCTTCGATGATGAAGATCAGTCCATCGGCAAGTGCGCGATGGAGGTCAAGCCGAATACACTCATTCAGACGCAGCGCGGATCACTCGTCACCCTTCCCGAAGGTTGGAAGATGTCGCAGTTGCAGGCGGAGCAACCGACTTCACTCTATCCCGATTTCACCCGTGCGCTTATCGCTGAAATGGCGGCGTGCTTGTGTATGCCGGTCAACATTGCGATGTGCGACAG
Organism: uncultured Verrucomicrobiota bacterium; assembly: GCA_937901395.1. GTDB lineage: Bacteria > Verrucomicrobiota > Kiritimatiellia > RFP12 > UBA1067 > UBA1067. Next base: position 742 of record CALCDB010000011.1, read on the forward strand.
TTCGCAACACAATTTCGCGTCCGCCAAGCTCGATCATATGACCTACGGCGACAAGATCACGAAGACCCGCGCCGCGCTTTCGGTGTGCGTCTTGGATCGCGTCTTCTTTGCGTGGCTTGAGGAGTATGCGGTTTTGAACGGAATCAGCCGCCGCGAAATGATTGCGCTTCGCAAGACCGAATGGCTTTTTACCGAGCGCGGCAATTCCGAAGTGATGAAGGACGCAAGCGCGGACAATACGCGCCTCGGCAATGGCACGACTACCCGCGCCACGATTTACGCGAAGGACGGGCGCGATTGGAAGCGCGAAACCGATCAATCGCTTGCGGAGTATGCGTATATCCTCAAGTCGTGGCGTGAATCCTGCAAGGCGAACGGATTGCCCGAAGATACGCCGTGTCCGATTCTCGGCGCGGCGGGTAAGGCAATCAATCCCGCGCCGACCGAGGATATGGTCGAACACGACGCGCAAAAGAAAAATCTTAACAAGCGGCCCAATAATGAGAAGGAGCGCAAATGAATAAGTTGGAAGAACTGATGAAAGAGCCGATTCGTGCCACGGGGACGGTTGATATTACCGCCGCCGCCGATGATGGCAAGGAAGACGGCAATAAGGCGATGAAGATCAACGCCTACAATGGCGGCTTGATTTCGGTCGGTTGGGGTATTCCCGTCGGCATCGAGCTTTCGGGTCTTGCGTGGCGTGAAGATTCGTCCATTCCGATTCTTTGCTTGCACGATACGCATTCGATTGACGCGATTTGCGGACAGTCGAAGAAGATCACGGCTGACGGAAATTCGCTCAATGTCGAGGCGGAATTTATGCCCGTCACGGACGAGGCGAAGAAGATTCACGCGCTTGCCAAGGCTGGCTATAAGTTCCAAGCATCGGTCGGCGTAAAGGCGGATGATGTGCTTTATGTCGGCGCGAATGAATCCGCGATGCTGAACGGTGCCGAAATCAAGGGCGAGTGCTATATCGTCCGCGCCGGCACTCTTAACGAAGTTTCTATCGTTCCGCTTGGTGCGGACGGTACGACCAACACGGCGATTGCCGCCGCTCAAACCAAAGGAAAGGAGGGCGAAATGCCCGAAGTAAAGAAGACGGTCGAGGCCGCGAGGCCGACATGACGCCATTCGACGGGGAGGAGCCAGACGGCGAGGATGTTCAGCGTCGCGTTGACGACGACGGTCGCGGTCGAGACGTAGAGCCGACGACCGAAACCGTGGAGGCGGCGCAGGTCGAGCGTGATCGCGTGGCTTCCGTTATCGAGGCGTGCAAGGGTCACGCCGACATTATGGCGCAGGCCGTGAAGGAAGGTTGGACGGCTGAAAAGGCCGAACTCGCCTGCCTCAAGGCCGAGAAAGCCGAGGCGGAAAAGGCGAAGATCGAGGCGGCTCGTCCGTCCGCTCCGTCCATCGTGAACCTCAAGGCCGCCGCCGGCAAGGAAGCCGACGCGAAGATGATCGCCGCCGCCGCCTGCTTGGGTGGTGCGATGAAGGAGTCCACGGTCGAGCGCAGTTCAAGGGCGTTGACCTCGACGCGGCGAAGGATATGGGTGTCACCCGTCTTTCGGATGTGTTCGCGGCGATGGGCTTTGATTATCGTCCGGGCGATGTCGCCGGAATGACCAAGGCGCTCAAGGCGGCGTTCTCGACGGCCGATATTCCCAATGTCCTCACCAACATTGCGCACAAGTTCGTTCTCGCGGGCTTCGGCGCGGTCGGTGAAGATTGGCGCAAGGTTTCGCGTGCCGTTCCCGT
>CALCDB010000012.1 GCA_937901395.1 uncultured Verrucomicrobiota bacterium
GCTTCGGGAGCAAAAGGCCGAGGGTTCAAATCCCTCCGCTCCGACCAATCCCGAAAATGGTTAGTAGTATAGATGAATGAAGCTTCGTTAACTTACTTACAACGCTATGTGTTAAATCGCCAAGAGAAATATTTGGCGACGACGATGTTTAATTTGGCGAAGATGTATAAGCTACGGCGAGGGATTGATCTTGAGAAGTTGGCGAATTCATTGGCGATGGCGGGCAGATCTCATCAAGCATTATTATCGACGTTGCATAAGTTTCCGAATGGCGAAGTTTTGCAGCGGCAGGAGTTGGACGAGGAAGATATCCAAGTGGAAATTGTCAAAGTTCCAGAGCGCAATCTACTTGCGCGACGGGCTTCTTACGTTAAGATATTCGATTTGTTCGATGATGGATTAGTGGATGCGGTTATCTTTGATTGCGGAGTGAATTCATATTTGCTTTCGAATATACACCATTTGGTGTGCGATGGATATTCGTTTCCGCTGATATTGGATAATGCGCATCGGGTATGGAATGGTGAAGAGATTGTTCAAGATAACTATTACGAGATATTACATTTGCGTAATGGGCATATGAACACTCCGATGGCGTTGGCGACGCGCAATTTCATAAAGGAACTGCTGAGGTCCAAGCATTTCACGAGCATATTACCGCGCGATTGCTTTCGCGAGGCGGGGTGCGGAACTTATGAAGTTGAGCTTTCCATACCAGAAGATTTCGATAAATTTCTTGCATTGCGAAGGGCGACGCGGCATCATGTTTTTTTAGCGGCGAGCGCACTGGCGTTGGCACGGATGACGGATAGCGAAGACGTGTTGATCGATTGGGTATTTCATGGACGCATTTCCAAAGATGAATTACGAACGGTTGGGGCATTCATGGTGGATTTGCCGCTGATATTCGAAGGTATTTCCACGCTCACGGCTTCCGATATAATCACCAATGTTAAGCAAAGCACATTTCGCGGAATCAAGAATACGCGAGCAATAAGCAGCATTGATGATATGAATCCAAATGGCGATGAGAGACTTACTTTCATATATCAAGATCGCTGGGGAGAATTGATGACGCCGGGGATCGTCGATCCAGAAGGTCCGTTCGCCTGGATGATAGAGGAGACGATTTCACTAAGGCAAAATTTAAATATGGCGGAGAATCCCATGAATGTGGAGATTATGGAGCACAAGGAT
>CALCDB010000013.1 GCA_937901395.1 uncultured Verrucomicrobiota bacterium
TGATCCATATTCTTGGTGAATCCTCCGCCTTGAATCATGAACCCGTCAATTACTCGGTGAAAGATGGTGCCGTCATAATCGCCATCTTCCGCGTACTTCACGAAATTGGCTACCGTTATCGGCGCCTTTTCATCGTTCAGCTCTATCGTGATCGTACCCTTGGAAGTTTCAATGATTGCAGTCTTCATATGCTTTGCTTACTCTTAGAAGTTTTTCCTCTTCAAAACTACCACAGATAAATTGCACGCCTACCGGCAGATGCTCGTCAGTAAAGCCAGCTGGTATCGCCGATGCGCATACTCCCGCGAGCGCCGATGGAATCGTGTATAAGTCGTTCAGATACATCGTAAGCGGGTCTTGATTCGCCCCGAACTTGAACGCTGGGGTTGGCGCGCATGGCGTGATCAATGCGTCGACCTTGCTGAATGCATTATCAAAATCTCGCTTGATTAAGGTTCTTACCTTCTGCGCCTTGCCGTAATATGCGTCGTAATATCCGCTCGATAATACGTACGTGCCCATGATGATGCGCCGCTTCACCTCGGGACCGAACCCTTCCGCGCGGCTCTTGGTGTATAGCGTATATACGTCTTTCGCTTGCTTACTGCGATGCCCGTATCTGACGCCATCGAAACGCGCGAGATTGGCGCTCGCTTCCGCCGGCGCGATTATGTAGTAAACCGCCATCGCGTATTCCGTGTTCGGCAACGATACTTCCTGTATCTCCGCGCCCGCCGCCTCGCATTGCTTAATCGCCTTCTCGGTAATCGCCCTCACCGCCGGATCCATCCCCGCGATCTCGTAATACTCCTTCGGTAGCCCCAACTTCACGCCCTTCATGGACGCCCCCTCGAGCGCCTTCACGTAGTCCGGCACGGGATCCTTCGGCGTCGTCCCGTCCATCTCGTCGTGCCCCGCGAGCGCCTTCAGGAGAATCGCCGCGTCCTCGACGGACTTCGTCATCGGCCCCACCTGATCAAGCGAACTCGCGAACGCCGTTACCCCGAAGCGGCTCACTCTCCCGTATGATGGCTTGATGCCCACGCAATTGCAGAAGCTCGCCGGCTGGCGAATCGATCCGCCCGTATCCGTGCCTAACGCCGCGATGCACATATTCCCGCCAACCGCCGCCGCGCTCCCGCCGGAACTTCCCCCGGGAACTCGCGTGAGATCGTATGGATTGCGCGTTACCCCCAAACTGGAATTCTCGGTCGAGGAGCCCATCGCGAACTCATCCATATTCACTCTGCCTACTGGGATGAAATCATTGGCTTTGAGATTCTTTATCACTGTCGCATCGTATGGCGACGTGTAGCCATTTAGTATCTTCGAGGCGCAGGTGCATGGCTGCCCCGCTACATTGATGAGATCCTTAATCGCTATCGGAACCGCTTTCGGATTCTCCTTCGCCAACTTAAGCGCGCCTTCTTCATCGAAAGTGAGATACGCCCCAATCTCCCCATTCTTTTGATGATAACGCTCGATAATCGCCTCAACGAGTTCGACGCTGGTAAAGTCGCCCTTCTTGAGCCCCTCCTGCGCGCCTTTTATCCCCAATTCGTAAAGTTCCATGGATTAACTCTCCGCTCCTTCCACGATCTTGGGCAATAGAAATTCATCGCCCACTCTCTCCGGCGCATTGCCAAGCGCCGTTTCCGTTGGCAACGAAGGCCTTACTTCATCCTCGCGAAAGGCATTCACCAATTCCTTGCCATGCATCATCGGCTCTACCCCAGTAACATCCACCGACGATATCTTATCCACGTACTTGACGATATTCTCGAGCTGCGGCTGGAAGATCGCCTTCTCCGACTCCGATAATTCAAGCCGCGCCAATTCCGCTACGTAACCAACGTCGATTTTCATATTATTTCACCCAGCTCGGGCTTACCCAATTTCCTTTTGCGTAAAACATCTGTCTCGGCTTATCCCCATCTTTCTTGGTGTCGATTACGAATAATACCCTATCCCTATCCGCTACCACATGGCGCATATCCCTCGCCCAGGATGGATGTTGCCAATTCGATGGCTCGGTAATGAGCTCCGCCTTCGCATCGCCTTCCGCCGGCGACATCACCGCGATCTGCGAGGCCCCACGCTTGGTGATATAGACGATTCGCCCATCCTTGCCCCAATCGGGATCGACGTTCTGCGAGCCTCTCGAAGTAAGACGCTTCTTCGTCTTGGTGGCTAAGTCGATCATGTAGATCTGAGGTGTGCGCGTCTCGTTCGAGACATACGCGATGCTCTTGCCGTCCGGGCTCCACGTTGGCTGTCCCTCGCTGGCATTGGTGGTTTTCGTAAGTCTCGTTATGCTGTCGCCTTCCAATACATACAACTCTGGATTGCCGTGAATTGAAAGTATCGCCGCCACCTTGGAACCATCCGGCGATATGGCGATTCCCGCGGGCGAACCCCGCAAGCTCCACTTCACCGCGCGTTTACCGGTCTTCAAGTTGAGCTCCCATATCTGCGGTGCGCCATTCTTGTCGCTGATATACATTATCGATTCGTTGGGCACTACCCAACGCGGAAAAATCGTCATCTTCTGATCGCTGGTCAATTGACGAATATCATAGCCGTCTGGATATGCCGTGCATAACTCGCCCGGAACCGTATCGCCCTTGCCGCCCCACGTGCCACGATTGATGAATAATATCGGATCCGTCGCGAATCCCTTCTGCTTCCCAAACGCCTCGCACATCGCGTTCGAGAGCTCCCGCGCCGCATTCCGCGCGCCCTTCGCGTCCGTAAACGCGATGCTCGAGCCGACGCTCTTGCCTTCGCCAACCGCCGTAATCGCCCCGGGAGTTCCCTTCACGCTGATGGACGCATTGTCGGAAATCGTGAACAACCCCGAAAGCTCGAGATTCTTCTTCAGGCATTGCGCGAAATCCTTGTCGTTGACTTTGATGGATACGGCCAACTTGCTATTGCCGACGCCTTCCAGGCTGATATCCGCGGAATATGCCATTCCCGCGATTACGCATACTACGACGCCGACGCCCTTTGATAACCCTCTCAACATCTTGGACTCTTCCTTTCTCTTCTCATTGTCGTTAATTATACCATATTTTTTATGTCGTGTAATCAGCGTTTATGTGGATATATTCAAGCGAAAGGTCGCAGGTGTATATCGTGCTTTCTCCTTTGCCCAAATGCAAATCCACCACGACTTCGAATTCATCCGCCTTGATTACCTTCGCGAGGCGCTTGAGTTGTTCGCTATCCGCAACCTTCCCGCGTTTGAACGCCCACTCTCCGCCGTAGAATACTTCCGCCTTCATATCCTCTACTTCCGCCCCGGAATACCCTACTGCCGCCAATACCCTGCCCCAATTCGGATCCCTGCCGAACCAACTCGTCTTCACGAGCGGAGATTTTGCGATTGCCCGCGCCGCCCTTTCGGCTTCGTGCTCGCTGCGCGCTCCCTTCACGGTAACCGCCACGAACTTCGTCGCCCCCTCGCCATCCTTGGCCATCTGCCGTGCGAGAGAAACGCACACCTTCTCCAAACCGCTCATGAAGAGCTTGAAGTCGTTATCCATCCTTACGATCTTTCGATTCCCCGCGTCGCCGCTCGCGAGCAGGAATACGGAATCGTTGGTGGATTCATCTCCATCGACGACCAATCGGTTGAAGCTCTTGGCGATGGCGAGTTTCAACGCCCGCTTCAGCATCGTCAGGTTGATGTTCGCATCCGTCGTGATGAAGCCCAGCATCGTCGCCATGTTCGGCTCGATCATCCCCGAGCCCTTGCTCATCCCGCCGATCGTTACCTTCTTGCCATCGATGATCATGGTTACCGCCGCTTGCTTGGGCTTGGTATCGGTGGTCATGATCGCCATCTCCGCGTCCAATCCATGCTGATAATCTTTCCCCAATGCCGCCTTCGCCGCGCGCATGCCCGCCAAGAGACGCTCCATCGGCAATGCCCTGCCAATTACTCCCGTGGAAGCTACCGCTACCAACTTCGGCTCGATGCCCAACTCGCCAGCCGTCACCAGAGCCGAAAGTTCCGCGTCCTTCAGCCCCGCCTCGCCGGTACACGCATTCGCGCACCCGGAATTCGCCAAAATCGCCTGCAACTTTCCATATCCCATTATCCCGCGATCATACACGACCGGCGCCGCCGCTACCTTGTTCGTCGTGAATACCGCCGCCGCTACCGCCGGATGCTCCGCCATGATCAATGCTACGTCGTTGCGCTTCTGATACTTGATCGCCGCCGCAACGCCCGCCGCCTTGAAGCCCTTCGGCGAGCATACCCCGCCTTTGATCTCCTTTATGTTATTCTTCATCTTTGCTTGTCTCCGCGTTTCTTAAAAGCTGCCGGACGAACCATCCACCCCCGGGCAATCAGCCGCCATTCGACCTGAGCGCCTTCGGGCCCAAGAGTTTCAGGGATAGTCCGCCGGCAAAGTAAGCACCTCGCATCCATCGTCGGTAATCGCTACCGTATGCTCAAAATGCGCCGAAAGCGAATGGTCTCGCGTCACGACAGTCCAATCATTCTCCAATACATTCGTCTTTTCTCCCTGCTTGGTCATCGTTATCATCGGCTCAATCGCGATCGTCATGCCTGGCTTCAACTTCAACTTCGTTCCTGGCGTCCCGTAATTTGGAACTTCCGGGTCTTCATGCACATCCCTGCCTACTCCGTGCCCAATCCAATCGCGAACCACGCCAAAGCCCGCGCTCTCCGCCACCTGCTGAATCGCATACCCAACATCCCCAAGATGCACGCCAGGCCCGCAAGCCGCAATCCCGGCCTTGAGACATCGCTTGGTTACTTCCACTAATCTCAGAACTTCCGGATCCGTCACTCCCAAGGCGACGGTTCTCGAGGTGTCGCCATTGAAGCCGTTCTTGAGTATGCCGACGTCGGTCTTTACCAAGTCGCCAGGCATTATTATCCTGCTCCTGCTCGGAATGCCGTGAATCACTTCGTCGTTTATGGATACGCAAAGATGACCCGGAAAACCACCATACCCGTAAAAGCTCGCCTTTACGTTGTATCGCTTGCAATACTCGACTACCAAATCGTCAATCTCTCCGGTGGTCACTCCCGGCGCTACCTTATCGGCGCAAATATCGCGAATCTCCGCGCTCATCCTGCACGCCTCGCGCATGCGGTCTATCTCGGCCTTGCTCTTGATATCGACTTTCATCTCAGCGCTTGCTTAATGGTATGTATTTTCTTGGATGGAAAATCGGCTTGTATGCTGGCCGTATGATCGGTCCGTTATTTACCAGCTCCTCCATTCGGTGCGCACACCAGCTTACGCACCTCGCGATCGCGAATAACGGCGTGTACAATTCGCGCGGTATTCCCAATAGTTCGTATACGAAACCCGAATACAAATCCACGTTCGCGCAGATTATCTCGGCTCTCGGATGCCGCGACTTGATTATCGCCGGCCCCAATTCTTCGATCATCTCGTAAAGCCGCATCTCCTTCTCGCGACCCTTCTCCTTGGCTAACGCCCGCGCCTTCTCCTTTAGTAATTGCGCTCGCGGATCCGAAATCGTGTAGACCGCGTGACCCAACCCGTAGATCAAGCCCGACTTGTCTCCCGCTTTCTTGTCCACGATCTTCTCGAGATACTTGCTTACCGCATTCTTGTTGGTCCAGTCCTGAACGCAATCCTTAAGCTCGTCCATCTGCCGCATTACCCTCAAGTTCGCTCCGCCGTGACGAGAACCCTTCAGGGATAACACCGAAGACGCCACCGACGAATAGATGTCGGAATGTGATGATGTAACGACGTGCGTGGTGAACGATGAATTGTTTCCTCCGCCGTGTTCGGCGTGCAGAATCAACGCCAAGTCAAGCGTCTCCGCCTCGAGCTTGGTGTACTTCCCATCCTCTCGCGTGAGCATGAGGATGTTTTCCGAAGTCGACTTTCTGGGGTCCGGATTGCGAATCATCAGCGATCCACCATCATGGTAATGAACCTTCCCCTGATAGGCGTATGCCACGATGGTCGGTATCGAGCCGATCAGATCAATGGATTGTTCAAGACACTTCTCCAACGAAAGATCGTCCGGCGCATTATCGGGATCAAATGCATACGCGAAGAGGATCGCTCTCGCTAAGGCGTTCATCAATTCCTTGGAGGGATTGCTCAATATCGCGCTATCGCGAAATTCTTCCGAGAGTCTTCGATACGAACCGATCTTCTGTTTCCAATCCACCAATTCCCGCGCGGTCGGCAATTCCCCGAACATCAGCAAGTACGCCGTCTCCTCATAGCCGAAGCGATGCTCCCTGCGCCCCGCCGAAACGATATCGCAAACATTGATCCCGCGATAATACAACTCGCCGGGAATCGGCTGACGCTCGCCCTCGTTCATTACGTAACCATGCACATTGCCGATTGTCGTAAGCCCTACCAATACGCCGATTCCGTTATCGTCGCGTAGCCCCCGCTTCACGCCGTATTTGCGATACAACGCTGGGTCGATGTAATCTACTTTACGAACCTTATCCGCCTGCTTCTTCAACCACTTATTGTCTACCATCTTCGTTTTCCCCGTATTCTATATTTCTCTTTTCTGTCCAAAATCGGGCTGTCTGCGTCCCTGATTGGAACGATGGTTGTGATACTTGCGATTGTTGCGATTCCTATTCGCCGGATGCACCCATGGTGCTTGCGATAGCCCCTCGCGTTGCTTGCCCGCCTTCACCTCCACCGTCTGCGAATGATATGGATGGTCGCGATCGATCTGAATCGTCTTCTTGATCAAGCGCTCAATCGCCTTTAACTGTCCGCGCTCCTCGCTCGCCACGAAACTGATGGCGATGCCCGATTCCCCCGCTCTCGCGGTTCGCCCGATGCGATGCACGTAACTCTCCGCCTCCATCGGCAAGTCGATGTTGATTACGCACGATACCTCCGGAACATCAATTCCTCTGCTGGCGATATCAGTGGCTACCAACACTCTCGTTTCCCCGCTCTTGAACCCCGCCAACGCTCTCGTCCTCTGCCCCTGCGTCTTATCCGAATGAATCGCCGCGCAATTGATGTTCTCGCGCCTGAGCTTCTTGCATACGCGATCCGCGCCATGACGCATCTTCGCAAATACCATCACCTTGGTCCATTCCGGATGCGTCTTCAACAGGTGAATCAACAGCGAATCCTTCGCGCCCTTGTCCACCAACATCACTCGTTGGTTTATCTTCTCCACCGTAGGCGCTTCCGGATTGATCTTAATCTGCACTGGATCCTTCACCAACTCCCCCGCCAATTTCGAAATCGCATTCGACATCGTCGCCGAAAAGAACATCGTCTGACGAGCGCGCGGCAACTTCGAGATGATTCGCTTGATATCGGGTAAAAAGCCCATATCCAGCATCCTATCCGCCTCATCCAACACAAAACACTCGACTTGATCAAGGTAGATTATCCCCTGCGTCATCAAATCAATCAGTCTCCCCGGACACGCAATGACGATTTCCGCCCCCTTCTTCACATCCTTCACTTGTGCGAATTGCGATACCCCGCCGATTAGACAAGCAAACGGCAATTTGGAATACTTCGCGTATTTGCCAGTGTTTTCCGCCGTCTGCATCGCCAATTCGCGCGTTGGCGATAATATCAAGACTCGTGGGTGCCCAATATGCCGCGCCTTGCGAAACTTAATCAAATGGTTCAGTATTGGCAACATAAACGCTGCCGTCTTTCCCGTGCCCGTCTGTGCCACTCCAAGAATGTCCCTTCCCTCTATTATCGGGTCGATACATGCCTCCTGGATAGGTGTGCACTCATCGAACCTCATGTCCCAGAGTGCATCAAGTATATTATCGTTTAATAATGTTTCGTCAAATCTCATAAAAATAAAGATCCCACCCAACCTCCCCGAGGGGAGGAGATGAAAGTCACATTTGAAAGTTTATAAAGTTATTTACTATCTATTTACGATATACTATTTATTTACAATTTAATACATTTACAA
>CALCDB010000014.1 GCA_937901395.1 uncultured Verrucomicrobiota bacterium
CAATAAATACTCTAACGATGCAAATATAAACATTATTCTCCATTTGCATTGCTTCGCAGGATTTCTTTTTCACGGACCGGTGACGAGCCCTCCCACTAAGTCCGTGGGCGGACGGCCCTTAAAAAAAGAATTTTCACTCCGCCGCGATTCATGTTAAACTTGATTATCAACTATTTTTTCAGAACTGCCACTACGTCGCTCTGGCGCATGATGAGATAGTTCTTGCCGTCAACCGTGATTTCGGTACCGGAATACTTGCCGTAGAGAACGATGTCACCCTCTGCAAGCTCCATAGGTTCGTCCTTCTTGCCGCTGCCTACCGCAACGACCTTGCCCTGCTGCGGCTTTTCCTTGGCCGTATCGGGTATGTACAATCCGCACGCTGTTTTAGTTTCGGCTTCCTTGGCCTCAATCAGAACTCTGTCTGCTAATGGTTTAATTTTCATAATGGTATTTTTTTGGTATTTTTACGCTCCGTTTACGGCCTTGGATATGGCAAAATGAGTGCCAATGGTCCGTGGCTGACAATTTGACATAAAAATATGCAAAAATATCCGTTTTTCATAATCCTGTGCCTTCTGGCACTCTCCTGCTCGGGCGGAAGCGGCAAAGGTCCGGAGGCCGGCAATGCTTTTCCCTATCCGCAGGTTCCGGAGGTGATGCTCTCGCAGGAGGGGGCGGCGGGGTATCTCCTCACCCATTTCTGGAACGGATATTTTGCCGGAGGGTGCAGCTGCGACACACTGGTATTCGAGGAAGCTTTTTCGCAGTATGTGTCCCTGCTCATCAATGCGCCTCTCGAGCTGATCCGGCCCGCGCAGGACTCTCTGCTTTCCAGGGCGGAAAGGGAACAGGCCGCAGGGAGCGGCGATCGTATTTTCGACCGGGTGCTCTCCCTGGAGGAGAAATATCTTTTCGACGTCAACTCCCCCTACCGCAACGAGGAGTGCTACATTCCGGTGCTGCAGAAAATCATCTCATCCCCTCTTGCCGATGCCGCGGCAAAGCGAAGGGCGGAGCATTATCTCCCTCTGGTATCCCTCAACCGGCTCGGCACGGTGGCCAACGACTTTACATACACCCTCAGGGACGGGCGCTCCGGAAGGATGCACGAGATAAAGGCGGAGCGCCTGATAATGTTCTTCTCCAACCCGGGGTGCACCTCCTGCAAGGAGATAATCGACGCGCTCAAGGCTTCGGCGAAAGTGGGCGGGATGATGAAGGAAGGCACTCTCAAGGTGCTCAACGTATATCCCGACTCCGACCTTGGCGAATGGTACAAATATATGTCGCACTATCCTCAGGAGTGGATAAACTGTTTCGAGGAGGAGATAGATTTCGAGCCAGGAAGACTGGCTGAGCTTTGCTGCAATAGAAACTTTGGCATAGGCGCTGACGGATTGCTCCTCATTAGCCCATCTGATGTCGCAGATTTTAAGATGAGCGTATATAATCCAGATGGCTCAAAGGCAGAAATGTGTGCAAATGCACTCAGATGCCTTGCAAAACTAGTTTACGACCATCACCAGACGAACATGACAGCGATTTCGGTTGAAACGCTTGATGGAATAAATTGTCGATTTTGGATTAGTTACCGCTTGACGCTTCGCAGCTTGCCCAACCAGAATCTCTCCATTCTTCGTAAACGCTACAATTGAAGGCGTCGTACGCGCACCTTCTTTGTTCGGGATTACTGTAGCCTCCCCGCCTTCCATGACCGCCATACAACTATTCGTCGTACCAAGATCAATACCTAATACTTTTGCCATATTCTTCTCTCCTCTTCTTTCTGTGCTCACTATGAGCACGTCAACCTTACAGCAAACACCGTGCCAACCACTTTATATCATTTATCTTTTCTTAAAATGTCGCCAATTGTGACATTTTATCGTGACACAATGTCTCACATGGAGACGTGCCACCCATTATCTTTGCCGCAAAGCTACCACTTCATCCTCAGATAAATCGCGCCATTCCCCTGGCTTCAGTTCCTTTGGTAGCTCAAAATTACCTATTTTTACTCGTTTTAGTGTTAATACCACTAAATGCGCGGCACTGCACATCTTTCTAATTTGGCGCTTTCGCCCTTCAGAAAGTACAAACTTTAAAATGCGCGTGTTATTTTCCCATTCCTTAACTACATCAACTGGAACTGGTCTAATCGTATAACCATCATCCAGAGTAATCGGAGAGCGTAGAATCTTCAACTTCTCCTCGCTCCAATGTCCAGCTACTTTCACCAAATATGTCTTTGTATGCTCAAAACGTGGATGTGTAAGTTCATTTACTAGCGCCCCATCATTGCTCATCAAAAGCAACCCCTCGCTATCCTTATCCAATCTTCCAATTGGCACTAATCGCTCTGGGGTTTTCACCAGTTCTGCAACCGTCTTCCCGCCGAATGGATCCGCCATGGTCGATAACACCCCTACCGGCTTGTAAAGTACAATCGTTCTCGCCTTTTCGGCACAGCTAATCCGCTTGCCATTTACCTTGATTTCCGCACCTTCCTCGAATCGCGCTCCAGGCTCACGCACTACCATCCCATCTACCGTGACTACACCGCTTTCAATAATAGTCGCCGCCCCACGACGCGATGCCACCCCCGCATGCGCCAAGATATTTTGCAACCTTTCCACTATTTTACTTCGCGGTATTTCTTGACCGCCTTCTTGAATTCGGCGGTATCTACGAATCCACAACTCTTGAATTCTGGACAAAACCCACGATACACGCATTCAGGCACGCAACATTCCGCCAATTCCGGCTCTTTCTTGCCAATTTCGTCCACGACCAATTTCCATGCATTGCGCGTCTCTGGCGACGCCTGCGAACAAAGCCGCCTGCGCGAAATGAACATTATCGACTGCGCATTGGCAAAACATTCATGCATCACTGGCGCATCTTGACGATTCGCATCACGCTGAACGCCCGTGCGATCCGAACGCTGAGTCGATACGAAATGCTCGATCCCAAATTTATGCCGCACAAAATGCACTGATACCCAATAAGGCAAATCAATCCACTTCCAGTTGAAGCAAAGCTTGCGAATTGGCGAATGTTCAGCCAATAAGATTCGCTTCTTCCACTTTGAGGACGGCTCCTTGGTTCCCTCTTCTTGGCGAATCGTGGTGCGAGCAGCATCGGCTACTTCGCGCCACGACCCCTTTACCTTCATGAATTTGATTATTGGCATTATTTGATAATCGTCTCGACAACCTTTTCAACTACATCTTCAGTATCCAACTCAAAACTGAGCGTAACCGTTGAGCCGCTTCGATCGACTTCCATTCCCTCGCGAAGCATGCTACCCGCCGAAGTGTCGAAATTAAGCGAATTGAGTTCCCTTCTTGACAATCCGAACAAACCTCCAAACTGCTTGACCATCGGGTTCATCGCAACTGCCACATCCACACCCAAGCGATTGGCGAATTCTACGATATTAAACGCGCCTTCGACAACCATCGCAAAATACTTGGAACCCGCTTCCACCTTTAATGTCGCGCCCACCACGTCTTCGCTAAGCTCAATGTCGAGCGTGGTCTGGCCGATATCAAGAATATATTCCGCCAACTCCTCATCATCGCAGTTCTTTCCAAATTTCTCAATGTCCTCGCGGATGGCCAACAACTCTGCGATGGTCGCCATATCCGCCGTCTGAATCCTCGCAACGGTATCGCCTTCGATATCCGTCAACTCGTCAAACGCATCCGAAGTATCCCCGTCGCCATCGTAAAGCTTCACCATCTTCACCGTGGTTTCTGCATCAGGAGACAAGATAATGTACTCTTCATCCACGAATGCCACGAAAGCGCCAATCTCTAAAATGTGATATATGGTAATTCCATGCTCATTTTGCTTATTGAACGCCGCCATTTCGGCAACATCCACAAGACTCTTGCCCTCTTTTGTCTTTGCAGTGTAATCACATCTTACCGCCACTGCGACTTCAGGATCATGCATAAGCCCATCCATCCCAACCGTAGCCGCCGCCCACTTGAAATCACACGGCTCCAAATAATCCTCATAATTCTTAAGTAGCTCTTCGTAATTGCTTCTCGCCTCTTTCGCCATCTCGGCTGGCAACGCATCAATTACAATCTCCGCAATATCCTTGAGGTTGTCAACGCCGCTCTCCAAATTCACATATCCTGCTACTACCGTATTCGCTGGAATCTTCGGTTTGTCGCTACATCCCGTCAATGATACCGCCATTACCGCAACCGCCAATACGCCTAATACTCTCTTTAACATAATGTTATCCTTTCTTTATTTGTTTTACCTGCTAATTATTGCATTACCGAATTACAAAGTTTACCATCCGTTTTGGAACGGCAATTACCTTCACGATGGTCTTGCCTTCAAGGAATTTTGCAATATCCTTGTTCGCCTTCGCCGCCGCCTCCATTTCCGCTGGCGTCGCCGCCACTGGAATCATGATCCTTCCACGCAACTTGCCCAACACCTGAACAGGTATCTCAATCTCATCCTCAACCAAGGCCTTCTCGTCAAACACTGGCCATTTTTCATACGCAAGCGTCTGATCATGACCTAAATTCTCCCAAAGCTCCTCTCCCAAATGCGGAGCGAATGGTGATAGGCAAAGCACGAACTTCTCGAGATATTCCCGCGGCAATCCACCCGCTTTCGCAAAATCTTCCGCCTCATTGATGAATACCATCATCGCCGAAATGCCGGTGTTGAACGCCATCGTCTCCAAATCTTCGCCAACTTTCTTTATCATCTGGTTTAGACTCTTCGCTTCGGCCTTCGTCATCGCTCGATCGGCAATCACGTTCTCCGTAACCAACTTGTTCGCGCGCTTTAAGAACCGATGAACTCCCTCCACACCCTTCGTTGACCATGGCTTTACCGCTTGCAATGGTCCCATGAACATCTCGTAAAGACGCAATGAATCGGCACCAAAATCACGAATCACATCATCTGGATTGACTACATTCTTCAACGACTTCGACATCTTCGCGGGGAATTCGGTTAACTCTTCCATCTCCCCGCCTTCCTCGCATCCAAATGGCCTGCCGTCCTTCCACTCGATTTTATCCATCGGAACCAGCACCCCTCGCTTGGTCTTGTACGCCAAACCCAGTATCATACCCTGGTTCACCAACCGCTGAAATGGCTCCGGCGTTGGCACAAACCCAAGATCGAACAATACCTTGTGCCAGAATCGCGCATAAAGTAAATGCAATACCGCGTGCTCGGCGCCACCAACGTAAAGATCGACCGGCAACCACTTCTTCAGTAATTCAGGATCCGCAAACGCCTTGTCGTTCGTGGGATCGATATACCTTAGATAATACCAGCAACTTCCTGCCCACTGCGGCATCGTATTCGTCTCACGAGTTCCCTTCTTGCCTGTCGCGGAATCGACTACCGTTATCCAATCCTGAGCCTTTGCAAGCGGCGGTTCCCCAGTTCCCGTTGGCTTGTAATCCTCCAACTCCGGCAGGGTGAGCGGCAACGCGTCTTCCTCCACCAAGCTTTGCGTTCCATCTTCCCAATGAATCACCGGGAATGGCTCGCCCCAATAACGCTGACGAGAAAAAAGCCAATCTCTGAGTTTGTATTGCGTCTTCGCCTTGCCCACGCCCTTCGATTCCAACCACTCCACCATCTTCTTGCGAGCATCATCAACGCTAAGCCCCGTCAAGAAGCCGGAAGATACCATTACCCCGCTCGCGATATCCGTGAATGCCGCCTCTTTCGTGTATGGAACTGGATTTGGCGACGCGCTCTTCGCTTCCACCGAATCGGCTGGCGCCACAACTTGAACGATTGGCAGGTTGAATACCTTCGCGAAATCGAAGTCTCGTTCATCATGCGCGGGAACCGCCATAATCGCGCCCGTCCCATACGAGGCAAGCACATAGTCCGAGATGAAGATCGGTATTTCGGTATCGTTCACCGGATTGATTCCCATTACGCCATCAAGCCGAACTCCCGTCTTTTCCTTGTTTAATTCCGTCCGCTCCAAATCGCTCTTTGATGCCGCCTTCTTCTGATATGCCCTTACCTCTTCCCCATTCTTTATCGTGCCTTCCGCCATCCACTTCTCAATCAGCTTATGCTCCGGCGAAAGCACCATATATGTGGCACCGAATAATGTATCGCATCGCGTGGTATAGACCGTTACGATATCATTGGCCGCCTTGAAATCGACTAACGCCCCCGTCGATTTGCCAATCCAATTACGCTGCATCTCCTTGATGCCCTCTGGCCAATCCAAATCATCCAAGTCCTTCAAAAGCCGCTCGGCATATTCCGTAATCTTAAGCATCCATTGACGCATCGGCTTGCGAATTACCGGATGATTGCCGCGCTCGCTACGCCCGTCGATTACTTCCTCGTTCGCCAATACCGTCCCTAACGCCGGACACCAATTCACCGGCACCTCCGCCACGTACGCCAAACCCTTCTTGTAAAGCTGCTCGAATATCCACTGCGTCCAACGATAATACTTTGGATCCGTCGTGTTGACCTCGCGATCCCAATCGTACGAAAACCCCAATGCCCGAATCTGCTCACGAAAACGATCCACGTTTTTCTTCGTCGTGATCGCTGGGTGCGTGCCCGTCTCCACCGCATACTGCTCCGCTGGCAGCCCGAATGCATCCCATCCCATTGGATGCAGAACGTTATACCCCCTCATCCGTTTATAACGGCATAGGATGTCGGTTGCCGTATATCCTTCTGGGTGCCCCACATGTAGCCCCGCCCCGCTTGGATATGGAAACATATCAAGGCAATAGAACTTCTCGCCCTTCCCGTTGGAATCCGTCTTGAATGTCTTGTTCTCTAACCAATACTTCTGCCACTTCTTCTCGATGGCGGAAAAATTATAATCACTCATTGCTACTTGAGATCCTCGGCGTATTCGGCGATTGACTTCGCTATCAAGCCAGAAACGTCGTTTGTCGCCGCCGCGACGCCGGCTTTTACGGCATAATAAATGGCCTTGTGACTCGAACTTCCATGCGTTATGATCACGGTCCCGGGAACGCCTAAAAGCGGCGCGCCCCCATATATCTCTGGATCCAACTGCGTCTTCAACGCCCTGAACGCGCCCTTTAGCAGTAGTGCTCCGAAAATCCTCAATATCCCGCCGAAGCATTCGCGCTTAAGCCAATAGCCAATCGCCTTCGCTACCGACTCCGTCGTCTTCAATACCACATTCCCTACGAATCCATCGCACACCGCTACGTCAATATGCCCCTTGTACAAATCCTTTCCCTCTATGTTCCCAACGAAGTTTACATCCTTAAGACCCTTTAGCAAGGGGAACGTCTCCTTCGTCATCTCATTGCCTTTGCAATCTTCCGTACCAATGGAAATCAACCCCACTACTGGCGTCTCGCGCTTCAATACCGAGCGCGAATAGGCGTTGCCCATCAACGCGAACTGAACCAGCCACTCTGGGTGACAATCCATATTCGCCCCAGCGTCGAGCAATAGCAAGGGCCTTTGCGGAGTGCAGGTCGGCAATACGGTCGCAATCGCAGGTCTCTTAACCCCGGGAATGCGCCCAAGATTTAGAATCGCGCTCGTCGCGACCGCTCCGGAATTGCCGGCCGATACGAATACGTCGGCTCGCTTCTCCTTCACCAAACGCATCGCCACGTTGATTGAGCAATCGCGTTTCTTGCGCACCGCATCAACCGGCGATTCGTCCATCTCCGCGATATCGGGGGCGTGGATGATCTCCAACGTCCCCCTCTCTATCGCTACTTGCGCTGCACGCTTGAGATCTTTCGAGAGTCTGTCCAACTCCGCCTGAATTATCGCCAATCTTCCGACCAGCAATATCTTCACGTCCTCTATGCCGGCAGCGGCCTCGACCGCCCCGACCACGATCTCACCAGGGGCGTAATCGCCCCCCATCGCATCCAGCGCGATACGAGTCATCTTAACCTACCGCAACTACCTTGCGGCCCTTGTACGTTCCGCACTTCGGGCACGCGCGATGCGAACGAATCGCCGCTCCACATGCCGGGCAGGTTGCTACCTGCGCAAGAATCGGCTTCTCCAACGAAGCCACGCGCTCGCGTTTACGACGCTTTGATACTCTATTCTTAGGACTTGCCATTTTTTCTTCCTCCTTACTTTTTCAACTTATCGAGCACACTCCACCGATCGTCATTGGGCATCGCTGCCACCTTTTCGACTCCTGGACAGGTCTCCTCGCATACCGGATACGACGGTAAGTTGAGTATTATACTCTCTCTTACGTCTTCCGTCAAATCGACCTCTGGCGATTTTTCGCTGATTTCATACGAAATCGTGAAATCATCCACCTTGATGGTGTCGTCGTAGTCCTTGCCGCACCGGCAGCAGACCAAGTCGAAGTCCTGCTCCAAATGTCCGCGCACCAGCAGTTCCGTGCCGAAAACCTGCAGATTCAGCCGATAGCGCACCCCGCCGAACGGCTTCACGAACTCCTCGTCAAGGTCGACGCACTCGACCTCGCCCTCAATCTCCTCCCCCTCGGGATCCACCCGCGAGGCGTCAATGATCAACTTGTCATCCATTTTCAGCACTTCTTCTTGCCTTTGAGTCGCTTCTGGACGGCGG
>CALCDB010000015.1 GCA_937901395.1 uncultured Verrucomicrobiota bacterium
CGGGTATGAGGCGAAGGTGTGCACGCGCGAGGAGGCGAAGTCATTCGTCCTTGAGGCGGCGCGCGCGGCGGCGAACGTCGGTTGGGGCGGCTCGGAGACGCTCAAGGAAATTGGCGCACGCGATCAACTGATGAAGAGCGGCAAGCGCATTTGCGATCACGAATTGATGATGGACCTTTTTCTGTTGTCGGCCAATGCGATGACGGAAGATGGGATAATCGTAAATATCGACGGCACCGGCAATCGCGTGGCGGCTTCGATCTACGGTCCCAAGCGCGTAGTATACGTAGTTGGCAAGAACAAGCTGGTGGCGGGCGGCGTGATGGAGGCGATCGCGCGTGCGAAGAAGTGCGCATGCCCGCCGAATTGTCGCCGACTGAATCGCAAGACGCCATGCGCGGAACTCGGACTTTGCGCCGATTGCGACTCGCCGGATCGCATCTGCAAGGTGACGGCGATCTTCGATCGTGCGCCTTCGCACACGCCAACGTTGGTGATTCTGGTTGATGAAGCGCTGGGCTATTGAGCGCTCAGAGCAGTCCGCGATCATGCAGAGAATCCAACGCATCGGAAAGTCGCTCGCGTTTGCGGCGGCTTTTCTTTTCCATATCGGCGAATAGCGAAGGGTAGGTAGGTTCGGGCGATTCCTGCAAATCGGCGACGCCAAAGCCGATTAGCCGAATCGAGCCGATCAATTCGCGATCGAACAATTCCAGCGCCTTCTTGCGGAAGCTAATATCATCACGACACGGCTCGTCAAATGGCGCTTGGCGGGTAATCGTTTCGAAGTTGGAGTTGCGCAACTTTATGCGTGCGGTTCGCGCCCAGCGCTTGGAACGCCGAAAGCGTCGCCCGACCTCATCGACCAGCTTCAGCAACTGCGCGCGCACCTTCTCGCGGTCGGACTCATCCTCGGCGAAGGTCCATTCTCTGGAGACGGACTTCTCGGCGCTGCCTTGCCAGTTGATGGTATCATCGGAGATGCCGAGCGCGTGGTTTTTTAGATTCTTCGCGGCATTGGTCGAGCCGAGGATGGCGGTAAGCTCGCCGAGCGATAGCGATTGTATATCGCCGCAGATGGTGAAGCCATATTGGCGCAACACCGCTTCGGTGCGCTTGCCCACGCCCCAAAGCACGCTAATCGGCTTTGGCTGCAAAAACTTGACTATCGCCTCGCGCTCGAACGGCATGATGGTAAGGCCATTGGGCTTGTGCTGTTCGGAACCGATCTTGGCGAGCAGACGATTGGGCGCGATACCGACCGAGCAGGTGATCTTGCATTGCTGATGAATCCTGCGCTGCAGGGCTTCCGCAAGCGCACGCGCGGAGCCATAGAGATGAACGGAACCCGTGATATCGAGAAACGCTTCGTCGATGCTAACCGCCTCGACATACGGAGTAAAGCCATTGAATATCTCGAACACCTGAGCGGAGACGCGCTCGTATAATTCCATATTGGGACGGACGAATATCGCTTGCGGACAAAGCGCGTAGGCGGTTCGGGAGGGCATGGCGGAATGGACATTGTACTTACGCGCCTCGTAACTGCAAGTGGAAACGACGCCGCGTTCATGCGGGCCGGCGCCGACGATGAGCGGGCGCCCACGCCATTCGGGATGAACCGAAACCTCGACGGATGCGAAGAACGCATCCATATCGACATGCAGTATCGTAGCCATCTGGTGGATTATATCATTTTTAGGCGATATTTGATACAATACCAATGTGATAAGCATATTCTTTCATAGCATACGATATTTGTTCTTCGCGATCTTGATTTTCCTTGCTTGGCGGGCATGGCGAACGCGTCGCCGGGTATGGATCGTGTTGTCGGTAATTGCTTGGGGAGCGACGATACTCGGCATCTACCAAGGTATCGCTACGCCAACCGTGAATGAAATCAAAATCAGCTACGCGAAATTGCCGGATGAACTAAACGGATATAGAATCGTGCAGATATCCGATATTCACATCAACGCACTGGCGAGAAGATGGCGAACCGAAGCGATCGTGGAAAGGGTGAATGCGCTCAAGCCCGACTTGATCTGCGTAACTGGCGATTTGGTGGACGGCAAGGCGGAGAAACGAAGAGCGGCCATCGAACCATTGCGGAATCTACGCGCAAAGGATGGCGTTTATTATGTTGCCGGAAATCACGAATTCTATGGCGAGCGAGCGAAGTGGCGAAAGATATACGAAGAGTGGGGAATGAAGTTCTTGGCGAATGAATGCGTCTTTCCGCGTTCATCATTGGCGTTGGGAGGTGTGAATGATATCGTGGCGCATAGGTGCGGGGAAGCGATGCCTTGCATCGAGGAGACATTCTTGGCGGCAACGAATAATGAGTTTCGCATTCTCCTTGAGCATCGTCCAATTAACGCACGCGAGAACATCAAGCGATATGATATAGACCTTCAGCTATCGGGGCATACGCATGGGGGAATTGTGCCGGTATTCGATTTATTGGTAGCGAAGCTGAATGCGGGATTCGTGAAGGGACTTTACCAGATAGGCGATGGATACTTATACGTCTCGCCGGGGAGTGGACAATGGGATGGGTTCCCGATAAGATTATTCAACGCGAGTGAGATCACGGTAATCACATTGAGCACGCTTGATTGATGATGGCGTGGAATTTCCGTATTGATAGGCGCACTTCGCGCTTTTGAAGGGCGGAAGTTGCCTTTTTGATGCCGTTACATCACCTTTCCCATGCCGTTGCATGGTTCA
>CALCDB010000016.1 GCA_937901395.1 uncultured Verrucomicrobiota bacterium
GTCGATGTCGTCGTGGTCGATTCGGCCCATGGCCATTCGAAGGGCATCATGGACATGACGAAGTACATCGTCAAGCACTTCCCGAAGGTGGACGTGATCGCCGGCAACATTGCGACCGGTGAGGCGGCGAAGGCTCTTGCGAAAGCCGGCGCGCACGCGGTCAAGGTCGGCATCGGTCCGGGCTCCATCTGCACGACGCGCGTCGTGTGCGGCGTCGGCATTCCGCAGCTGACGGCCGTCTATAACGCCGCGAAGGCGCTTCGCGGCAGCGGCGTCGCGGTCATCGCGGACGGCGGCATCAAGCTTTCGGGCGACGTCCCGAAGGCGCTTGCGGCCGGTGCGGACTCCGTGATGCTCGGTTCCGTCCTCGCGGGCACGGAGGAGTCTCCGGGCGAGAAGATCTACTCCAACGGGCGTCAGTACGTCGTCTACCGCGGCATGGGGTCGATGGCCGCGCTCAAGAACGGCAAGGGCTCAAGAGCTCGTTATTTCCAAGACAATGAAGCGGAGGATGATCTTGTTCCGCAAGGCATTGAGGGGATGGTTCCATATTCTGGACATGTAAAGTCAATCATGACGCAGTTTTGCGGCGGACTCAAGGCGAGTCTTGGATATTGCGGCGCGAGGACGATTAATGATCTGCAGGAAAAAGGCAAATTCTATCGCATTACCGCTGCAGGATTACGCGAGGCGCGTCCACATGATATTACAATCACCAAGGAGGCGCCCAATTATCGCACCTGATAATGTCCACGCAGAAAACAGTAATTGATCATTGCAAGGATTGGTTGGATACGCTAGTCGTAGCGATTTCCGTAGCGATGGCGTTTCGGGCGTATTTCTACGAGCCTTTTAAGATTCCGACCGGATCCATGCAAGAGACATTATGGGGATACCACACCACAGAAGGGGTGGAACGCGGAACCTGGGATGTTTTTCCATTGTCAACGTTGAAGTGGATATGGACTGGCGAAAAAGTAGTGGATTGGGAATCACCAGTATCGGGAAGGGTGCGTTGTTTGCCGCGCAATGATGGCTATGCCGATGTAAAAGTTGGCATGGCGAACAAGAGCTGGGCGTTGCCGACCGATGCATGCAAGAATCTACATGGCAAATATGTAAGCAAAGGAGATTCGATTTGGAAGGGTGCCATTACGACTGGCGATTTCATATTCGTCAATAGGTGGAAATGGAATTTCTTCCAACCGCAAAATGGCGAAGTGATGATATTCTCAACCACAGGCATCAAGGGCTTGCAGCAAGGAACGCACTACATAAAGCGAATGAAAGCGAGGCCAGGTGAAACATATCGGCTTGAGCATCCTGTCGCGGGATTTCCAAACGTAGTTACAATGGGAAATGATGAATACTTCGCATGTGGTGACAATTTCAATAACAGTAATGATAGCCGATATTGGGGACCTGTGCCGCGCGAGAATCTTCGCGGATGTGCGTCTTTGGTATTTTGGCCGTTTAATGGATGGAGGATTATAAGATGAGCGAACAGTTAATATCTACACCATGTACATTCGGTGAAAACGATAATTTTTTGCTTGAACGCGAGCTTGGCACCGGAGGGATGGGCGGTGTCTATATGGGACGCGATAAGATGTTGGATCGCCCTATTGCCGTAAAGGTGATGCTAAAGGAACTCGGTAATGATGCGGACTTCGTAAACAAGTTCAAGCACGAAGCTCAATCCGTCGCTAAACTAATCCATCCTAATATTGCGCAAGTGTATTCATACGGCATTTGCAATGGAATGCCGTATATTGCAATGGAATTGGCGGCTGGCGGTTCGTTGTATTCGATAATGAACGCCAATCCTGGCAAGGTGGATATCACTCGCGTACTCAAGATATGTCAGCAGGTCGCACAGGCATTGCAATGCGCCTCGGATCAAGGTTTCGTGCATGGCGATGTGAAGCCCGAAAATATCCTCTTGGATTCAAATGGGAATGCGAAACTCGTGGATTTTGGGCTTGCGGCAATGCAGAAGGATACATCAGAGATATGGGGAACGCCATATTACATCTCACCAGAAAAGGTGAAAAAAGAACCGGTTGATTTTAGGGCCGATATGTATTCTCTTGGCGGTACGCTTTATCATGCGCTTACCGGGGTAGCTCCATTCGAAGGCGAGGATTCGATCGCAGTCGTGAAAAAACGTTTTGAGGGAATGCCGAAAAAGCCAAGCGAAATTCGCGATGAAATTACGCCAGAGATTGATTCATTGGTAATGCAGATGCTCGCATTCGACAAGAATGATCGATTCCCGAGTTTCGAATCATTGCTGGATGCGTTTAATAAAGTGCTGACTACCGGGCTTACCTCAAAGACAGTGCGCAAGACGACCTTAAAGCGTAAGATAAGCATCAATAAATCGGCATTCGCTTCCGCCGCACAAAAAGACGATAGCAAGAAGCCGATCAATAATGAGGTCGAGAATCTTGATGAAGAAGAGAAGGAGAATCTCGGTAAGAAAGTCGCGCTTTATGTGGGGTTGGGTATCGTCGTGATTGGTGCGATTATTGGCTCCTTGGTATGGTATCAAGTTTCCACTGCAAATGCTAACGAGCAGCAGAAATTAAATCAAATCGAAAAAGCATACAATAATGCATATATCTCTACCACCAATACAATTGAAAACATAAAGCATTTCAAACAGGATATCGAAGATGCGGCAAATCTCGCACAGACAGAATATCTAAATATAGAAACCGAAATCAAGAAAGTAATGCCGAACCTCGATGGAGAATCAACAGTTGCAACGACGATGAAAGATTTATACGATCGTTCAAATAGTTGCAAGACTTGCATAGTTGAAATCGTAACCAAATTGACGACTATTCATGAAAAAGCTGATTCGGAATTGAAATTGGTTTCAAGTAAACAAGGTCGCAACGAAGAAAACGCCAAGGCGATGGCGGATCGCGTAAACGGACTCAGCGAGGAGCTTTCGGCATTGAAGCAATGCGAGGCCGCGAAGACGATTAGGAAGAATGCTAAGTATATTCAAGATAAAGGCGCCAAGACGATTGATACTGCCGTTAAACAAGTGAAGTTAGCGCAATTGAAAATCGAACGTGAAGCAGAAGCAGTAAAACGCGCCGCTGAAGAAAAAGCGCGTATTGCCAAGCAAGAAGAGGAAAAACAGGCAAGAATTGCGGAAGAGACTAACGATGCGCGTGCAAAGTTCAATGCATTGGCTCAAAACGGTGCGTTTAGGCAACTTGATTGGAAGCGAGCCATCAATCAATTGGAGTCATTGAAACAAGAATTCAAAACGGAAGCCGGAAAGCTCGCCGTTGATCTTGAGATTCGCAAAGTGAATAACATGAAGAAGGTTCAAGATATCATTATTTCCAATCTCAAGGCTTATACCTTCAAGAAAGTCCCGTTTAAGGGGTGTAAGGTTTTGTCTGTAAACGATACTGAGATTGTACTTCAGATGCCCGATGGACGAAAGTCGAATCTCAGCTGGATGAACTTCTATCGTAAAGAGAACGAAAACAAGGCAGGCAATATTAATATACTTATGAACGATTTGATTGTTAACGCACGTCAGGTGACTTCCATGCACAAGCTTAATCTTCGTGATTGGTCGGATGCGATGACTGGTGCCGTGCTGACGATGAAATTGGTATTCCCGGATGTTCCAGGAGCGGCTGAATATGCAGATGAATTGGCTAAACGTATCGTCAAGGAATATCCGGAATTTTTGAAGACTGCCAAAGGAATGTTCCCTGAAATCAATTTTGACGATGTGAAAAGCGAGGAATGAAATTGAGTATTATAGCGCCTAAAATTGCTGAATCAATGGCATCTTCCAGTTTTATTCGGAAGATGTTCGAGAAGGGCATTGAACTGAAGAAGAAATTTGGCAATGATGCCGTTTGTGACTTTTCATTGGGCAATCCCGATGTGCCGCCTCCAATAAAAGCAAACGAAACCTTGAAGGCGATTGCAGATAGAGCAATAAAGCCATTGGGGCTTGGATATTGTCCAAACGCCGGCATTCCCGCTGTGCGTGCAGCAATGGCAAATTATCTTTCACATCAACAAGAAGTGACCATTGATGCAAAGGATGTGATAATGACTGTTGGCGCAGCAGGGGCTATGGTCAGCTTCTTTAGGGCTGTTTTGGAACCTGGCGACGAAGTAATAACCCCGGCGCCATACTTCGTTGAGTATGGCGCATATTGCGGCCATTTTGGAGGCATATTGAAAACCGTCCCATCAATTCCTCCAGAGTTTCGACCAGATATAAAGGGGATTGCGAATGCGATTACTGATAAAACGCGTGTAATAATTATCAACTCGCCCAACAATCCAACTGGTTGTATCTATTCTATCGAAGATATTACCAAAATCGCAGAGGTGGTTGACAATGTAAATGCAACAAGATGCGGTCGTCCATTATTCTTGATTTCTGACGAACCGTACCGAGCATTTGCCTTTGATGGGATAAAGGTTCCTGCGATTTTGCCATTATGTAAGTGGTCTTGTGTTTTAGGCAGCTTTTCAAAGACGCTTTCTTTGGCTGGAGAGCGCATAGGTTATTTTGTGGCCAATCCTAAAATGCCAGCGCAAGAAGAATTAACTGCAGCTGTTACACTGACCAATCGTACGCTTGGTTATGTAAATGCGCCTGTCATTGGTCAGCAGCTTGCCGCAAATCTTTTGGATCAGACAGTCGATCTTGAAGTTTACGATCGGCGCCGCAAACTTATGGCCAAGGTACTATCGAAAGCTGGTATCGAATTTTCCATGCCGCATGGCGCGTTCTATTTCTTTGCAAAGGCTCCTAATGGCGATGATGCTGATTTTGTCGAGCGATTAGTTAAGGAAAATATCTTGGTCGTTCCAGGTAGAGGGTTCGGTTTCGCCGGCTATGTAAGATTGTGCTGTAGTGTTGATGAACAAATCATAGCCCGTAGTGCAGAAGGTTTCCAGCGAGTTATGAGAACATATAAAGGATTTTAAGCCAATAACCATAGTTTACATAATCCGCCTTATGCGGAAGTTTGATTATTATGAATAAATCACAAAGAATGCCTAATATCGACTCTGACATCCCGGAAAACGCTATTCGTGTATATGGACAGGACGATCATGCAATGGATGATTTTCCAGTCCTAAAAGCATTTCAGCAATATGTCGATGCTGAGCAAGCAAAAGCACATAAGCGGATGGTTACGTTAGGAATATTCTTTAGTCTGCTTATGGTGGTGGTAGTCGCTATATTCATGGTTTTATTAGTTATAATAAATTCACGAAATCAATCATTAAATGATCGCAACCAGACCTTAAACGATAGATTAGTTGATTTCGCCATGCGTGAACGAGGCGGTAATGTGAATATCCCACAGTATAGCCCAATTGTCGTTCAGCCATCGGTTGCTACGCCACAATCGACTGATGGTGCAAATTTGGCGATAATCAATGAGCTTAAGGATCAAGTTGAGAATTTAAAAAACAAGCTCGATGAAAACGAGAAAAAAGCGGCAGAAGAAGCTAAAAAACCGCGCAAACCTACACCCGAAGAATTACGTTTAAAAAAGCTGTTGGAAGAAGAAAAGGCGAAAAATTCTGCCGAGCGTGAACGTAAACATCAAGAGGAGCTTGAAAAGTATTGGCGCGAACATTACCCTGACATATATGAAAAGAAGAACGTTGATGCTGATAAAAATAAAGAAGCTGAACTTGAAAATAAATTGAAGAAACGTGATTCCAAGTTGGATGCGGCCTTAGACGATTTGAACCTTGATGATAAGCGATTTGATGAGGATGGTCTTTATTTTTATGACGAGAAAAGCAATGATCGCACCGACCAATCCCCTTCACAGAATAACGTTACGAATACGATCGAGAAAAAAGACTGCTCGATCTCTATTGATATCAATGGATCGAGCAGTGATTGGTTAATACCTAACGACTGATATTTATCAGCTTCTCAAATAGGCGCTATAGGCGCGATAGGTCTGCCAACAATCGTTCTTCGAGACGATTTCCCAAGGAGCGTGCATATTCCACATTGGTGTTCCCATATCCAATACTTTCATACCGAAACGAGCCATGTATTGAGAAATGGTTCCGCCACCACCCTTTTCTTGTTTGCCGAGTTCAGCCATTTGCCACATTACATTGCCATCTGCCATAATTTTGCGAATGGTAGCAACGAACTCAGGTCCACAATCGCTGGCTCCCCCTTTCGAGGTTCCACCCGTGTATTTAGAAGCGGCAACACCTTTATGCAAATGCGCTTCGTTGCCAACGGAATCAACATCGGGGAAATGGGGATCCGAAGCGGCCGTTACATCGGCCGAGAGCATCGTTGATTTCTCCAATGCACGACGCACCATGATATCCTTAGCGTTCTTCTCTTGGCGTTCAATCAATTCTGCAACGGTATTTTCGAAGAAAGAACTTTGCATTCCCGTTGAACCCATTGAGCCAATCTCCTCCTTGTCGCACATAAGGATGGATGCGGTTACATCGGGCACTTCGTTGGCAGCGTCAAGCAAAGCCTGAAGGCCCGCGAACGAACAGACTCGATCATCGTGTCCATAACCGGTAATGAGCGCTTTATCAAAGCCGACATAGCGAGGCATGCCGGCAGGAACAATTTCCAGCTCCGCGCTAAGTAAATCCTCCTCGTCGACCTTATATGTCTTTTTGAGATAATCAACGATTCCCGACTTGTCCCCTTTTATGTCTTTGGAATCTGGTTTCTCGCCCTTCCCTGGAGTTGTCCATGCTACGACATCAAGATCTTCTGCCGGGAAGAACTCGTCGCGCTTTTTCTCCTTCTGGTCGTAGCCCAAATGTGGAAGAATATCCGAAATCAAGAATACTGGGTCTTCGGCTTTATCACCCACCTCGACCTGGACTTTGGTGCCGTCCTTGCGGACGATGGTTCCATATAAAGCTAAGGGCAAGGTAAGCCATTGATATTTCTTTATGCCTCCATAAATGTGGCAATCAAAATAGATGCACCCACCCTTTTCATATAGCGGCTTCGGCTTAAGGTCAAGACGTGGAGCATCGGTATGCCCGCCAACAACTTTAAGCCCTACGTCGGCAATGTGTTTCTTGCCGATTACGGCGGCCATAACGGTGCGATCTTCATATCCACGATAGACCTTATCACCTGCCTTCAAGGTCTTATATGTAGAGATTTCCTTAAATCCCTTGGCTTTTAACAATCTTACGCTTTCAGCGTAACTTCTACGTTCGGTCTTGGCAATGCCAAGATAACGCATATATTCTGAACAATACTGTTCTAATGGCATGTAATTTCTTTTCATAGTTGCGTATTATATCACTTTTAACGACTCGCGAGAAGTCCTCCGCATAAAATTAGATGCTTCTCGCGTTCGCTTAATCTTGTTTCGACGATAAATGATTTTCCATTCGTTTTTTTGACCGTTGCCTTACCATCGCCCTTCACTGCATCTACGATTCCTTCGAACCTCAATTCGTCACCCTCTTTTATTTGATTATACGAATTGGGATCAACGAAAACGAATGGGACGATGCCGAAATTAATAAGGTTGGCACGATGAATTCGTTCGATTGATTTTGCAATAATCGCCTTTACTCCAAGATACATAGGACAAAGCGCTGCATGTTCACGTGAACTGCCTTGCCCGTAAGATTCTCCGGCGATAATCACATTTGCAAAATTATGTTTAGTATTTTCAATGCAGATATCATGAAACTTGGGATTGCACGGCTCAAATACATATTTTGAATATTCAGGCACATTCGAGCGATATTTCAATCTCGCGCCAGCTGGCATTATATGATCGGTAGTGATTTTATCGCCCACTTTAATCGCCACGCGCCCCTTCAAATCTGTTGGCAAGGCGCTTCCTTTCGGGACTGTTGCGATATTCGGTCCGCGAATAATCTTGGTTCGCGCAATGCCTTTCCTCGCCGTTGCGCGGTAAAGGAACATTGCATCGTCAATAGGAAATCGTTTGGGCGTTGCTATCCTTGCGACTTTATTACATGCGGTAACTACTCCGGTAAGCGCGCTGGCCGCTGCAGTTTCGGGTGAAACCAGAAACACCTTCGCGCTTTTCGTTCCGCTTCTCCCTTCGAAGTTGCGATTGTTGGTGCGCAATGAAACCGCATTGGTGGCTGGCGACATGTGCGCACCAATGCAAAAGCCACATGCGTTTTCAAGAATACGACAACCCGCCTTAATCAAGATAGCCAAAGAGCCATCCGCAGCGAGCATATTCACCACTTGCCGCGAACCACATGCAATTCCGACTTCTACATCATCGGCAACATGCTTGCCTTTTAATATTTCAGTAACGGTGCGAATATCTCTATACGAAGAATTTGTGCAAGAGCCAATCATTATTTGATTAACTTTAACGCCCTTCAACGAACTGACTTTGACCACATTCCCAGGACTATGCGGAGCGGCTGCGAGCGGTTCCAGCGTGGAAAGGTCTATGGTATAGATGTCATCATATTTCGCGCCTTTATCCGCTATGATTTCGGTAAAATTGCTACCACGCTGCTGCGCAACAAGAAATTGCCTCGTTACTTCATCGGAAGGAAATATGCTTGTAGTTACCCCCAACTCCGCTCCCATGTTGGTAATAGTCGCACGAGAAGGCACATCCAATGTCTTTACGCCCGACCCGGTATATTCAAATATCCAACCCACATTTCCTTTAGTGCCGTAACGTTCCAATACTTTTAAAATTACGTCTTTCGCGCTTACTCCACTCCGCATCTTTCCTTTAAGCACGATAGCACGAACTTTTGGCACTGGAATATGGAATGCTCCCCCGGCCATCGCGACCGCAATATCAATTCCTCCAGCACCAATCGCGATTTGTCCAATTCCTCCGCCGGTTGGCGTATGCGAATCACTACCAAGCAATGTCGTTCCTGGCTTGCCAAATCGCTCTAAATGCAATTGATGACAAATCCCATTGCCCGCCTTGGAATAGATAATGCCGTATTTCTTTGCGATTGAAGATAGGAAATCATGATCATCTGCGTTCTCAAAGCCAATTTGCACGGTATTATGATCGACATACGATACCGCTAATTGATTCTTAATATGCTTTACCCCCATCGCTTCGAATTGCAAATATGCCATTGTTCCTGTGGCATCTTGCGTAAGCGTCTGGTCAATTCTTATACCAATCTCCGAACCTTCTCCCAATCGGCCTTCAACGATGTGTTTGTCAAGAATCTTTTCTGTTACATTCATTGGTCTCATAAATATGCTCCATCTGTTATTTCGGCAATACCCAACATATACTGCGATTGGTTGACTTGAATATTCTATTCGCAACCGCCATTAATTCATCGGCAGAAACATTTGATATCGCTTCAATTTGCTCGCTTGGCATCACCAAACGATTAAACGACAATGCGGTTTGTCCGTAAAATAACATTTGCGAAGTTATTTTTTCGTGGCTAAGACGAAAGTTTCCAATTAGAAAATCCTTAGTGCGCTTTATTTCTTTTGCCGGAATCTTATGCTCGCAAATTCGCTTTATTTCCTTTTCAATTACTCTCAGAGCGGTTTGCGTTTTCGCAGAATCCAATCCAGCGGAAATCGTGAAGATTCCAGCATCCACGAAAAATTGCATCCTTGAAGAGATATCGTAACTTAGCCCCCGCTTTTCGCGCACCGACTGAAACAGCCGAGAGGACATTCCTCGACCAAGGATCGCATCAAGCAATACGAGCGCGTAATTATATGGATCGGTAATTCCGAAAGTCCTATAACCAAGCGCGAGCTGTGCTTGATTAATGCTTTTATGAATCGTTTGCGTGGCAATCGGTTTTTTGACGAATGGATTATCCATCGCAATCGGTCCTACGATATTGCGCTTGAACTTTCCAAAACGACTGTTCACCGTCTTGTATGCGCTTTCAAGATCGAATTTACCTACAACGACGACGACCGTATTGGTGGGAAGATAATGCTCTTTTATATATCTACGCAAGATGCTTGGCGTCATCGGCTGCAATGAATCTACCGACCCCTCAACTGGCGAACCCAATTGTGAACCATTGAAAAGATTGCGCTGCATCGTCTCCATCGCTACTTGATCTGGCTCATCGGCATACATCTTTATCTCTTCGATGATTACCTGCTTCTCTCTTTCGAATTCATTCGTTGGAATCGTGGAATTTAGATACATATCGGAGAATATGTCAATCGCCTCATCAATATGTTCATTTGGCAGATGCGCCCAATAACATGTCGTATCCTCGCCAGTATAAGCATTGAAGTTTCCACCGCACCCCTCAAACGCCATCGTTATGTCGATTGGACGACGCGTCGGCGTCCCCTTGAAAAGCATGTGCTCGATAAAATGCGATATTCCCGCCGTGCGTTCGCTCTCGTGTCGCGCACCACTCGCAATAAACACCCCAACCGCTATCGATTCCGCTTCTTGCGGCACGAAAATAGCTCTAAGCCCATTCGACAATCGTCTTAATATCGGTAGTTTCATAATGCCGAAAAGTTCAATTCCTTAAGCGTCACCCTACCATCATAAAGCGCCTTGCCTACGATTGCCGCCCTTAAATTCTTACGTTCAAGCGCTTTTAAATTCTCGATATCAAAGGTTGAGGAAATGCCTCCAGAAGCTGTGATATCACACCCTTTCGCAGCATCACAAATCGCTGCCATCTGCGTAAGATTCGGCCCTTTAAGCATTCCGTCGGTAGCCGTATCGGTATAGATAATCGTCTTTACCCCAGCTTTGGCAACCGCGCTCGCCAGCTCCGTTGCCTTCACTTTAGATGTCTCCACCCAACCCTTAGTCTGCACCATGCCGTCGCGCGCATCAATGCCCACCGCTATTCGATCGCCGTAAAGCGCAACTGCATTCGTAAGAAATTCCGGATCATCCAATGCCGCGCTTCCGATGATTGCTCGTGCCGCTCCTGCATTTAATATCGCTGCCAAAGCTTCGGGTGTGCGGATTCCGCCCCCGACCTCGACCGGTCCCCCAAATGCCGTTATGATGCGTTTAATTACTTCCAAATGACGTGGCACTCCGTCGAACGCGCCATCCAAATCGACGACATGCAATTCGCTGCCGCCCTGTCTCGCCCAGTCGCTTGCTTGGGCTGCCGGATCGTCGCCATAGACCGTAACATCTTCCGCTCGTCCCTGCCGAAGCCGAACGCATTTACCACCCTTCAAATCAATCGCTGGAAGAATTATCATATAACGCCCTTGGAACTGGGCACTCCCTTCTCGTTCGGATCTATCGCTTTGGCCATGCGAAGCGCACGCGCGAAGCTCTTGAACAATCCTTCACAGACATGATGCGCTTCATCTCCATAAATCTGCCGCAGATGAATGTTGGCCCTACTCTCCACGGATACCGCTCGAAAGAATTCCTCCACTAACTTCACCTCGAAATCTCGCACCATCATGTGTTTCATTGAACATTGCATTACGAGGAATGGCCTTCCCCCGAGATCTAATGATGTCTCGCAAAGCGCTTCATCCATCGGAATGGATGCGAAACCATAACGAACGATTCCCTTGCGCTCGCCCAATGCTTGGTTTATGGCTTGTCCAAGAACCAATCCGACATCCTCAACCGTATGATGGTAATCTACCTTCAAGTCGCCAGACGCCTTGACCGAGAGATCGATCAGTGCATGCTTCTTTAATAATTCCAACATATGATCGAAGAATCCAATCCCCGTATCGATGACTCCTTCACCAGCGCCATCAAGATTGATTTCAAGCGCGATCTTGGTTTCTTTTGTGCTTCTTTCTATTTTTGCCGTTCTCATAATTTAAATAATATAAATGATTGTTCCAATGATATCTTTTAACGCATGCACCTTTTTTACTTTTAAGATTTTCGATGTTTCGTCATAATCGATAGCCCATGTATATTCATCATCTTCTACATCGTATGGAAAGATACACGAGACCCGATTACTCGCCTTGATCTTCGTTGAAACCGTATCGGTAAATGCGGAAAGGTCAAGAACCCCATCGTCCATTACGAGCCAATGCTCACCCAATGTCGCATCTGGTTCGAGCTTGAAAATCCCCTGCCCCGTCGCAATCAAACTATGGTTGATATCCCCTGCGACCCCAATCATATTCACATAATCAAAAACCATTCCATCCTCAACGTCAACCATAACATCGCCCGAACGAAGCCCTATTGTTGATTCAAATCTTGCAGTCCCTCCATCCCCTTTGGATTTGAGCACATTAATTTTTCCGGATGCTTGCTGAAATTCAAACGCTTGGTTATCGCCATTTCCCGCTCCTATTACTTTTGATCCGGGATATAGATTTATACATGCATCATTGGAAATAGTCCAATAATGCGTATTCATGTCGAGAATTCCGTTGACTTCGACTGTCGGTGAACCGTTAATCCCCTCGTCCTGTCCCTCGCAATATACGCCACTTCGCATGATATTGAGCTTGCCAGATATACCCCCCGTATGTGTAAGTTTGCCGTTTGCAATCGTAAGCGTTTGCGTATTGGCTATCGGCAAGTTCATCGTAATTTCACCAATGCCATCCTTGGTGAAATCTCCCGTACCATCTATATTAAGAACAAGTGGCTTGCCAGTGTCGCCTTTCGTATACGTGTATGTAAAATTAATTGTTCCATAACTTATTTGCTTGCAGGTAAGTGAGCCATTATCATAGAGTATCAATGGCCCACTACCTTTGAAGGTAATATTGCCAACTTCAATCGGATCGTTGATTCGTAGATAAGTTTCTTTCGCTACTGTAATTTCTACATCAGAACCCTTCGTAAACGCCGGCTTGAAATCAATCCGATTCCAACTGCAGATACCAGAAATGGTCGCGCTTGAAACGTTAGTTACCGCAAATGCCGATAAATTAAAGCTGCAACCCCCGGCTATAATTGCCGTAGCGAAGAACATCTTTAACTTACCGATTTTCACTTCAACTTGCCTCGTCGATGAACTTAAGACCCGCTTCGACGGCCTTCAAATTTAGATCCAATAAGTTTGCCTTACGCGCCGAAATCGTATGCTTGAGCGAATCAATTATGGTTTCTCTTTTTACGCAGTTCAACTTTGCAACTATCGCGCCTAAGATAATCATATTGGCGAGAGAAAGAGCATTCATCTCCTTCGCCATCTGCGTCGCGGGAATGTAGACGACGTTGACGTCCGTGCGCTTCACCTTGCGCGGAATGAGCGAGCTGTCGACGAAGATCGTGCCGCCCGGGGCGACCGTGTCCTCGAACTTGTCCAAGGACGGCTCGTTCATCACCATCAGGATGTTCGGATGCGCGATGATCGGCGACCCGACCGGATCGTCCGACACGATCACCGAGCAGTTGCACGTGCCGCC
>CALCDB010000017.1 GCA_937901395.1 uncultured Verrucomicrobiota bacterium
CTGCCGGTCATCGATCTCACGACGGCGAAGCTCATCAGCGCGGCGGCGGTGAAGGCGAAGACGGTTGCGAAGGTGCACTTCAAGCTCGACACGGGCATGGGACGGCTGGGTATCCTGGCGAAGGACGCGCTTCAGGTGATGCGCGAGGTGAGAAAGCTGCCGAACCTTGACTGCGAAGGAATCTTCTCGCACTGTCCCATGGCATATGCGCCCAAGGATCCATTCACCAATCGGCAGATAGCGAGATTCAAGGCGATCGTATCAGAGGCGGCGAAAGAAGGTTTCACCTTCAAGAAGGTGCACATCGCAGCATCGGATGCGATTAATAATTTTCCACTTACGGCGAAGGCGCCATTCACGATGGTGCGTACGGGCATTAATCTGCATGGCTCGTTTGATCCATTGGGACGCAAGGCGCTCAAGGTCGAGCCGGTATTGAGCTTAAAGACGAGAGTGGCGCAAGTGAGGGAGTTGCCTGCGGGCACGACTCTCGGCTATGGGCGTACATGGTGCTTGAACCAGCCGACCAAGGTAGCCACGATTTCGGCGGGTTATGCGGATGGGTTGCCGCTCGCGCTCACGAATCGTGGGTTCGTGTTCATTGGCGGCAAGAGGTGTCCGATAATCGGCAGAATCTCCATGGACTACACGACCGTAGATGTGTCGGGCGTGAGGAATGTTCGCGCTGGAGACGAAGTAATATGCTTCGGCAGATGCGGTAACGATACAATCACGCCAGATGATTGGGCGGCCTTAAAGGGCACGCATGCGTATGACATAATCTGCTCGCTTGGCAACCGCGTCGAGCGTGTGGTCAAACAAGGTGGCATTTGATATAATACGCGTATGTATTCTCGCAAGTTTATTATCGTAGTTGCAGTTGCAAGCACCATGATGAATGCGTTGGCGATGAAGCTTACGCAGAACGATGGAGAGTTTGCGCTTTCCGGCAAGGTATCATCAGCGTTGGCAGGAGTAAAGATTCCTCCAATATTGTGCAATGAGACGGCGAAGTTTGATGTTGAGGATTTCGCGCGTCATTGCGAATCGGCTGTCGCCGCGCGGCTGAAGAAGGGAAAGTTGAAGGAGCTGGTAAATGATCGGCGCTTCATCGTCAACGTGCTCGCCTTGGATGCGATTCGGACTGCGGGAGCGACAAACCTAAGCGCGCTGGTAGCGAAGGACGCTAAATACGCCACCTTCATGAAAAGCTTCTTTGCGGATGCAGAATTCCTCACGCTCTACGCTGGCGCAGGTTTGGTTCCTCGCGATACGGGAGTTGGCATTCGGGTAATGGCGGATATTTGGTTTCGCGATGGCAAGAGCGCAGATTTCGACAAGCGGCTTGCCGCTGGAATAGGCGCAGCTTGGGGCGCGGGGCCACTAAGCGATACCTTGCAGCAAGGCGAGTTGTTGCCACACGGCGATGGCAATCGGTGCGATCCGGTATGGCGGTATTTCTTCTTTCGGCAGAGTGAACGCGAAGGGCTCTTGCACCCAAACTATTCATCGCTGCGGCCATGGGAGATACGCTTTATCGTTGGCAATCGCTGGGATGATGAATCGCTTTGGTGGTTGCAGAAGCGCGTGAATCTACCATGGGATCAATATGGTTGGGCGTGTTGGGTAGCGAAGTATACGGGGATGAGCATCTTCGGGGCGACGGTTCAGGGCGCATTGTTTACGGTGCATGCACCGACCGCAATGGGAAGCGGTGAAAACACAGTCTTGCACGGTGGAGTATGCGGGGCGTTGAGTCATACGGGTTGTCATGCGGCGGCGGCACATGGCATTCCGGCTTATACGGCTGGGCAACCTGGGCATTGCGCGTATGGTTTTCGCCTTGAACGCGGAAAGTGGATCGGTGGATTCGGCGGGCCCGATGGTAGCCCCCATAATTGGATATTCCCGGGAAATGCGCCAGACATGGTGGATTTGATGGAGAGCGCCTTCAAGAATGATACGCGCGTGGATAGGTGCGTAGTGTTGTTGGCAATCGCGCGGGCGGGATCGGATGAAGCTTGGAAGGAAGTGGTAAAGGCCTGGCCGTATAATTATTATGTGCAACAGGAGTACCTTGGTAAGCTTCGTTCCGAGGGTAAGGATCTCGCCAAATACGCTACTACATTGCTCAAGCCATACGCGAAGAAGGGCTTTGCCTTGGTTGAGGTATTAAAGCCATTCAACGGCGATATCGTTAGGCGAATGGACGATGCGAGTAAGGTAAAGTGGTATCTCGCGCTCAACAAGGCGATTGCGTCTTCACCCGCGAGTTGGACGGCCAAGAATCTATCGGAGATTCTTGATGGCGAGGCGAAGTCGCTTAACAATGACAATGAGGCAGATTTCGTAAGCGGACTTTTCTCGCTTTACAACGCTGGCAGCAATAACGAGGCGTTCGGTACTATGCTGGGGTGGACAATCGACAGGTATGTAGGCAACGGGAGAGACGAGGTGTTTACGAAGGCGCTCAGCGGTATTTCGTCGGCACAATCCACCAAGGGCGGCAAGCCGGTCGATGGAGGGATTTTCTCAAAGGCGATTATTTCGGCGGAGAAGGCGGGCAGCATTACCGCCGTAACTGCGCTTACGCAATTGGCGAAGAGCAATGGCTTGGGCGGAAGTGGGGATAACGGGAGCAAATTGGAATTGCCTGCGAACGAGAAGTTGGTATCCGACAAGGGAATGCTTTCAATCTCGTCCACATGTAATTGGGATAAACCAGTTGCGCACTTAGATGTGCTTAGCGACGTTGGCGGGGTATTCCACACTGACAAGGAGACGGGCAACTGGGCGCTCGTGAAGCTACCGGAAAGCGTAGCGGTTTCATCAATAATACTGGCAAAGAATGCTGGCAATGAATCGCGGACTCGTCATGTGAAGGTTTCGCGCAGCACGGATGGAGCCACATTCTTCACGGTGGCGGAAACGAACGATATGGGCAAGGAATGGCGGATTGACGCGAAAGGCGAGATGGCACAGTGGATCAAGGTCGAGCGGCTTGATAACGAGCCGGATTTCTTCCATCTGCGTAATATCCTTATTTTCACGGGGGTGAATAAATGAAGCGTTTCCTGTTGATTGGTTTGATTGGTCTTGCGGGCATATCGCTTCAGGCGGGCGAGGTTATGGAATATGCGAAGGCGTTGAAGCGCGATAAGCATATTGCCGTATTATGCGTGGGCTCGGATTGGATGGTGGACGCCAATAAATACAAGAATGAATTTAAGGTTTTGGCCGCACGGGGATCGAGCGAGATTTCGTTTGCGCTTTATGATCGCGCCTCGGGGCTTAATGACGAGCAAGTGAAGGCATTAGGTAAATTGCCAGTGGAGTTCTTTGATTATCCATGCTTGATATTCATTGATGCGAAGGGGAATCCAATTAGGCAATACGAGGGGATAACTCTCACCGAATTGCATCAGATGGGGCCTAAGTTGATTGAGCTCGTGAAGCTTTGCCAAACGCGCGATGAAGCGCTTAAGAATGCGCGTACCGCCAAGGACCCGAAGACGCGTGCGCGATTAATCGGCATGGCGATTGCTCCGTGGATGGACCCGATAATCGATACGTATTCCGAGCGTGCGATTGGCGGGTATCAAAATGCCGTCAAGTCGTTGGTGGATGAAATGCGCGCCGCGGATCCCGTGGATGCGGAGGGCTGGGCGGAGAAGTATAGCTTTTGCTATATGCCGATAATGGAAGGCAAGATTGCCAAGCAAGGCGGAGAAGCCGCGCGAAAGGAGATTGACCGTCTGCTCGGCAAGTCAGCGTTTCGTCCCGTTCAGCGCCAATTGGTATATTGCATGCTTTTCAAATATGAGCTTGATCAGGTGAAGAGCGATGACGAGCCATTGGATCGCGCCATTAGAGCGTTACGCACCGGCATTGACATCGCCCCCTCGACGACAATCGCCGAGGCGATGCGCAACATAATCAATTATTACACGGAGCCAGTGCAGCTTAGAGATATGCGTTGGGTCAGTAGGGATAATCGTCCACGCTGGCAAGCGGCGATGAGCGATGTATCCAAGGAGGTGAAAAACAAGGGCACTTATGTAGTCGAGTTTAGGCATCGCACGGGAGGAACGCAGATTCGCAAGGTGGCTTTCGCCGGCAACAGACCGGGCAAGCAAATCGCGGGAACCCAGAAATGGGAATGCGAATATACGGGCGATACGAAGCCGATAGTTACTTTTGAACTTAAGGGCTCGGGCTGGTTCTCGGGCACAGGTGAAATAATCATAACTAAATAGGAGGAAGATGATCGTGAAGAAGTTAATGCTTGGTATGCTAATGATGTTGCCGATGATAGTCGTTGCGGCTACGTCCACGCCCAAGGGGTTTACGGATAATTTGGATGAAGCGCTCAAACGCGCCAAGGATTCCGGTAAGTTCGTTTACGCGTGTTTCTCGGGCAGTGATTGGTGCGGATGGTGCATTCGCTTGGAAAAGGAAGTATTCGCCGATGAGTCGTTCGTCAAGTCGCTCAAGGATGATTACGAATTCGTGTTCATCGATTCGCCTCGTGATCAGTCGCGTCTTTCGGAATATGCGAAGGCGCATAATCGCGAGACCACCAAGAAGTATGGAATTCAGGGCTTCCCCTCGATGATTATCTTCGATGGCAAGGATGGCTCGATAGTCGCTCAAGATGCCGCCTATCGTCAAGGTGGAGCTCCGGAATATATCAAGTACCTTAAGGGCATTCGCAAGGATCCTGCGAAAATCAAGCTCGCCAAGCAATTGCGCGAAAAGTGGGTCGGGGCGCTGGAGAAGGAATATGATGTGCTTTTTCGTGAATTGGATGTCGAGTGCGGCAAGTACATCAACAAGAAACTCAATGAGCCGGGTAATACTCGCACTCGTGAAGAGCTTCGCCAAGATACGCTTTGCGTAGTCAAGGAGATGCTACCGAAGTTCCGTTCATTGCAAGAGAAGGCTGAGAAGCAGTCGAAGAAGGCGCCGCCGGAGATAAAGCCCGAAGTCGTCGAGTTCGCTCAAAGCATGGCGGATTGGATAAAGCAAATTGAAGGCATGAAGAAGTGAAGTCATTAAAAGAGTTGTTCCGCATCGGCAAGGGCCCCAGTTCCAGTCATACGATGGGGCCGGCCGCCGCAGCTCGTCAATTCTTGCTTGCGCATGGCGAGCTTGACGCGAAGGAGATGCGCTTCGAGGTAACGCTCTATGGATCATTGGCGGCTACGGGACGCGGACATCTCACGGATAAGGCGATAGTTTCCGAATTGGGCGAGAAGCGCACTTGCGTATTTTGGCGCGCCGATGAGGAGCTGCCGTTGCACCCCAATGGATTGGTAATTAGCGCGCTTTCGGCGAATGGCGAAAAACTCGCGGAGGAAACGTATTATTCAATTGGCGGTGGTGAAATACTGATTAACGGCAAGCGCGATGATTCGCCCGAGGTTTACGCATTTAAATCGACCGAACAGATATTGAGGCATTGCGATAAAACCGGTCTCGCGCTTTGGCAGGTCGTGGAAAATGCGGAAGGGACTGAGATCTGGAAGTATCTTGATAAGGTATGGAAGGTGATGCAGGAGGCGATTGAATCGGGCTTATCGAAGGATGGCGCATTGCCGGGCGGTCTTCACTTGCCGCGTCAGGCGAGAGCCAATTACCTCAAGGCGCGTTTCCATCGCAAG
Organism: uncultured Verrucomicrobiota bacterium; assembly: GCA_937901395.1. Classification (GTDB taxonomy): domain Bacteria; phylum Verrucomicrobiota; class Kiritimatiellia; order RFP12; family UBA1067; genus UBA1067. The sequence goes on from CALCDB010000017.1 coordinate 5,664, forward strand.
GACTTGCAACGCACTGGCTTGTTGGTATCGTATGCGCGGGCGGTGGCGGAGGAGAATGCCTCGCTTGGAACTATCGTTACGGCTCCGACTTGCGGCAGTTGCGGAGTATTGCCCGCCGTGCTTAGGTATCTTAAGGATTCTCTCCACGCTTCGAAGACCGAAATATTGCATGCGCTGGCGACTGCCGGACTTTTCGGCAATGTCGTTAAGACAAATGGATCCATCTCCGGGGCGGAGGTTGGTTGTCAGGGCGAGGTCGGCGTCGCTTGCGCGATGGCTTCCGCCGCCGCCTCCTATCTATTGGGTGGCTCGCCGCGCCAATGCGAAGCGGCGGCGGAGATCGGACTCGAACATTTTCTCGGGCTTACCTGCGATCCCGTGATGGGGCTTGTGCAAGTTCCATGCATCGAACGCAATGCGCTCGCCGCCAATCGCGCGATGGTAGCGGGGGAAATGTCCGTTCTTTCGGATGGCTCGCATATCGTCTCGTTCGATGCGGTCATCAAGACGATGGTTGAAACTGGGCATGATCTGCCATCGCTATATCGCGAAACGTCTACTGGCGGACTTTCCCGTCACGTGCGGAGATGAAACGCGCCATTGTATCGTTAGGGTCGAACATTGAGCCGCGCCTAACGTATCTTGATTGTGCCATCAAGGAGTTGGAGAAGTTGTCGGGCACTCGCCTCGTCGCCGCAAGTTCGGTCATCGAGACCGAACCTGTGGATGTGCCGGACGAGTTCCGCAATCTTAAGTTCCTTAATCAAGTGGCCATCTTCGAGACCGATTTGGAAGTGCATGAGTTCGCCCGTCAAATGCACCTTATAGAAGATCGGTTGGGGAGGGTTAGAACGGTGCGTAATGGACCCCGCACCATCGATATCGACCTTATCGACTTTGACGGCATCGTAATCAACGAACCCGACCTCATCTTGCCCCATCCGCGCGCAAATCAGCGCGATTTCGTAATGAAGCCACTCGCCGAATTATCCCGTCTTGGTTATTGAGACATTTTTATTGAAAGTGTCGTATTGACTTTTGCGACAGAATATCATATAATGTCACCCTGATGTTCCCATTAGGGAGATTAGGAGGAAAAGATGAGAAAAAGAGCGATATATGCGGTAATTTGTGGCTTTCTGGCAAGCGATGTTGTTGCGAGCGGGTTTGGTCTATATGAGGCCTCATCCTCGACCTATGCGCTTGGCGGGGCGGTTATTGGCAAGGCGTTTGATGCATCGGCGAACTTTTACAATCCAGCGACGTTGAGTGATATTACCAACATTACCATTACGGCTGGTTTCATGAGCGAGCATCCGCGTGGGCGCATTAAGGTGAATGGCGGGCCTTCCGAGGTAATGAACCCCGGAATGTTTTATCTGCCTCACGTTCACTTCGCCATTCCGTTGCCATGCGATTTCACCTTTGGTTTGGGGGTGATGCCTGAATATGGGTTGGGCTCGAAGTACGATGACAATTGGTCGTTGGCGTATAATTCATTGGAGACGACGGTTACGAGCTTTACGGTGAACCCGAATGTCGCGTGGAAGTGGGGAGATTTTTCCATTGGCGCCGGTCTGAGATTCCTTTACTTTGATTTTGAACAGTATTCTTATCCATCGCCGATTCATAATCGTCTTAAGGGAGATAATCGGATGGGCGACTTCGGTTATCAGGTGGGTATTAAGTATGATGTTACGGAGAGTTTCGCGCTTGGTTTGGCGTATAAGTCGCAGACGATTGTGCGGGTGGATGGCAGCACCGCCAATACCTCCGATATCCCGGCGTTATCCGCGCAGGCGCTCAAGGCGAGCGGAAACGCGTCCACCGAGATTACCTTGCCGCAATCGATTGCAGGTGGCTTCAACTGGGATATCACCGACGATTGGCATTTGGGCGGAGTGGTGATGTGGACTCAATGGTCGTCGATTGGCGATCTCGACTTCAATCTCAACGGAACTCACAAGCAGGTGCGCTTGCGGTGGAATGATACCTGGCGAGTAGGGCTTGCGCCAAGTTGGGATTTCGCGGAAGATTGGACGGCGATGTGCTCGTACGTTTACGAGAACGATTGTTGCGGCGATCAGGAGTCGACGATGCTGCCGGCCGCGGATCGTCACATGCTTTCGTTGGGCTTGTGTTGGAGAGTTTCGGCTAATTTCGACATCGGCATTACGTATGGCATGATTTTGATGGATGGCAAGCTCACGAATGCGCGTAATCCGGCGGGTGCGCTTGATACGTATCGTGCGTATCGCGGAATCTCGCACGCGGCTGGCATTACCTTCACCTATCGTTTCTGATCTCGTCTATCCATCTTCGCTCCTTGGAGACACTTGGCCTTTTTGATACCGACACATTAGGCGGACTATAGGGACACTTTGCCTTTTTGATACCGACATATCGGCCGGACTATAGGGACACTTTGGGTCGGCAACCCCGAGAGATTGGCATGAGGGCTCAGAGGGGTTAAGATATTGACAGGATTAACAGGATTTACATGATTGGAGAGGTGAATGTGGAGATATTGACAGATTGCTTTTTGGTATAGTGATATTGCCAAACCCCAAAGAAGACAATAGAAACTGGTAATTGGGGAAAGTAATTGCGGGAATGGCAGTTAAAATGATATAATATACACGATGAATATGACGAGCGATGATTTTGAGTTTGCTGTTTTAGCAAATATGGTCGACTACCCCGACAAAGCATTTACGGGGATTCGAGACATTGGTATAGACGAAAGTTATTTTCATAACCCTGTCTATGTTAGCGCTTTCACCGAATTGATGCAAATTAGTGAAGAACCTGATAGAGATACGCGACGGAAAAAACTTTCTTCTGTTTTGCGTGATAAGTTCAACCCAGACGAGTTTCGTGATCGTTTCGCCTCGTTCGTCGCTAATCCTGCTAAGGTCAACTATTATCTGTGTGGCTTAGCCGAACAGGCAATTCGATACAATTGCAAAAAATCCATCAGCGAGGTGTTTAACAACGCATCACTGCAGAGCGACATGATTCCAGAATATGTCGCCAGTATCACCTCGGAGATGAATGCCCGACTCGATGCACTTAAGGCGTTTCGCAAATTGCCCGTCGAAAGCGACAAGAACGAAATTGACGGCACTAAGCCAATTCCCGAAGAGTTGCTTAACGCCCCTGGATTCATTGACGAGTACATAAAGTTCACCATGCGCACCGCTCAACGCCCCAATCGTGTGCTCGCATTCTCAGGCGCGCTTGCTATACTCTCAATTCTTACTGCTCGTAAGTATCAAAGTGTTCGTAAGGCAACGCCCAATCTCTATATCGTGGCGCTTGCTGAATCTGGGGTTGGCAAAGCTCATGCTCGCCATATCAACAAATCAATCGCTTCCGCTTGTAATATGTGCGATGCGATCGCTGATCGTATTGGCTCGGGGGAAGGACTTGAAGATGCGCTTCGGCGCACACCAGCGATGCTCTTTCAAATTGATGAATTTGATACCTTGCTTAACGCAATGAAAAGTCCAAGCAACATCAGCGAGGGAATTTATACCTATATTCTTAATCTATTTTCCGAAGCGCGTGAAGTTCATCACATTCGCAAGAAAGCAATGAGTGGCGAGCGAACAACCGCTCCAGACAAAATATATGCGCCCTCGGTTACAATCTACGCTACCGCTACCCCACAGCATTTCTACGACTCCCTTTCAAAGCGGGCGTTAGACAATGGTTTTATTGCCCGTTTGTTGATTTTCGAAGTCGGTAAGCGCGGAAAAATTGGCGACCTTACGGCAAGTGAAACTCTGCCATCTGAAATTTTGGAGCCGGCGCGAGTTTTCACCAATCGGCTTTGCCCCATTGACCAAATGCCAAATCCATACGTTGTGCCAGACGATGTCGGAGCCGATGGACGCGCTAAGGCCATTTCAGATGAAGCCGATGCGCTTTACGATAAAAGCTGTGAACAACACGATGGCGCAGGTTTGGCGATATGGAATCGTGGGTTTGAGATGACGGATAAGCTTGCGCTTCTCTATGCATTGAGCGAAAATCCTGCAATGCCGAAAATTACCGCAAAGGGACTTGATTGGGCGTGGAAAATTGTGCGCTACTGTTTTGAGCGTATGCTCGCGATGTCAAAGGAATACGTCTCAGCCGACCAGTATGATGCCGACGCAAATGCGGTATTGCGCAAGATTCGCTCTTATGGTGCAAAAGGCGTAATGCACAGCGAGATTTCGAGAGTATTGGGCTACACCTCAAAACGAATGGAATCTGCCATTAAGACGCTAATTGACCGTGAGTCGATTATTGTAACCTCGGGCAATCGAAATGCGAAAATTTATCGCATCAAGCAGAAAGGTAAGTTGAAATGAAAAACTATTTGGACTACGACGAAGACGCTGAACACGACAAGGCTCAACAAGCCCGCCACAAGGAATTCGTGGCTGGGTTAAGAAAGAGCATGAGTTTTGGACAGGATGACCCCAAGGAAATCATTCAGCGAGCGATGAAATTCTTACAAGATTGCACGACCGAACTCGATGAGGGCAAGGTGTCGACACTTGAATTTACAACTTGGGATACGATAAAATACATCCTTTCTTTTGATATGGAATACACCTATGCTGGCTTCGATAAGGATCAATGCCTTGGTGGAGATAAGCCAAAATTGTGCATTTTCGGGGCGAGTGATATGTTGAGCGAATCAGCCGATCAAGAGCGACTACGCAAATTGCTTAAAGCGTATCTTACCGCAGGGGCGGCACTATCAAGAAAAGCATCGTCTTCTGCCTATGAAGAGTGGATTAAGCTATTAATGGAACTTGAATTCACTGGTAGACACGGAATCTGCCAGTTTTCGCGAAAAGATGACGCAAATAAGTTCTTTAATCGTATGCGCGTTGCCTTAAAGCGTACTTGGGCGGATAACGAGGTTTATCAGCATATTTTGATTACAAGTAAACCCCCTACCCCCACACGGAAAAAGGGCCAAAAAAACGCGGTGTGAGGGGGGTGTACTTGTGGTCAAGGTAAAAAAGGTAGATAATTAATAATATATTTATTTATTATTACTATTATCATCAAATAACGCACTTTCTTGACCACAAGTTAATAGCAAGTAGATAACAAGTAGACCACAAGTAGCACTTGTTATCAAGCCCCATTTTTCGTCTAAAACCCCAATTTTCACTTGTGGTCTACTTGTGGTCTACTTGTGGTCATTTTGCAAGATGTTTTGGTGTCTCAGAAGTAACATTTTTACTTTTAACCATTTGCAAAAAGTTTATCACGCAAAATTTACCTATAAAGAAAATTTGCGCAGAGATGTGGACACTACACGCCAATTTTTTGGTATAATATAGCCATGTCGTATGAAGAAGCGATAAAGAAAAATGAGTTATATTCCTCCATATACAATAAGCGAATATTATGATACGATGAGAGCGTTTGATTGATGAGAAAAGGTATTGAATGAAGATGCTTGTGATAGTCGAAAGGGAATAAGATGAGCATAGCGGTGTGTAAAAGCTGTGGATTGCAATTCTTCGTGGAAAATCATCCGTTGCCACGTGTTGAGCAATGTCCTCAATGTGGAGAAGCGGTGCTGCTGTCTAAAGACGAACATAGAGATAATGACGAGTCTTCATTCTGGCTCGGTGCACTTTTTGGAGGGTGGGGTGTGTTGTTTTCCGGTGCTGTAAAGGGCAAATCAGGAATCGATCATGCTCTTGGCGGCGTCTTTGTCGTGTGGTTGGGCCGTATTCTCGTAATGGCCATCTTGTTTCTGGTTGTTTTAATTGCCTTGTGGCTAAAGTTCTGATGACGAAAAGGAAAAAAGATGGAATGGCCCCGAAATAAGCGTTAAGATCCTATGAAATGCGTATTCTCTCTACTGCTGATAGTCACCATTGGTTGTTGCTCGTCAACGGCTCTAGAACAGGGTTTGTGCAAAGGTGATAATTCGGCTATCAAATATTCCATTGGACAATTAGATGGTGTTATTGACGCAAAATCCGTCGATGAGATTTTAGCGATTTTAGGCCCACCTTCATATATCATTGGAAGTGGTATTGTACGGTACATATGGGCTTTTGATAATGGTGAGCGTTTGCAAGTGAATTGGCCTTATAGTAATGGAAGATGGCCAGCTGCAAATGTAATTCCTGCTTGGCATATCGATCCTCCAGTAATATCGCTAAAATCTAATGATAATAGTGTTGCAATTGTTAAAATCAATCATAAGCGACCAAATTTTACATATGTTGTTGAGTCTGATTCACCTTTTGTTGATGTTGAAGGCTGTTTGTTGCGGATAAAAGGGCACTTCTAGAATCTGGAGTCTCTACAACAAATATTAACTGTAGACTTTGGGTGATTAGAGATGTTGATCCTTATCCAAAATGTTTCGATGTCAGAAACATACTTATAGATATTTCAGGCGATTTTGGAGACACATCCCCGAAATAACTAGAAAAAGTGAAGCCAAGATGAATACAATTGTAAGAATATTGCTTTTTGCTGGTTTGATGAATTTATTCGGGAAAAGGAGTGAAAAGTCTGTATGGTAAAGAAGGGTGTCCCCAATGGGATGTTGGAGAGGAGGAGGTTGAATTTGAAAAGATTGTGCAAGGGATGGAAAAGTTTTCAGATTCGCGCAATGAATTATGATATAATATCGCTTGATGACGTATGATGATTTGAGTTTAAGCGAGTTTCGTGGTTACTTTCAAGCGAAGGAGCCAGGAAAGCGCGAACGGGCGTTCGCGTGGTCTACGGCCATTGGATTACAAGATGTTGACGGACTTTCCGTCTCTCGGTATTTGGTTGAGACAGCTAAGGACCATATTGAGGGACGAATTACTCAATCCCAGGCGCGACGACGCATACACGACTATTACGAGGCGAAGAGCGAACAGCGTGCGCCAAATCTCGAGTTGCTTGAACCAGATAAGGTGGCGGAGCGAATTGCAGCTGTCATCAATGATGGAGGGTTTGCCTTTACTCCGGAATATTTCATTTCACTCCACGCCAAATTATTCCGTGGAGTCTTATCATCGGCAGGGAAACTGCGGACACACAACATCCGCAAGCATGAGTGGGTATTGAAGAATGATTCGGTTATTTATGGCGACAAGGCGACGCTGAAGGCCTCGTTAGTGAGGAACTTCGCGGATGAACGTGAATACGATTACGGCGGTAAGTCGTTGGCAGAGATCATTCCGCATTTTACGCGCTTTATCGCACAGGTTTGGCAGGTGCATCCTTTCGGTGAAGGCAATACGCGCACGACTGCGGTCTTTGCCATCAAGTATCTGTGTGCACTTGGTTATCGCGTTGCAATCGACATATTTCGAGATAACTCTTGGTATTTTCGTAATGCGCTTGTCAGAGCCAATTATGCCGATTATGCGCGGGGGGTGAAGCGAGATTGGGGGTATCTTGAATTGTTTTTCCGCAACTTGCTTTTGGGCGAAAAGAATGAGCTTAAGAACCGCTATTTGCTAATTGGCTTCAATCGTCCGAAGGAAGATGGCAAAGGTTGTCAGAAAAAGGTTGTCAGAAAAGGTTGTCAGAAAACGGTTGAACGCTTATTCGGTTTGCTTAAGGCACGTCCGCATTTGACGCAAATTGATATGGCTACGGCATTGGGGATTTCGCGTCAAGCGGTGCAGAAGCATCTCGCCAACTTGAAGGCCGCAGGGCGTATCCGCCGTGTGGGCCCCGACAAGGGTGGTCATTGGGAGACGAGGGTAATTTGAGGGTTGGAATGGGTATGGACGATGTGAGTTAAAATGTGGTATAATATAGCCATGATTACATTGATTATTGCTATTGTAGTTGCGGGGGGCGTTTTCGCTTCCACGCATTATGTTTTTGATTGGAGTCTCATCTGGAGCATCGTGATGGGAGTCGTCGGATTTGGCGTTTTTCAAGTGCTGATGAGCATCTTGATTCAACGTCGAGTAAAGGCGGATATGTTGCGAGTTCAGGATATCCTTATGGGCGGGCAAAAACGTTTGCAACAGAAGATGCAACGTTGGCAGATGCGTCCACCGGGTTCGCTTCAAGCGGCGCAAAAGGAGATTTTCGAAGATACGAAGTTGTTCGTGAAATCGGCATTGGAAGAGACGGAAAAGCTCAGCAAGTACAGACTTTGGGTGCCGATGATGGAGAGGCAGATCGCGACGGCGAGGGTGCAGCTTAGTTGGATGATAAAAGATTTCAAGGCGGTTGATAACAACATGAAGAAGGCGTTGTTATTGGATCCAAGCATGGCGGCGATTAAGATGGCGCGTATGTATATGCTCGATGAGCCGATAGATGCGATTATGAAGGTGTATCACAAGGGCGTCGCGAGAGTTCGCTACAATGGGAATGTGCTTTTGGCCGCTACGATGAGTTGGATTCAAGTGCATAGAAATGATGCGGATGGCGCATTCAAGACATTGACGGAGGCGCTTAAGAAGAGCGACAACGCGACATTGAAGCAAAATCACGAGCATCTTATGAATAATCGAGTTGCGCACTTCTCCAATTCGGGCATTGGCGATCAATGGTATTCGCTATTATTGGAAGAGCCGAAAGTTCATGTGCAGCGTCAGAGGAGCGTTTATCGTTAAGAAAGCCATAGTTTTGGCGGCGGGGTTGGGGACGAGATTGCGACCACTCACTTGCGCCGTGCCGAAGCCCCTGATGCCAATATGGGGCGAGCAGATGCTCGCGCGAATCGTGAGGATGCTTAGGGAATGGGGAGTTGACGATATCGTAGTGAATTGTCATTATCTGCATGAGCAAATCGAGCGGTGGTGCGCGGAAAATGGATGTAAGGCGAGTTACGAGCCGACGATTTTAGGTACGGGTGGGGTGCTTAATCCCTTGCGCGATTGGATTAAGGACGAACCATTTTATTTGGTGAATGGCGATATCGTAGTCGAAGGAGCGAAGAGGTTGGAGCTGCCGGCGGATGATAGCGTAATCGGGTGTTGTTTGGTATCGCAGATGGGGCCGCGCACAATTGAAGTCGAACCCGAATATGGGTATGTGACGAATTGGCGAAGCGATGATGCGGGAATGGAAGGAACGTGGACGTATTGCGGGATTGCGGCATTAAAGCCAGCAATCCTTAATTATGTGGAGAGAGAGGGTGAAGCCAGCATCGTTAGCGCATACACGAAGGCAATGATGGATGGACGATTCATCAAGGCCATCGCTCCAGATGATTTATTATGGGAAGACGCTGGCAGCATTGAACGTTATATCGAGCTTAATCACGACGACAAGGACAATGCATTCGCGGATATACCAGCGTTGAAGGCGGCTGGCGCGACGGCATCGGTAGAGTTCATTGGCGCACGAGGAAGCGAGCGGGTGTTCTTCAAGGATGGCGATAAGGTGTTCATCATCTATGACGATGCGAAGCGAAAGGAAAATGCTCGTTATGCGGGGCACGCGAGGTGGTTGAAAGCGAAGGGGATTCCGGTTCCATCGGTGATTGCCGAATTGCCGGAATGGAAGACGATAGTAATGGAGAATGCGGGTAGCGAGCGCAAGTTCTCGCTTGAAGAATATGTCAAGATAGTCGAGGGCTTGGTGAAATTCAACGCATTGGGAGCGGAGAAGGATATGCCTGAACTTGAGCCGCCCTTCGATATGAAGATATGGACATGGGAACAGAATCTATTCGCGGAGTATTGCTTGCAGGGCAGATATTTTATGGAGATGCCAAAAGCGGTAAGCGACGAGTTGAAGAATGTCGCATCGCTGTTGGAGCGTGAACCCAAAGCGCTGGTGCATCGTGATTTTCAATCGACGAATGTGCTATGGAAGAATGGAGATTTTAACTTCATCGATTTTCAGGGGATGCGATTGGGTCCGGCAGCGTATGATCTGGCTTCGCTCGTATATGATCCATACGTGCGGTTTACGGAAGGCGAGCGGAGGGCGTTGATTAAATTATACGCAAGAACCGCGGGGCGCGAAGAGATCGTTAACATTATGCCATACGCGGCGGTTGAGCGTTTGGTGCAGTGTTTGGGAGCATACGGGCGATTAGCATCGGTAGGTCAAAATCAATTCGAGAAGTATGTATTGCCGGCATTGGAGAATTTGTTGGATGTAGCGGACAAGGCGAATCTTGATGCGTTAGGCGGATTAGCCGAAGATTTGATAGCGAAGGAATCGCCGCATCATTGTCACCATCATCACCACGAATGAATTGCATACGACAGTTTTTGAAAAGAGTAAGAACCACGGGGGTGAAACTGAGTGGGGAAAAGAAAATTGTCTCAATGGGCAAGGAGCGTATCTTCGAGGCATTTGACATAGGGGATGACACCTTTATATTTGAGCGCGGGTTGTGCAGTCATTTAGATGAAAGACCAAGCGTATTAATCGTTAAGAAGAGCAAGTTGAGGCGGAGCGCGAATTGTGGGCGAGTAATGACAATTTCCACCGGCAATCATTCGGTAGCGGCTTTTCCATTGCTGGACGGCAGGTTTTGGAAACTTTCGCATTTGCAAAGCAATGCACGCAGCGGGGTGCTGATGAATTCGATATTGTGCGCGAATATAGTCGATAATGGCATTGAAATATCGCAGCGAGAAATCTCCACCGCCGACTTGGTAGCTCATGATAAGTGGTTAATGGAGAAGGTAAACTTCGCCATGAACGATATTATCATGGGAGATCGAAACGATGGGGCGCTTGAGTATTATCGACATTTAGGGCAGGAATGGAGAGTCAAACCCTTGGCGTGGACCGACTTGGAGATGCGCACTGCGTTAAACGCGTCGCGCAAGCGAATCGCCAGTAAATTAAATTATTATCATTCCGCTCGTGGCGTGCATTTTCTTTCGTTTTCAGAATTCCGTAGATTTTCAAATTTAGCCGAGCAGAATTTAGATGAATTCATCTTGGGCTTGAAGGAATTGGTAAGCGTATATGAAGGCAACGATAGTTCGTTTACGAGAATGCCAAAATATCGCGGACATCATGAAATTGAGTTCTTTGGGATTCGGCGTGGCGTGGCATTAGAGCGGCTCATACCTGAGATCGAGCGACTTATGGAGGCGGTGGTTTTGCACCGAATGGGACAGCTTGGGATTATACAAAAGGCACAAGAAATAGTGGAGTTATACGCGTCGTTATTAACGCGTTCGGAATTGGGGGATGAGGAGAGCAAGGTATTCACGGAAACATTGTATATGTACATAACTGGTGAAATATATGCGGTGGTAGGAGAGGGCTCGACGCCCGCATTCGATGATCGGCGCACCGCATTACCAGGAGCTACATACGTGAATGGACGGTTGGCGCTACATCCAGGCGCGGATGAGCGAACGGAAGTGTTGCTATCGAATCTACGTTCGATGATGTCGAAGGATGAGATAATTGAATACGCCAATGTATATGAGTTGCGCAATAATGATGACGGTGTGCAGTTGGGCAAGGGCTCTACGCGTGAAGTAGTATATAAAACCAATCGTCGTCCGCTTGAAAATAGTATGATTGAAAAGCGTCTCTCGCGCAGTTCCGTAGGCTATGGTTGCTATATGCTCTCGCGCATCGGCGCCTTGCGCGCGTTGGGAGTATCCTTAAGTTCGTTTTATCTGCTTTTGCGGCGGCGGGCTGGAACGGGGAAGAGACCTCATGAATTTTATATCCGTCGGCGTTGCGAGGGCGAGCCGATGTGGGCGATTCCCGCCAATTATTTCCGTAATGCGGATGGAACGGGCGGAGAAGAGCGCGAGATAGTCTTGGCATTGGCGGTTTTGATGGGAGATGCGGCCGCGCAGAATATGGCGATGAAGAAGTTCGATCCCGAGACGGAATCGCCACTATATGGCATCGGGAAGGAGATATATGAATTCGAGTACGATATTACCAGGGAAATGGTAATACCCAAGAAGGTTTCCACATGTTCGATTAGAGGTAGTTTCGGTTGGCCCTCGCTTGAATATACGGATGAAAACTTATCGGCGTTGGCGAATTTCTATTTTGGACATTTTGCGCATGCGGTCAAGGATTATCAGCGCGTGCATAATTCGCTATCGATGGCGGAGATCGCGGAAAAATTCATGGATGGTTTTGAATATCGCACGCATGCGATGGATTGGCAGTTATCGGTAATGCGAGATAAGTTTGAAACATTTAAGCCAGATGTGCCATCGCGTTATAATTTTGAGCGAAAGTGGAGGTTTGTGATGTGGGCATTGGAGCGTCAGGAACGACGCTTGCCGATGTTGCGAAAACTATTTTTCGAGAAAGTGAGGGTAGTAGAAAATGAAGATATACGGAATAATCCCCAGTAGATTCGGGTCGAGCAGATTTCCTGGCAAGCCTTTGGCCATGTTGGCCGGCAAACCATTGGTTGCGTGGGTCGTCGAGGCGGTAAAGAAGGCGAAAAGCTTAGATGAGGTTCTTGTTGCCACTGATGATGAGCGCATAGTTGCGGCGGTGGAAAAGTATGGTGGGAAAGCGGTGATGACGCCATCAGAATTGCCGAGCGGCACGGATCGTATAGCATGTGCAGCGGGGGATTTCGCCGATGATGATATTTTAGTAAATATTCAGGGCGATGAACCATTGATTGATCCCAACTTGATTGACGAGTTGGTAAGAAAATTGAAGAGCGATGATCGTTGGTCGATGGCGACGGCGGTGACGCCGATCAAGAGTATAGCAGATTTTAATGCGAAGAGCGTGGTGAAAGTAGTAATGGATCGTGATGATGGCGCGTTGTATTTCTCTCGCGCACCAATACCCTGTGATAGAGATCATGAAAGCGATCTCGAGAATGGATTATACGTGCGACATTTAGGCATATATGCGTATCGAGGAGCGTTTTTGAAGCGTTATATCGCGGAACCGCCATGCGCTTTGGAAAAGATTGAAAAATTGGAACAGTTGCGGGCATTATGGATGGGCGCGAGGATTGCGGTAGTGAAGACAACTGATGAAGGCATAGGCGTAGATACTCCGGAAGATGCAGAACGAGTAGCCAAAATACTTGCAAATCGTGAATAATAGACAAGAGCATAAGGCAATATTAAAGCTGGCATTCGTCGATTCCGTGCCAGTCTTGATGGGCTACATATCGATGGGCTTTGCGGCGGGGGGGTTGTTGGCAGCGAAGGGAAATCTTCTGCTCGCGCCGGTATGGGCATTTCTTACTTCATTGACATGGATAACCGGAACAATGTCAATCGCTTGCGTTCCAGCCGTGGCGGCGCGAGCCTCCTTCGGGGCATTGGCGCTGATGACACTCGCGGTGAACTTTCGTTATTCGTTTTATGGCTTTTCGATGCTACGCCCATGGAGAGGGCTACCGCTTCTACACAAGCTTTATCTGATTTTAATGTTGACGGATGAGACGTATGCGTTGGAAGAGGCGAGTGTTTTTAGGAATCCACATAAGAATCTACGGTATTGCACTTATATTTCAATGTTCAATCACATATATTGGATTGTCGGGGTTACATCTGGCGCGTTGGTGATTTTCCTGCTTGGGATGATAATTGACGAAGAGACGGTTCGTCGTTATACCAATGGAATGGAGTTTTCAATGGTGGCGCTGATTATGGCGATTTTCACAGATCAGATTGTGGGGTTCATTCGACATGAAGGATGAAATTCTTTATATGCTTGGGGTATTGGCTACGGTGTTCGCAGTGAATTATACATTGCGAGCCCTGCCCTTTATACTCTTTCATAGACGCGATCAGGAATTGCCGAAGTGGGTAGCGCAATTTGGCAGGATTATCTCGCCGATAATTTTCGGCGGGCTCATCATCTATTGCTATGCAGGTTTGCAGTGGCGTTCTCCATGGCCATACATTGCGGGGTTTGTTACGATCGCGTTGCAAGTATGGAGGCACAACGCGCTTGTTTCAATTGTGACGGGGACTATCCTATATATGATTTTGATTAACTGTTGCGGGTGTTCGACAGTTCATCGTTCAATTCAAGTCGATGCGAGGGAGCCTTCATTGCGCGTCACTACGAAGGGAGTGATGTTGGGTAATGAATACGTTGACCCATACGAAGTAGCCGATATTCTTGAGGATTTTGACATACCATACGATCGCACGATCCATATCCGCATCGATAACGACGTGACCGATCTCATGCCTTCGCGTACTTTGATGGGGCTTTTGGCCAAGGCTGGGTATACTAGCCCGGTGTTGGTAACGAAGCGTCATGCAGAATCGCGGGCTCTTGGGGATATGAAGAAGCAAGAGAAGGTGATACGGCGGCGATGAACTTTGATGAGGCGCAATTACGAGTAAAGGAACTTCGTCGGCTGATCATCGAGGCGAATCATGCTTACTACGATCTCCATGCGCCTACGGTCGGCGATGCTGATTATGATGGATGGGAGCGAGAACTGCTGAGATTAGAAAGCCTATTCCCCGCGCTTTCAACGGCGGATTCACCAGTCAAGAATGTAGCGGGGGGATTATTGGAGGGCTTCGCAAAAGTTGAACATAATCCACCAATGCAGTCGTTGGATAAGACCCATGCGAAAAGCGAATTGGCCGCCTTTGGAGAATTTTTGGAGCGTGAGTTGCGCATGGAAGCGAAGGGTTCGTGGCATTATATAGTGGAGCCAAAAGTGGATGGGGTTTCATTATCATTAAGGTACGAAAACCGTATGCTTGTTCAAGCCGCAACGCGTGGAAATGGGCGGATAGGAGATGACATTACCGCCAATGCGAGAACTATCCGTACGATTCCGCAAGTATTACCAGCTACGGCGCCAGATTTGCTGGAAGTGCGTGGAGAGGCATATATGACGCGTGAAGGATTTGTGGAGCTTAATGCACGTCAGGCGGCAGCTGGACTTGACGAATTCGCCAATCCTCGGAATGCCTGCGCGGGATCGTTGAAACAACTTGATAGTCGCATTACCGCGGAGCGTCCATTGGATGTGGTAATATATAATGCGGGCGGAGTCGGGTGCGATGGTTTTGATAGTCACGCGGAAATGATTGAGGCATTCAAGAGTTGGGGTTTTCCGGTGACACCTTGGTCGCGTATGTGCGATTCAATGGACGATGCATTCGCGGCGATTGATGCATTAGAGGAGCGTCGGCATAGTTTTCGATTTGAGATTGACGGGGCGGTATTGAAAGTGAATGAACGGCGCCTTTATGCCCGTTTAGGAACAACCGCGCATGGTCCGCGCTGGGCTAGAGCATATAAATACGAGCCAGAGCGCGCAGAAACGGAGATAGAAGATATTACGGTGCAAGTCGGGCGAACGGGGATTCTGACCCCGGTTGCGGAATTAAAGCCGACGGAATTGGCGGGTTCGGTAATTTCGCGCGCAACTTTACATAATGCCGATCAAATCTCGCGTCAAGATATTCGCATTGGGGATCATGTATGGCTTGTAAAGGCGGGCGATGTAATACCTGCGATAGAATCGGTGATCATTGAGCGCCGCACAGGCAAAGAACGGATGTTTACGATGCCAACGAATTGTCCTGTTTGTGGCGGCTTTGTTGAACGAAAAGAAGGCGAAGTTGCGATACGATGCATTAATTCGTTATGCCCAGCACAACTTTCGCGCAGGGTGGAACATTTTGCCAGTCGCAATGCATTAGATATTCGAGCTTTGGGCGAGACGGTCGTGGAGGCATTGGTAGATAAGCAGATGATTTCCGATCCATTGGATCTTTTTAATCTCAGAGAAGTGGATTTATACGCATTGGAGATTTCGGGGCATCGTTTTGGCGTTAACGCCACGAAAGTGATAAATGCGCTTAAAGCCTCTCGCGAATTGCCATTGCATCGTTGGTTATTTGCCATTGGAATACCCAATGTCGGGGTAACCGTTGCGAAGGATATTGCAGCCGAGCATTCATCATTGAGCGAATTGCCGGATTCTTCAATATTAAAGGAAGTTCTTGATAATGAGAATAGGAAGGGCAAGGATCATAAGGTTCTCAAGATCAAGGCAGAGGCGGCAAGGGCGGTTTTGAAGTTCTTTGATTCGCCATCGGGGAGGGGATTTTTGGAGAAGATGCTTGCGTTAGGGATTAATCCAAAATCAGAAGTCGCGATACCGAAGCAATCAAAGGGGCCATTGGTTGGAATGGGTTGCGTGCTCACGGGGACGCTATCGCGGCCAAGGAGTGAATATGCAAAACTCATCGAGGCGGCAGGTGGCATTGTGCAAAGTGCAGTTACGTCAAAGACCAGATATCTAATTGCCGGTGCAAACACGGGAGCGACGAAGATGGAGAAGGCTCGACAACTCGGCACTGAGATTATTGACGAACAACAATTGCTTGCCTTGACGCAAGATGAAGGGAAGTGATATAATACCCCTCAAACAATGAAAATCAAGCAACGATGATTCATTTCAATAGACCTTATATGACTGGAAATGAGACGGAATATATCCGTCAAGCCGTTCGGGATGGCAAGATTTCTGGTAATGGTGAATACACGAAGCGTTGTCAGCGGTTCTTTGAAGAGCGTTATGGTTTTGGCAAGTGCTTATTGACAACGTCTTGTACTGATGCATTGGAGATGGCGGCGATATTGACTGGGGTTGGTCCAGGTGATGAGGTTATAGTGCCATCTTATACGTTTGTTTCTTCTGCCTTGGCGTTTGTCAGATGCGGAGCGAAGATAGTGTTTGCGGATAGCGGGTCGGAGGAGCCGAATTTGGATGTAAGCAAGCTTGAGGGATTGATTACTCCAAAGACGCGAGTAATTGTCCCGGTTCATTATGCTGGTTGTGCATGTGATATGGATGGAATCATGGCATTGGCGGAGAAGTATGGGTTATTGGTAGTCGAAGATGCAGCGCAAGCAATTGATTCGTATTATATCGGGAGGGATGGTTCGCGGCGAGCGCTCGGTTCAATTGGACATTTCGGTTGCTTTTCATTTCATGAGACGAAGAATATTATTTCCGGCGAGGGGGGGATGCTGACGATTAACGATCCTCGATTTGTCCGTAGGGCGGAGATAATCTGGGAAAAGGGAACTAATCGCGCGGAGTTTTTCAGAGGCGAAGTCAATAAGTATGGATGGGTGGATATAGGTTCTTCGTTTTTGCCGACTGAGATCGTGTCTGCTTTTTTGTGGGCGCAGCTTGAGCATATTGAAGAGATTCAAACCGAGCGCAAGCGACTTTGGTCGGTTTATCACGAAATGCTTGTGGATTATTTAGATCGCATCAAACTCCCAGTGATTCCGAGCTGGGCTACGAATAATGCGCATATGTTTTATGTGCTTTTCCCAGATTTGCAACGGCGTAGTGATTTTATCGCGAAGATGCGTGCGCAGGATGTGCTTTGCGTATTCCATTATCTGCCGCTTCATTCTTCGGAATACTACAAGGCGAATCATGATGGTAGGGTGTTGGAGAATTGCGACCGCTATGCCGATACATTAGTAAGATTGCCATTGTATTGCGGATTGAAGAATGATCATGAGCGCGTTTTGATGGCGCTGAAGAATGCCTTGTTATGAAGGTAATTCATCTCGTACCCGCATTGGAACAGGGGGGCGTCGAAACAGTCGTCTGCGAGCTTAGCCGCGCACTGGTTGAAAAGGGCTGGCAGAGCGTAGTTATCTCCAAAGGCGGTAGATTGGCGGCGCGTATTGATTCATCCGGGGGGCGACATCTTACACTGGATTTGAAATCGAAGAATCCGTTTACATATTTTCAGCGTGCTTTTAAGTTACGCGCATTAATCAGCAAAGAAAAGCCAGATTTAGTATTGGCGCATTCGCGAGTTCCCGCATGGCTTTGGGTATGGGCGAATCGTACTCTTCGCATTCCGTGGATAACTTATGCGCATGGGGCAAACAGTGTTTCTCGCTATTCAAGCGTGATGACTTTTGGAGCTTTGACGATTGTCCCTTCGCATTTTCTCGCTGATTATCTCAAAAAGAATTATTCGTTGCAAGAAGAACGATTGCGTATCATAAATCCATCAGTGGATTTCGAGCGATTTGATCCGCATCGATTGGATATCGAGTTCGTAGAAACAAAGAAGCGAGAGTGGGGGATTAAGGCGAATGATTTTGTGGTCATGGCAGTAGGTAGGATAACTCCGCTTAAGGGTTATGATACATTAATCAAGATGGTTAAAGACTATAAGTGCATAATTGTTGGGGATGCGGATGAGGACCACAAGGAGTATCTTGACTATTTGAAGAGCATCGCCGGGCGAAATGTTGTCTTTGCTGGCGGGGAGACGAAAATTCCTGAATGTTTATCCATCGCGAATGTGCTTATATCGGCTAATGTGCGCAAGCCGGAGTCGTTTGGTCTATCAATGGCGGAGGCATTGGCGATGGAGGTTCCGGTTGTGGCGAAAGCATTTGGCGGAGCGTTAGATGTTGTCAATGATGGCGATGATGGTATTTTAGTGAAGTCGGAAGATGAATTTCTCGCGGCCATCGATAAGGCGAGGACGACGAAATTCATTGGTCTGCGGGAGCGGGCAATGGCACGATTTAATCGCGAGCTCATGATTGAAAATACAATCGCCGCATATAGGGAGATCGTGAAATGAGGGATGTTGCGTTTTCCTGTGATGACAATGGGGCGAAATTTCTTCGGGTAACGGTATGGTCGTTGTTAAGCCATTATCATGGATCCGAGCCGATTCGTATTAATGTGTTGGATGGCTTTGGCGGACATTCCGCGGAGAATCGCGAGAAGTTACGAGAGTTAGTGGCTAAGTTTTCCAATGCTTCTGTTCGACATATCAATGTTGAAGGCGCGGTTGAGCCGTATAAAGATTTGATAATGAATCGTGAACATTCACGGTGGAATATCTTTACTTGGACGCCGATATTCGCGCCGCAATTAATTGCAGATTCAACAGGCAACATCGTTCACTTCGATATTGACATGCTTTTTAATGACGATGTTTCTGAGCTTTTCGAGCTTGATCTTGGGGATAATTTAATAGCGGCAG
Organism: uncultured Verrucomicrobiota bacterium; assembly: GCA_937901395.1. Classification (GTDB taxonomy): domain Bacteria; phylum Verrucomicrobiota; class Kiritimatiellia; order RFP12; family UBA1067; genus UBA1067. Next base: position 24,602 of record CALCDB010000017.1, read on the forward strand.
TAGCTGAATACGGGCGTGAAGATAAGGATGTAAGCAACGCGGTTTGGGGTAGAGGTATCTTGCCGCCAGAAGCAGAGCGTTACTTCAATACGGGAACATTGGTTTTTAATGCGGAGAAATGTCGCGCTGAACGCACTTGGGAAAAGATACTTGCCTGGTATCGCGAGCATTACGATATCGCCGATCGAATTGAGCAAGATGCATGGAACGCATTATATTGGCGTAGAACTCAGCTGCTACCGTTAAGGTGGAACTTCCATGATCGGTTAATCAAGAGCTATCCAAAATGGAATCTTGCGGAAAAGTATTGGCTCGGCAATCCACCGCGCGAATGCTTAGAGGCGGCGCTTAACCCAGCGGTTCTGCATTTTTGGGGACCGAAAAAACCATGGAAGGTATCGCATCGGCCATATCGTTCGCTTTATCACGAGGCCATGCGAGCGGTGGGGATGATTCCCCCAAGAGAACCGCGATTGGCAATTTGGCATAACCTTGTAAATCGTCGTAATTTGAACGCGATTGCCAAACGATTGAGATTCATCAATGACACGACTTTACAGCAGGCCTTTTTCAACCAAAGGGCAGTGCGCAAAAAAGTGAAGCGGTTATTGGCTTTGCCTTTTGAATGGCTTGGCATTTTGCTTGCGCTGGCGATAATAGTTCCTTTGCCGCATTGTCTTATGCTTAGGATATGCGATCTCATATCGTCCGTTTATCATGCATGTGATAGAAAAGGAAGAAAAATAGCGGCCATTAATCTCGCCTTGATAGCTCCGCGCCTAAGCGAGAAATCGGCGCGCCTCATAATTCGCCGAGCATATCGTAATATGACTCGTTCGGTAGGGCATGCATTTTGGACGTGTCTAAACGCGAGAAGACGAGTCGAGCGAGTTGGTGAGATTAATGAAAAGATCAAGAATTTTCTTCTGGTCAACAAACCTGCGGTTACGGTATCAGCGCATCTCGGATGCTGGGAGATACTTTCGCAACTTGCATATCTCAATGGACATTCGATGATGTCGGTTGCCAAAGATATTGGCACGCCTGCGATGACGAAACTGCTAATGCGAGCTCGGCGTTCAATTGGACAAGAGATTGTACATGCGGAAGGGGCGTTCAAGGCGCTGATGAATGGCATACGTGCTGGAAAGTCATTGGGGCTATTGGTCGATCAGCGAGTCTCTCCATCAGATGGAGGAATATGGATTCGTTTCTTGTCGCGGCCGATGCCGGTATCTGCGGCGCCTGCTTTCTTTTCCGCCAAGACGAAAAGTCCAATAATCATTGCTTGGTCGCGTCCATTGAAGAATGGTAAGTATCGTTGTGAATACATCGCTTCGTATAGTCCTGAAGAATCGCGTGATATTTGGCTGCAGACGCAACGTTGCGCTTCAGACTTAGAGCGTGTAATCAAGCGGCATCCATCTTGTTGGATTCTTAACTATGATTATTTCTGCTATGCGCCGACTCCGAAAATGTTAGCAGAACTTGTCAATCGGGAGCTTGCGCATAAATGAGAACTTTTGTAATCAACTTGAATCGTAACCCCGAGCGATTAGAATTCATGCGTTCGCAATTGACGCGATTGGGGATTGACTTCGAGCGGTTCCCCGCGATTTACGGGAAAGAGCTTTCACCGGAGATTCGTGCGCGTGATTTTGCCAAGAAGCGTTCGTTAATCGCGGCCAAGAAGCGGCTTAGTGACGCGGAAATTGGAGTGGCGTTATCGCATCTTGGTTGTTATAAGCGCATGATAGAAGCGAAAACACCGTACGCGTTAATTCTTGAAGATGATGTTGTTATTGCAGAAGAAATACATGAAACTCTTTCAAGGGTAACGAAATTCTTAAATTGTGACGAACCTCAGGTAGTGGTTCTTTCTGGATATGGCGTTGAAAACGCCGAAAGACTTGCTCCGCAAATTCGTGAAGAGTCGTCAATATGGTGTGCTGATGCATACTGCCTTAATCTCAAGGCGGCGCAGTTGATATACGATGCGAACTATCCAGTAAGGACCGTTGCGGATTCTTTCAAGCGGTGGAGAAGATTTTATGGGCTAAAGTTGTATCGTGCGCTTCCCGCTACAGCGAGGCAAGATGATGTACGTTTCGGCAGTGAGAATTTGGTGTTGCCCAAATCGAATTGGCTTGTTCGAAATTTGCTATGGCTCATCGACCGCGTGCTAATCGCGCTTGAAGGCGGCAAGCATAGCGTTTAAGTAGCCAATGATACGCATCGAAGAATGCGCCCTCAATTGTTTTTAGCGGAGTCTCGCAGGGTAGGCGTTTCTTTATTAGCCCCAATTTGCGTAGGGTTGCACGATATTCAAGGCGTTCTGGACGATGTGTATAGTTCCATGGTTTGAAGCGGCCCATAAAATGGACGATACACGGATCGATTGTAGCATCAATTACATCTTTAGGACGGTGCGAGAGCCAATTGTCGGCGAAGATATCGCGCTTAGGAAGTTGTTCGAGCCAAGTATCGCTATAATTCCACTTAAGAGGCAAGCGTAAGGTTTTTGCGCCTAAGGTTACATTCTGCAAATCTTGATCGACGCCATAGAATTTCTGTTTATACTTGTCATAGAGCTCTGGTATACGTTCGGCGATATGTTCGCGGCGATACATATCAGCATTCACGACCATTGTGCCATTGTTGAAGTATACGCCGGCTGCTTTTGGCCATTCACAATCTTCCAAAGCGGCGCGCATTTCTCGCGGACATTCATTGACCGCAGCGGCGATATATCCCATTCCAGCAAGATCAAGCGAGTAGAGCTCCTCTAGATCCTTGCGAATGAACATATCCACATCAAGGTATACGACATTCCCCGTGATTTCTGGTAAGAGCTCGGTAAAGAGCGGGAAAGCCCATACGAGCGGGGGCCACTTACTTTCAGAACAGAGTTCATTCTGATGGCGCTTGAAAATTGGGCTGAAGTCGTGGAATTCGACTTTAGCGAATGGATATCGGGAAACGATTGCTTCAATGCGCTCATTTAGCCGCGCATTAATGAACTCGGTATTTGTGGCAATATGAATAGTGAGCGGCTTATCGGCGTTACTATGAACCAACAGAGAATCAATCACCACGCAAAGTGGGGTAATGAAGTTCGGCTCGCAATTGAAGAATACTTGGCGTTCATTCATAAATCGTGAGATTCACCGCTGATTAATAACCAAAGTATTCAACAATGACTTAATTTCACGAAGAAGGGGGATGATGGTGTTGGCCAGTGCGTCAGTCATTTGAATCTTTCTCTCGAAATTGGTCGGGGCGGCGGGATTTGAACCCACGGCCTTCTGCGCCCAAGGCAGACGCGCTACCAGACTGCGCTACACCCCGACTTAGATGGCGCGTATTATATCAAAAATTTTTGCATTTGTGCGAATATAATTTGATATAATATTGCTCATGAATTTAAAAATGCTATTATCAATGGGGTTGGCATTATTGCCAATTTGTAACTTTGCGGCTTCGAAAGTTCGACTGGTCTATGGTGAGAAATGGTCGAGAGCGGGGCGTGATGTAAAGAAGATGCTACAGTCTTCGGAATGGAAATCATTGGCGAGGAATAATTATCTCGTTGAGTTTGTTGATGACAGCGGGGATAAACCGCCTGAGGAAAACATCGGTTCGTTGAAGTTGCCGTGCATTTTCGTATTGGACGAAAAGGGGCATTGTTATTTTGTCTATGAGAATGTGCCCTATAACATCTCGGCGGAAAGACTTTTCCGGACGATTGTCAAGGTTGACAAGAAGAAGGATGAGATCATAAAGGAATATGGAGCGAACACGATAGATGGGTGCGGCAAGTTATTGTTTGCAATGGAGCGTTATGTGGGCGGGCCTAAACGCGTAATTGACAAGAACTTTTACGCAGATGTATTCGATAAGCTCAAGACGTTGGATCCTCAAGATGTCGAGGGCTGGCAGCGCCACTTCTTGATGGGGGACGGCATTGAAATCGTCACGAAGGCGAATGAATTTAGGGAGGATAAGGATTTTGCAGGCGGGGCGCAATATATTGAGAATCAGTTCAAGTTGCCGCATAAGCATCTGACGGTAGAACAACAACAATCTCTATTTATGGCGAAGTTCGCGCTTTATCGGGAAGATATGACGAAGCGTCAGGAAATGATAGAGCTATTAAAGAAGGTAGCGGAAAAGGACGAGTCGACCTTATGGGGAACTGCGGCGGTAGGATGGTTGAACATTTTCAAAGAACCTCCGCTTTCGGTATATTGGGGGTGGCGCAAGGGGGATTTTCCAACGGGAGCGTTTAAGGATAAAAAGCTCAAATATGGGGTTCAGCATGCTTTCCCCAAGGCAGGGACTTGGACGATTACCTTTCAGACAACGAGTGGCCCGAAGGTGGAGGTAAGCTCGCTTTCACTATATTGCGGAGACGAAGAAATCGCGAAGATAAATCGTCCTCCATTTGAAGTGAAGATATCGAGAGCGCAGGCCGGCAAGGTTACGCATATGATGTTGACTGGTCATTCAGGCGGAGATAACTCGACAGGCGTAATCAAAATCGAGCGCAATATGTTGCGGCCGCGTAAGAATATAAAATGAGCGAGAGCGCGTTTTTCCAGGATTTGGCAATGTTGATGACTATCGCCGGCGCGGTGGCGGTAATCTTCGCTCGCTTAAGGTGGCCCAAGGTGCTTGGCTATATCTTGGTGGGCATTATCATGAGTGAATACACATGGGGAGGAGGGTTTATCTCCAATGTGGAATCAGCGCGCACGATTGGTCAACTTGGCGTGGTATTTCTAATGTTTGGCATGGGGTTATCGTTCTCTTCGCGGGATATGGTAAAGATACGTGCGGTAGCGTTGCCAGCCGCGATTATCGATACGCTAATAATGATATGGCTTGGCTATATCATTGGCACGAAAGTAATGGGATGGGGAGCGGTGCCGTCTTTTTTCTTGGGCGTGGCAATATGCGATTCCGCTACCACGTTGCTCGCCAAGGTGATTGACGAGATGAATTGGGGAAGCCGTCCATTCGCCAAATATGTATTGGGGACATCCATTTGCGAGGATATAATCTGCGTAGGCGCGATTGCGGTGGCGACTGGTTTTGCGAATGGCGGCGGGATGTCGGCAAGTTCGTTCTTCGCTTCCCTGGCGGGCTTAGGGGTTTTCTTTCTTACGGTATTGGTCGCCGGTTACATATTAGTTCCAAGATTGTTGCTTTCTGTATCTAAGCGCAATGATGATGAATCGCTGGTGCTGGCGTTATTGGGGTGTTGCTTTTTCGTTTCGTATATCGCATATCGTTTTAATTATTCTCTGGCGTTGGGTGCATTCTTGGTTGGGTTGATAGGCGCGTCAAGCGATGTGCGCGATAAGCTCGCACGTTTGGTGGAGCCGCTCAAATCGATGTTTGCGGCGGTGTTCTTCGTGTCCATTGGTCTATTGGTCAATCCCATTGAGCTATGGCAGAATCTGCCTATGATATTGTTGCTTTCGGTGGTTGTGATTATCGGCAAGGCATTTAATAATTTCATGGCGGCGATATTTTCCGGCATCGATATTAAGACCTCGGTTCAGATGGCCTTTTCATTGGCGCAGATTGGAGAATTCGCCTTCATGGTGGCGATTCTGTATGCGGATCTTTCGGAAGACGGAGGGGGCGATATGTTCCCAATTGCGATTGGTGTATCGTTATTGACCACGTTGCTGAATCCCTTCATGATACGTATCTCTGATAGAGTGGGGAATTTCGCGGAGCGCAAGGCGCCGGAGAAAGTTAAGAAGTGGCTTAATTCATATCATATCTGGCTTGAGAAACTTATGGTTTCAGCTGATCGCCGTGAGTTCATACGACTGAAGAACTTTGCACTCAAGTTGGGGATATATGCGATATTGATATTGTCGACATCGGTAGTGTGTTCGATATTATATCGTTTCGACTACACGAGATTCTCCAGTTTCTTCGAACGGTATGATCGGCTATTCTTCTTCGTGATTGCGAATGTGTTTTCGATTGCCATGTTACCGATGATCGTGTTTGCCGCGAGAGGCTTGGGCGATGAGGTAGCGGTGTTGTTGTCTGGAGATGGTAACAACAAGTGGCAAATGTCGGTTCGCCAATTGATAAGACTATTCATACTATGCGCGGTGATGGTGTTGTTCTTTTTCGAATGGGCGCTACTTAATGTGGCGACCTTCCCGGGGGAAAGGCATCTATTTTTGATAGTGCTTGCGATAATCATTGGCATCGGACTCGTGGGCTGGCGATTCTTTCTCAAGGCTGGCAGAAGGGCGACGCAACGATTTAATGATGCCTTGAGCGCCGAGGAGCGTCGCGAAGGGTTCAAGAAGATGATGACGATTACGATTCCGGAAGGGACGTTGAACGAACTCAAGTTGGGCGCAAATTCTCCGGCGATTGGCGGCAATGTGGTTACGCTCAATATTCGCGCGAAGACTGGCGCTTCCATCGTTTCGGTTATTCGTGGCGGCAAGGCGTTTAGGAACATTGGACCAGATTGGGAATTTCAGATTGGGGATGTGTTGGTAGCGATTGGAGACGCCCATGAAATCGCCGCGCTTAAGGATCTATTGGGGGTGATGGTATGATTCGCAAATCGTTGCTTGGCGTAGTCATAGTAATTCTATTGGGGCTCACGATATGGGGCGAGGTGTATTTGCGCGGCAAGCGAGCCGAGGCGGCGCCAGCGCTGATGGAAGGGACCTTGGCGACGATAGGCGGGTTGCGGAGTATCGCGGCGGAGATCGTGTGGTTTCGTGCGGATCGTCTGCAAGAGGAAGGGCGATATGTGGAATTGGCGCAACTATCCAACATGCTGACATTCTTGGAGCCGCACACTCCGGAAGTGTGGAGCCATACCGCTTGGAATCTTGCATATAATGTTTCCATAATGATGCCGACGGAGGAGGATCGTTGGCGCTGGGTAGAGGCTGCCATTCGCCTATTGCGGGATAGCGGATTGAAGCTCAACCCGAATTCTCCCGAGATTTGTCGAGAATTGGCATGGCTATTCGAGATAAAGATTGGCACGGATGTGGATGCAGCGGCGCATGTCTATCGGGAAAAATGGCGTGCGATCGTGGAAGACGTAAAGGCGCGGGGAGCGTGGGAGGAATTGGCGATGAAGCCGTATTTAATGTTGGAAATTGAACGTGATACCGGGTTTACGGATTGGGGAGATCCGCAAATGTCGGCGATATATTTCGCAAGAATCGGGAAGTGCAGGGATATCGAAGCGTTGGCGGAGAGAATTTACAGGCGGAATCACTAACTTCAAATTTTATGATATAATAAGGATACTATGAACTTGATATTGGCGACAATGTTGGCGACCGCTACGACGGTAGGCAGTACCGCGAAGATAACCGCGCAGACTACTTATTATGATCGCAAGGAGGGCATCGCTTCGTTCAATGGCGGAGTTACCGTCGATGACGAACAGTATCAGCTCCACGCGGATCGCGCGTATGTATTCATGGATGAAAGCAATGAGTTGAAACGAATTGTGGCGTTTGGCGATGTTGCGGTAACGAACGGCACTAAGCGCGCGTATGGCGGCAAGGTTTCGTATTATCGCGACCCGGGAATGGTAGTCTTGTATGCGCCTGAAAAAGGCGTGGCGGAAGTGCGTGACGAAAAACCAGAAGGCGCGCAAGTAGTGCGAGGAAGAAAGATCAAGTTCTGGACGAATACCGAACAGGTGGAGGTGTTGGAGGCGGAGTTGTCAGCGCCAGTAACGGCGAGAGAACTCGGTATCGGCGATAAGTTGAGCATAGGGAAGTAAAGTGATGTTGAAGAAACTCTTGATTGTGGAATCACCGGCGAAAGCCAAGACGATTGGCAAGTATTTAGGCGGTGAATATATCGTGAAATCCTCAGTTGGGCATATTCGCGATTTGCCGACCGAATCATCTGCGATTAGGATCGAGCCCAAAGACGAAGGGAAGTGGGAGTTCATTCCAAGGTATGAAGTTTCCAAAGACAAGGAAAAGGTCGTCAGCGATCTCAAGAACGCGGTGAAGTCGGCAAAGGAAATTTATCTCGCGAGCGATCCTGACCGAGAGGGAGAGGCGATTGCTTGGCATCTCAAGAATGTGCTATGCGGTGTAGCGGGGGATAAGCCATTTCATCGTGTTACCTATAATGAAATAACGAAGAATGCGGTATTGAAGGCGGTGGCTGCGCCGCGTGATATCGATATGCCGCTCGTCGATGCGCAACAGGCGCGAAGAATTCTCGATCGTCTGGTTGGCTACAAGGTATCGCCGCTATTATGGAAGAACATCAGTTGTCGTGATAACCGCACATTATCCGCAGGGCGAGTTCAGTCCGTGGCGCTGCGATTGCTGGTAGAGCGGCAACGCGAGATTGATGCGTTCAAGCCCGAGACGTACTTCCTGATGGGCGTTGAAGCGCGCAAGGATGGTGACGAGCGCAGCTTCATCGCGAAGCTCGCGCGGTTCGATGGAAAGAAACCTGAGATTCGCGGCAAGGAAGAGGCGAACAATATTCTTTTGGATTTGGCGGATGCGCAACTTGAGGTGACAGGCGTGAAGGCGCAGCCTAAGGTTCGCCACGCATTGCCGCCATTCACGACCTCCACATTACAACAGGCGGCGTCCAGCGTGCTGGGCTTCTCGCCTGGCAAGACGATGAAACTCGCGCAGTCGCTATACGAGCAAGGCCGCATTACATATATGCGAACCGACTCGGTCAACATCTCGGTCGATGCGCAGTCCGCCGCCAAGAAGTACATCATCGATAATTTCGGCGAGCGTTTCTATCCGGAGAAGCCGAATTTCTTCAAGTCGAAGGCGGATTCGCAAGGCGCCCACGAAGCGATACGCCCGACCGATATCGGGTTAAGCCCGCAGTCCGCGGAGTTGGAAGCGGCGGAGCTTAAGTTATACGATCTCATTTGGCGTAGATTCATGGCCTCGCAGATGGCGGATGCGCAGACCACGGTGAATACGGTGACGCTCGAGGCGACGCGCGGAGGGATGGTGCATAGATACGACTTCACGGCTTCGGCAACAGTCATCAACTTTGAGGGCTTTCTGAAGGTAATGAAGCTTTCGTTGAAGAAGAAGACGGCTGATGGCGATGAGGATGACGAGAGCGACGAGGTTGCGTATCTACCAACGGTAGTTCAGGGCGATAAGCTGATGGCATTGAGGTGGCTATCGGATGAGAAGCAAACTAAGGGGCCTACGCACTATTCCGAGGCGTCGCTCATCAAGGCGCTGGAAGAGAATGGAGTGGGGCGTCCTTCGACATACGCCGCGACGATCGAGACCATCAAGGCGCGTGGATATGCCAAGAGCGAGAAGCGCAAGTTGGTTCCCACCGAGCGCGGCATCATGGTCTGCGATTGGTTGGTAAAGAAGTTGGATTCGCTTTTCAACGTCGGCTACACTGCGCAGATGGAAGCGGAGTTGGACAAGGTGGAGGGCGGCGGCGAGCCGATGAATCAGATGCTCAGCGAATTCTACGCCAAGTTCCTGAAGGCGTTGGAGGCCTGCGCCGAACCATCGCCGGATATCTCCAAGTTCAGATTCGTGTTTTCGTTGCTGGATCAAGTCAAGGAATGGAAACCCTCGAAGAAAGTAGGCCGGCGTACGTATGACGACAAGGCATTCGTCGAGAGCGTCAAGAAGCAGGCGATTGATGGCAAGCATCAGTTAACCGCGCGGCAATTGGAGTTCTTGGTGAAGATGGCGGTGATGTATGCCGATCAGATTCCGGAGGTGGAAGTGAAGCTGCGTGAAGCCGGGCTGGGCGCGGGAGCGTCGCTCGTCAAGCGCGCCGACCCGGAATTGGTAAAGTATTGCTTCGATGTAATGAACCGCATTCCGGAATTGGATGAAAACCCATTCTTGCATTCATTGCGCGACCAGAACGATCATGGCAGACCGCTTTCGATTCGTCAGCTTCAGGTATTAGGCAGGACGGTTGCGGAGAACGCCAACGTGTTGGAGGACGGTGCTGAGATACGCAAGCGCTTGGCGGACTTCCTGCCGGAGAATGTCAATGAGCGCGACTACGATCCCATAATCGATGGCTTGTTGGAATTGCTCAAGCAAGTCAAGAAATGGCGCCCGAAGGCGAAGCGCGGTAAGAAGATGTATGATGATGAATCGTTCGTGAAGTCGTTGGCCGATCAATATCGGCGGAGGCATACGCTTTCGCAGCGCCAAGTGCTGGCGCTTAAGAGCGTGTTGGCTACGTATCATGAGCAAATTCCGGATTACGTCGCGCGCACGAAAGAATTAGGACTCGCCCGAGGATGAACTTCTGTCCGCTGAATGGTTTCGCAGGCGATGATCCATTGGTCATCGCGTTTCGTGAATATCTGTTGGCGGAGCGAAATGTATCCACGCATACGCTTAATGGGTACATGGCGGATATCTCGCAATTGGTGGCATCGAAGTGGGGCATTTCGGCGCAGGCGCCATTCGCGTGGAATGATTTGAGCGAGAGTGATGCGAGAAATCATTTCATGAAGTTGACGAAGGCGGGGGCGAATGCGACGACGATAAGGCGCAAGTTGGCGGCGGTAAGAACATTCTGCCATTTCCTGTTGAGAGAAGAAAAGATTTCGGATAATCCATTTTCGATGATAAGGGGACCTCGCAAGGCGAAGGTGCTGCCGAAGATATTGTCGGTAGAGGAGGTTCGTCGGTTCTTGGCGCAGCCGATGAAAGACCTTCGCAATGGGCTGATTGGCGAATACGATGCATTGCGCGACCTCGCCATCTTCGAGGCGCTGTATTCCACGGGCTGTCGAATTAGCGAGATGCTATCGGTTACGTGGGGCGAGATAAATTTCAAGCAGGGAACGCTATTCGTTACCGGCAAGGGGAACAAGGAGCGCTTGGTGATTCTGGGGCGTCCCGCCATGGAAGCGCTGAATAATTTGCGGCGTAAAGCGAGCGAAGATATCCCGAATGGCGATGCTGGAGGGCAGCGCGTATTTCTTACGTCTCGTGGTTTGCGACTCTCTGCGCGTGCGGTGGAGCGGCGGATGAAGCGGTATCTGGCGGAGGCCTCGCTTTCGACCGCGCTCACCCCGCATAAGCTTCGGCACAGTTTCGCCACGCATCTATTGGATGCAGGCGCGGATTTGCGCTCCGTTCAGGAGATGCTCGGCCATTCTTCGCTTTCCACTACGCAGATATATACCCATGTATCCATCGAGCGCTTGCGCGATGAATATGCAAAAAGCCATCCTCGGGCTTGATTATTGTGCGAATAATGTGATACAATATCAACATCATTAACCAAAAAGAAGAGGTGTGTTATCGGACAGTTCACTCGTGTAAACTATAAGATTCGCGTTCCGCAGGTTCGCGTTCTTGATTCGCAAGGACAAATGCTCGGCGTTATGGCAACGCGAGATGCAATACGCTTAGCGGAGGATCGCGGGCAAGATTTGGTGGAGATTACGCCGAATGCGACTCCGCCAGTTTGCAAGATAATGGATTACGGTAAGTTCAAATACGAAGAGTCCATTAAGGAGAAGCAGGCGCGCAAAGCCCAGAAGGTGCAGAAGGTGAAGGAGATCAAGTTCCACCCAGGAACTGATACCAACGACTTCAACTACAAACTCAATCAGATACGCGGGTTCATCAAGGATGGTTGCAAGGTAAAACTCACGCTTCAGTATCGTGGACGCGAGAATGCGCACCGCGAATTGGGCGAGGATGTAATCAATCGCGTATTGGAAGCGCTTCAGGGCGAATGCTTCGTTGAACAGGCGCCGAAGACGCTGGGCAAGGTGCTTGGCGCATTGATTGGTCCGCCGCGCAAGAATGGTCCGAAGTCTACGGGAAGTACGACATCGAGCAATTTCGGCGGCATTAAGATATCGGTATCATGAGCAAATTCAGATTCAGGGGGCATAGGCATCGGCCTTTTGATCGCGAAGAACGACACGCCGAGAGAATTCCGCTTCGCTCGATCGTGCCTAATTTGGTTACTTCACTGGCCGCATGCGCCGGAATCACATCGATTGCGCTTTCTTCGGAAGGGCGTTTCTCCACTGCGCTATGGGCGCTATTGGTAGCCGCCGGCTGCGATGGAATGGATGGCCGAATCGCGCGCTTGTTGAACGCGAGTTCGAAACTTGGCGCGGAACTTGATTCGCTTGCCGACTTCGTCAACTTCGGTGTCGCTCCGGCGATGTTCATGTTTTACTGGCTGACGGGTAAACCTGGTGATGGCGCGGTGTCGAATACGATGGTGAGAGTGGTGTTAGGCTGTTCGCTGTATTATGCGATGTGCGATTGTTTTCGGTTGGCGCGTTTCAATACGATGCTTGAACAGGAGACCGCGCCATATTGGAAGCACTTCTTCACTGGCGTCCCCGCGCCTGGCGGCTGTTGGATGGTGCTTTCGCCTGCGATCCTCGCGGAGGAATTAAAAGCGAATGGATCCTCACTATCAATCGCCAACTTCATGCAAAATCCATGGACGGGTATCTTCATGTTGCTGTTCGTGGGTTCGCTGATGGCTTCGCGCTTGCCGACGATATCGCTCAAGCATCTGCATATCCACCGTACTTGGCTACCAGTCGTGCTGGCGGGGTTGCTGTTGCTGATTGCCTTCATGGTGTCAAACTTCTGGCTCACGGTCGGCTTCGCGGGGCTTCTTTATATTTTGACGATTCCAATTACGGGATTCATCTTCATAAGAGTGCGCGCGAAGTATGCGCAGAATGAGTCTAATATCGCGCTTGACGCGAACGCAAAGAAAGTGTAAAATACCAACATTAAATTTCTACTATTTCTAAGGAGGTAAAAGTTAAATGAATAAGCATATCAAGTTCGGTCTTATGGCAGTGGCGCTCGCTATGGTCGCGCCGGCCATCGCGCAGCAAGGTGAAGTAGTCGAGAATGAAGATGAAGTCGTGGGTTGGACGCCTATCGCGTTTGGTCTCGCTTCGCCAGTTCAGTTGCCTTGGGGGCATGCGAAGTGGGATGTGTTTGGTCTCGATCTCAACTTGCTCTATTCTGGCGCGCCGAAGATGTATGGTCTTGGCATCGGCGGCTTGGCGATGACTACGGCCGATGATATGATGGGATTGCAGGTTTCCGGGCTTTGCAACTGGAACGCCAAGGACGTGTATGGTATGCGCGTTACTCTCGGCGCCAACTTCTCGTTCGGCACGACGTACGGTTGGGATGCTGGCGGTTTCGCGTATCGCGAAGGGGAGATGTGGGGTCTCGACACCGAGTTCATCGGCTCGTATCAGAAGGATTTCTGGGGTGCGCAGTTCTCGGGCATCGTCAACTTCACGGATGGTCAGAGCTATGGCTGGACTACTTCCATCGGCGGCAACATGGCGCAGACGGCGTATGGCTTGCAGCTCGCGGGCGTCTTTAACTTCACCGAAGAGCTTCACGGCTTCCAGATCGGCATCGTGAACTTCGCGAAGGAATGCCCATGGGGACTCCAGATCGGCATCGTTAATGTGATCATGGATAACAAGATCAAGGTGTTGCCAATCGTCAACTGCTATTTCTAATGGCGAAGGCGAATCCATATCTTAAGAAGGCGACGGGGGCTGGTAAAAAGGCCCCCGTATTGAATGGTGGGCATAATCGGCATCTTGGGCGCGGCTTGGATGGTCTGTTATCGAGCGCGAAGCCGGTAGCTGTATCTGGGGTAATCGCGCCGGCGCAAACGCCAAGCGCTTTCTTGGAACTCAAGATCAACGATATCGCGCGCAGCCCATATCAACCTCGTCGTGATTTCCGCGAGGAGGAATTGCGCGAATTGGCGGAATCGTTGAAGAACAATGGTTTGGTGCAGCCGCCAACCGTCCGCAAGAATTCAAACGGTAGGTATGAGCTTATCGCCGGTGAGCGTCGGCTTAGGGCGGCGCAGATGGCGGGTTGGAGCAAGATTCGCGTTACGGTAGTAGAAGCCGATGATCAGACCGCGGCGGTAATGACCACTACGGAGAATCTTCAGCGCGAAGACCTCAACCCCATCGAAGAGGCGGTATCGTATCGCACATTGCAGGATAAGTTCAAGTTGACGCAGGCGGAAGTCGCCGAGAAGGTAGGCAAGGGACGCGCCACGGTTGCCAACTCGATAAGATTGTTGGAGCTTCCTGAAGAAGTACGGCTACTTTTGGCCAATGCCACGATCTCCACCGGTCACGCGAAAGTGCTGCTTTCGGTCGATAGTGAGAAGGATCGTATCTTGCTCGCGCGTGATTGCGTGAACGAGCAACTTACCGTGCGTGCGCTTGAGAAGAAGGTGGCGAAACTGCATGCGCCTGTGGTTGAGCGCAAGGCGGGAACGCCGGATCTTTCAGATGCGTATGTGCGCAATCTCGTGGACAAGATGAAGCGCTATCTCGGGTGCGCGGTGCGGTTAACGCCGGGCATTACCCATCAAAATGGTAATCATACCAAGGGCGTGTTGGAGATTGACTTCTTCGATAACGATGATCTCGACCGCATCATCCAGATGCTCGGCGTCAAGATCGATTGATACTGAAAAATGATTCCATTCCTTTTGGCGGCGGCTCTGAGCTTTTCTCCAGTGGATGCGCAGTTCGCATACGACGAAGCGAAGGAATTGGTAACGAACCACACTCCTCGTGACGCGGGGACGATTCGCGGCAAATTGGCCGCCAACCATATTCTGGATGTGGCGAGCGCGATTGGCGCGAATGTCCGGCGCGATGCCTTCAGGGCAGATGCGCCGAATGGCGCAATGGACTTCACCAACCTCTATGCGGAACTCAATGGCGCGAAGAATGATGATCGTTGGGTAGTAATCGTATCGCATTACGACACGAAGCGTGGGGTCGCGACGCCTGGCGCGAATGATGGGGCTTCGACTTCCGCGCTACTAATCGCGCTCGCCAGAGCGTATATCAATTGGAAGGATAGTAAGGGCAATTTGCTATTGGTATGGACGGACGGCGAGGAGTGCATCAATAGTTATGGCGAGAATGACGGATTCTGGGGCTCTCGCAGAGCGGTGGAATATCTGCAAAGCAAAGATCGCAAGGTAATGGCGGTAATTTGCATCGATATGCTCGGCGATCGTGATTTGGATATTATGATTCCATCCAATGTAACGCCGGAGCTCGCCTCAATTGCTATGCATGCGGCCAGAAGGGCTGGCTGCCAAGATGTAATTAGGCGGTCGGAATTCACGGTTAAGGATGATCACATGGCATTCTTGGAAAAGGGATATAATTCCATCGTTTTAATCGACTTTAATTATGGTCCCAATAATGCATATTGGCATACGGCTGAAGATACGATAGATAAGATTTCGGAGGCCTCGCTCCTTAAGAGCGGTAAGATACTTGCCGAATTGCTTAATATCTTACTTTAATAGTAAGAAAGTAATGCCGACGCATTGGGCTTACCATATAGGCACTAAATCTTTTTGATGTCGTTATATCGCCTTTCCCATACCGTTGCATGGTTCATTCCATACCGTTGCATGATTCGTTGCTCCCCGATGCATGAGGCGTTGCATATAGTTGCACGGGTGAGAAATGGCGCCATTTGTGGGGTGAAATGCCGCCATTTCTGAGTCGTGCACTTGCTCAACATGAAAAATGCATATTTTTAGCATTATTTCGTCATATTTTAACTATCGATTCAACATACGCTCAAGTTTGCAGATTGGTGGTTGAAGAGGGAGATTTCGACAGGATTAACTTCGATTGGAGATGTGGGAGGTTGAAGGTAAACAGTGGCATTTAAATTGATTTGTAAGATATTTCGCTTTCCTTTGCTGACCCAGTAGATATTACCATTCTTTGGAAAAAATTGGAATAATATATTATTAGAATGAAACATGAAAGAAAAAATTTTGGTATAATATAGCCATGTCGTATGAAGATGCAATAAAGAAAGCGGAGGAATGAGCGAGAATAGAGGCGATAGTGGGGCTAGAGATTCTAGAAGCTTTAGTTCTTCTAGAGGGACGATGGGTTCTAGTACCCCGCCTCGCATTCTTAGGCCTCAGGCGAAATGGGAAGACCTTTATTTTTACAAAAAGGCGGTGGTTCTCGATCAGCTTACTTTTATTTTTTGTCAGAGGTTTTTGCCGAAGTATGGCGATAGAACAGTAGATCAAATGATCCAAGCGGCGCGGAGCGGAAAGCAAAATATCGTTGAGGGGCTTGCTGATGGCGTTACTTCGACCGAGATGGAACTTAAGCTACTCAATGTCGCGAGGGCGAGTTTGAAGGAACTCAAGGAGGATTACCTCGATTATCTTAGACGGCATGAGCTTGAACTTTGGAATGCGAAGCATCCGCGCTATGATGGGCTATTGAAGTTTTGCCGTGAACGCAATGAGCTTGCCGACTATCAGCCGTTTTTGGGGAAGTGGACGGATGAGGAGCTTGCGAATTGTGCGAATACGCTTTGTCACATGGTAGATAAGATGATGTCGACATTTCTTGCGAAGAAGGAAAAGGATTTCACGGAGAATGGGGGAATTAAAGAGCGCATGATGGCAGCGCGTCTTGGTCGGCGACGGACGCAAAGCGAGGAGATTGCTGCGCTCAAGGCGGAAAATGCGTGGCTTAAGCACAAGATTGAAAGTTTGAAGCGGGGGATGGGAAATGATTGATGCCGGATTGCTTTGTCGCAAGCTTCTTTTGCTAGCAGCCATATAGGGAAAGGTCGTGAGAGGAAATATAAGTTTGAGCGATAAGTGTATAAGCCCTGATTTTTATCATGCGAGCATTGCCGATTTTTGTTTGGCGAATGCTGGGAATGTCTTTGCTACTATTCAGACTACAAATAATAATGACCTTAAGCAACAGCAATCTGCGACTTGGGAGACCGAGATCAAATGTCTGCAAGATGCGTTGCTTAGTATAAAGGATGGTTCGATTTCTTTTGAATATAATATTCCCCGTTTGGGTAAGCGTATCGATGTAGTAATTCTTGTTAATGGGATTGTCTTTGTTCTTGAATTCAAGGATAATGCAGATAAGATTTTGACGGAAGATGTGAATCAAGTTTGGGATTATGCGCTTGATCTTAAGAACTTCCATTCAACAAGTCATACTTTGCCGATAGTGCCGGTTTTGGTTGGAACAAATTATGAGCTTAACGGATTTGGAGTGATTGAAAAAGGTGAGGGTGAAGTTTATCGTCCTTTGGTTATTAATGAGCAAGATATTGCATCTTTAATACATGAAGTATCCCAGGTAATTGGGGCAAGTGATTTTGATTATACCGATTGGCGCAAAGGCGTTTATTCTCCAACGCCGACAATTATAGATGCTGCACGAACATTATATTCGCGTCATAGTGTGGCTGAAATTAAGCGCGCAGATGCTGATGCAAAGAATCTAACTGATACGTGTGCTGCGATTGATAAAATCATTGAACGCGCTAAATGGAATAAAGAAAAGATAGTTTGTTTTGTAACTGGTGTGCCTGGTGCGGGCAAGACATTGGTTGGGTTAAATGTTGCAACCAGTTTTACTCCTGAAACAAGTAAATCCGCTGAAGATAATATGGCGGTATATCTTAGCGGGAATGGCCCTTTGGTGAAGATTCTCATTGAAGTTCTAACGCGAGATGCTTGCGCGAAGCAGAAAGCATTGATTGCTGCTGGCAAAATGGAGAAGAAGTCGGCGGAGACCAAAAAGAGCATTGGGTCGAAAATAAATAAGTTTATACAAGCAGTTCATCATTTCAGAGACGCTTATCTTATTGGCATTAAAGTTGACAATGGTGAGATTGTGCCGGATGAAAATTATTGGGGTTCACCTGAGAGCGCAAAGCATAAGTGGTGTCCACCTGAGCATATAGCAATCTTTGATGAAGCTCAGCGAGCATGGAATCATGAAATGCTGTTTGATTTCATGAAGCGCAAGAAGCATTTTGATGGCTTTCCGATGAGTGAACCAGAGTTTTTAATTTCCTGCATGGATCGTCGCGATGATTGGGCGGTTGTGGTTTGCTTAGTCGGTGAGGGTCAGGAAATTAATCGTGGTGAGATGGGAATAAATGGGTGGGTTGAGGCGTTGCAAAATAGATTCTCGAATTGGAAGGCGTGTATTTCGGAGGAAATGTTTGACGAACGATTTGGCGCAAAAGAGTCGCTGACGAAGTTAGAAGCAGAGGGGCGTATTGAGCGCTCAAAAGATTTGCATTTAAGTGTAAGTTTGCGAAGCTTTAGAAGCGGGCATTTAGCGTCATTCGTTCAATCGGTCTTAGATCACGATATTGAAAACGCTAAAGAAACATATAATAAGCTTGAAAAGTATCCGATTGTATTGACGCGTGATATTGATAAGGCTAAAAGTTGGCTTCGGGTGCGTGCTCGTGGTACGGAGAGATATGGGCTTGTTGTAAGTTCGCAAGCTTATCGATTGAAACCAATGGCAATTGATGTTCGTGTTAAGGCAGACCCTGTCCTTTGGTTTCTAAATGATTATACAGATATTCGTAGTTCCTATTACATGGAAGATGTTGCGACTGAGTTTGATATTCAAGGGTTGGAATTGGATTGGGTTGGCGTTGTTTGGGATGGTGATTTCCGTAGTATGGGCAGTGATTGGGCGAATTTTAGCTTCAAAGGCAGCAAATGGCAAAAGGTCAATAAAGAGGAGCGCAAGCAGTATCAGAAGAATGCTTATCGTGTGCTTTTAACTCGTGCTCGGCAGGGAATGGTAATTTGTGTGCCCAAAGGAAGCGACGACGATCCAACCCGCAAGCCAGCATTTTATGATTCAACATATAACTATCTCAAGTCGCTTGGAATGAAAGAGATATAGAGTTGCATTGAGTGTAGTGGAATGAGCGGAAGCAGTCGAGAAATATCTTCTATGGGAGTAAGCCTACCAGCAATCAGGGGTAGGAGTAGAATTAAGACAATAATTTCGCGCGACGGTGGATTTTCTGACAAGGAATTGTTGCTAGACTGGGACTGGCAGAAGAATAGTGAAAGACCTGAGAATTATACAAAGCATAGCAGTTTTTATGTGTGGTGGAAGTGTCATGTGTGTGGATATGAATGGAAATCAAGAATCTCAAATCGTGTTAATAGACGAGGGTGCCCAGCATGTTCTGGTAGGGTGTTGCATGTCGGGCACAATGATTTTGCGACAACAGAACCAGAACTTGCCAAAGAATGGCACCCTGTAAATAATGGATTATTGAGACCGACTGATGTTATGCGGGGGCAGGCGAGGTTAGTATGGTGGCTTTGCCCGAATGGGCATTCGTATCGGGCTTCGTTAAATAAGCGGACATCAGACAGAACAGGATGCCCGATTTGTAATAGTGGGCGGCAAACATCATTTCGAGAACAGGCATTTTACTACTACATCAAGAAGATATATCCTAGCGCGATTAGTCGGTATAAGCCAGATTGGCTAAAACGTATGGAGCTTGATATTTACATCCCAGAGAAACGATTGGCGATTGAGTATGATGGGGCAGCATGGCATAAAATATCAAACTTTGATCGTGAACGGCTTAAGTATGAGTTATGTACAAAACATGGTGTTAAACTTTGGCGTGTTAAAGAGCATATGCCAGAATCTGGTTATGGACTTGCGCATCAACTATTTAGTGTGCCTAATGTGGAGACAGCGCACGGCTTTAAGACATTGTTGATGGTTGTCGTGTCGGCCCTGGATCCAAAGTGTAATATGTGGACAAAAAACAATCCACTTAAGGTATGGACGGATGTTGATATTGATATTGAACGAGATCGTTATGAAATTAATCAATATCGGTTTGTGGTTAAGAACTCATTACAAGAGATGCGGCCAAATATTGCGAAGGAATGGCATCCGACGAAAAATGATGGATGGTCTCCAATTGGTCTTTCATGGAAGAGCGAACGAAAGGTTTGGTGGCTGTGTGACAAATGTGGCAATGAATATGAAATGACGGTTGCACATCGTGTAACTGGTAATGGATGTCCAGTTTGTGCAAAAGAAAAGTTCGCAAGAACTTACCGTAAAAACCGAGTCAATAAATATGGTGGAATAGTTGATTCAAAGTTACTTAATGAGTGGAATTACGAAAAAAATAAAGGTCTAACACCAGATGCATTCCCTAAAGGATCTAATGATAAGGTATGGTGGAAATGTGAGAAATGCGGATATGAATGGAAGGCGAAGATATCTAACCGACATCATGGAAGGGGGTGCCCATGTTGCTCAAATCGTATTGTGGTCAAGGGTAAAAATGACCTCTTGACGCTATATCCAGAATTGTGCAAGGAGTGGGATTACGAGAAGAATGGGTTATTATTGCCAAATCAGATTACTCCTGGAAGGAATGCTAAGGTTTGGTGGAAATGCTCTAAGTGCGGACATTCTTATGCGGCTCCACCTAATAGAAGAACTTCGCAAAGGTCTGGTTGTCGTAAATGTGCTGATAAAATGATATGGGATATTCGTAGGGCTAATGTCTTAAAGCGCATGCAGGTTGGTCGAATTTCACAAAGTCTTAGTAATTAGATAAGGGGAAAAAGATGATTATTAAATGTTTAGAGTGTGGCCATGATGTGAGTGATAAGGCGATGGCGTGCCCAAATTGTGGTGCGCCAATTGCACAAACGCGCGATTACACGCCAGTTCGTTATGATGTAAAAGCGGATGAGCAGTATGGGACATTTTGTTGGTGGTTAGGTTTTTTATTTAATCTATTTGGCATCCTAATTGGAGCGATAATTTCTCGTGGATATGGCGCAAAGAAAGCATTTATTGGGATGTTGTGGAGCTGGCTGTTGTTCGCTATTTTAGCTATTGGCGTTGTTATACATGGGATGCGCACATATTGATTTTCTCATTCAGTGACAGCGGTTCCGCATGGTGATTAATGATTATTGTGTTTGAGATTGTACTTCTATTTGCACTTTTTGGTGCCGTTTTTGCGTTGCGACGATGGATTAGCAATCCAGCGACCATTGGCAAGTTAGGCGAAAGGGTAATTGCCAAGCGGTTGAGGGCGGGGTTGCCAAAAGATGAGTATTTGATTTTGAGTGATATTTATTTACCGATTGAGGATAATGCGACGACACAAATCGATCATGTGGTCGTAAGTAGATATGGGATCTTTGTTGTAGAGTCGAAGAATTATAGCGGATGGATTTTCGGAGATAAGGATTCGCCTAAGTGGACACAGACGATGTTCCGCAAGAAAAGCACTTTTCAGAATCCAATTCGTCAGAACTATCGCCATATTTGCGCCATAGCTGAAAATTTGGGAATTCCGAAAATGTATTTGAAAAGTGTGGTTGTGTTTACGGGGGACTGCGAATTCAAGACGGAAATGCCGGAATGTGTGGTTTATTCACACAAGGTCGCGACTTATATTTGCACATTTACCGAGCCAATCATTAATGAGAAGCAAGTGTCTGAAATAGCCGAGGTTATGCAAGAATGGAATCAATGTGTTACTGATGCGCAGCGAAAGAAGCATGTTAGCAATTTGAGGCGAAAGCATCAATTGCATGCCGAACTGCCTTAATGTGCATTGTGGGCGATTCAGATAATTTGAGGGACATACCCTCGGAAAGGCAATAAAATCAGGGGGTTGGGAAAATTGAGGTTGGAAGGGGAAGAGAAGACACGATTGGAAAGGTGGAAGAAGAGTTGGATGCGAAGAGCCAAAATATAATTTCACACGGAGACGGGAAAATATGGTATAATTCTCGGCAATGGATCAGATTCTTCAGTTGTTAGTACAGAATGGCTATATCGATGAGGCCAGTGCGAAAGATCTTCAAGATCTTTCAAAGACGGAGTCGAAGACAGTTCGTCAGTTGGTCATTGACCAAGGGATTGTCGATGAGGATACTTTGTTGTCGGTGATGGCGGCGTATCAAGACACCGAGGCGATAGACTTGGGGTCGATGACGATAGAATCCGAAGTAACCGAGGCGATACCCGCATCCACTGCGCGGATGTATAATGTATTTCCGATTAGCAGTGATGATAGTTCGGTTACGTTGGTTACCTACGATCTTATCGATCCGCGGATATCGGACGAGTTGCTGTTTTCGCTTTCGAAGGAAGTGAAGTTCGTCTTTGCGCGCGAGCAGGACGTAAGGGAGCGCATCGCGCAATACTATGGCGACTCAAACGATTCGGTCGCAGATATGATCAAGTCGTTGGGCGAGGGGATGACGGATGACGAGAGCCTCGCGGCGACGGCGAATTCGAACGATATCGCCTCGATGGAGAATGCGGCGAATTCGAGCGCGATCGTGAAGTTCGTGAATTTAGTTTTGTATCAGGGGGTAGTGGATCACGCGGCGGATATTCATATCGAGCCATTTGAGAATGATTTCAAGATTCGTTATCGTGTAGATGGCGCGCTTTACGAGATGAAGGCGCCGGACGTTAAGATGGCGCCAGCGATTATTTCACGCGTGAAGATTTTGGCGAACTTGAATATCGCGGAGCGTCGCGTGCCGCAGGATGGGCGCATCGCGCTCACGGTCGCGGGAAGGCCGGTGGATTTGCGCGTTTCGTGCTTGCCGACTTCGCATGGCGAATCGGTGGTAATGCGTATTCTCGACCAGACCACGACATCGTTGGATTTGGAGAACGTTGGGTTGCCGGAAGACGTGTACGAGCAAATCACGATGGATATCGAGAAGCCGAATGGCATCTTCATCGTGACTGGTCCGACGGGTTCGGGCAAGACGACTACATTGTATTCGGTATTGCGGCGCATCAACACGATTGATTCGAAGTTGCTTACGGCGGAGGAGCCGGTTGAATACAACGTCGATGGAATCGTGCAAGTTCCGATTGATGCGCATGCCGGCAATACCTTCGCGAAGGTGTTGCGCGCATTCTTGCGTCAAGACCCCGATATCATGATGATTGGAGAGATTCGTGATTTGGAGACGGCGGAAATCGCGGTCCAGGCGGCGCTCACTGGGCACTTCGTATTCTCCACTCTGCACACCAATGATGCGGCGGGCGCGGTAATGCGTTTGGTGGATATGAACGTTGCGCCATATTTGTTGTCTTCCACGCTGGAGGGTGTCTTGGGGCAGCGCTTGGTAAGAACCTGCTGCAAGGAATGCAAGCAAAGCTACGAGCCGGATGACGAGACATTGGAGCGCATCGAAATGACGCGCGATCAGATCGGCGGGCGTCCATTCTATTTCGGCAAGGGCTGCAAGACGTGTAACGGCACCGGATACAAGGGGCGCAAGGGGGTGTTCGAATATTTGCGGATGTCGAATCCATTGCGCGAGCTGGTGAACAACCGTGCGCCTACCTTGATTATTCGCGAGAAGGCGCGAGAGTTGGGGATGCGGACGATGCGTGAGGATGGTATACGTTCCATTCTCGACGGTTACACGACCGTTGACGAGGTATTGCGTTACACCTAATGAAATTCTCGGTGCGGATATGCCTAATCGCGCTTGCGATTTATTTGGCAGCGGCGATTTTTGGGGAGATACAATATCGCATTGCGGAATATAGGGATGTAACGGCGGCGTATAACATAGTCGATGCGGAGCATCGTTACGAGCCGCCCAGCGCTCAACATTGGCTGGGCACGGATAATTTAGGACGAGACGTTGGGCTACGGGTAATTCAGGGGGCGCGAATCGCCTTTCACGTAGGCATAGTAACTTCGTTAATCGCAATTCCATTGGGTGTAATACTCGGCTTGTTGGGAGGATATTTTGGCGGTAAGACGGATGCGATCGTAGTTTGGTTATGCGCTACGGTAGCATCGATGCCTGGGTTGCTGTTCATATTGGCGATTTCGTTAGTAGTAGGTCAGGGGTTGATGGGGATTTATATGGGCATTGGGCTTACGACTTGGGTAAGCACCTGCAGAACCATTCGTGCGGAAGTAATGAAGCATAAGGATCGCGCCTACATTCAGGCCGCGCGAACGCTTGGATATTCGCATGCGCGAATCATGTTTCGTCACATCTTGCCGAATGTGGCGCATATCATACTCATTCAATTTTCCATTCGCTTTCCCTCCGCGGTATCAACGGAAGTGTTCATTTCCTTTTTAGGCATTGGGGTTCAGGGCGAGCCGAGTTGGGGGATCATGATCAATAATGCGCGAATGCGTCTTTGGCAGGGGGTTTGGTGGGAGATGACATTTACTACTCTCGCGATTTTCATTTTAGTATTAATCTTCAATCATCTTGCAGATTATCTACGAGATCGGTTAGACCCCGCGCTAAGAAATGAGAGGTAAAGTATGTTAGCGATGAAACGTCCATTAGTGGTTTTCGACATTGAATCCACGGGACTCTCCCCGCGCAAGGATCGCATTATTGAATTGGCGGCAGTCAAGGTTTTCCCAGACGGCAGGGAGGAAAAGCGTTGCTGGTTGGTTAATCCCACGGTTCATATTCCAGAAGAGACGACGTCGATTCACGGGATATCGGATGAAGACGTGAAGGAGTGTCCGACATTTGCAGATTATGCGAAGGAGATATTCGAGTTCTTTCGAGATTGCGATTTATCGGGTTTCAACATAGATCGATTTGACGTTTCATGTCTTGAGGAAGAATTCGCGAGGGTAGGGTATAATTTTGGGGCGGCGTTGCGCAAGCATGTTGACGTGATGCGGTTATATCATCGCAAGGAGAGGCGAGATCTATCGGCGGCGGTTGAGTTCTATTGTCATCGTTCGCATGATGGCGCGCATGGTGCCGAGGCCGATGCGGTTGCTACATTGGACGTATTGAAGGCGCAACTTGAGCATTATGCCGATCTACCGAAGAGCGTGGACGAGATGGATGAATTCTTAGTTCCGCACGATCCATTGAACGCAGATCGCAATGGGATGTTCCGCTGGCGCGATGGGGAATGGTGCATTAACTTCGGCAAGAAAAATGGGGAGAGTCTAAAGCGGATAATGCTGGAGGAGCCGAATTTTCTCAAGTGGATGGTGAAGGGCGATTTCGATACCGATGCGCGTATGATCGCGGCCGATGCCTTAGAAGGACGCTTACCACCACCGCCGAAAAACGTATGAAGCGATACAAGCGCATCATATACACGATATTGATTTTTCTACCGGCGACCTTAATTACCGCGGTTGGCGCCTATTTGGTATTCACTTTCGTTCCGTCCGCGATAAAGAACGCGCCACGAAGGATAAGTTTGGAGTATCGTACATACGCCGAGAATTTGGCGGAGAATCCCGCGGCGGCCACATATATCGGCGAGCGCAAGCGGGGATGGCGGCAGATTGGCAAGATTGATGGACATTCTTGGGGAATCGACAAGGATGATGGCAACAAGTTGGCAGTGGTTTGGCTCAAGATGGCGGATGATGAGTATCGGGCAATTGAGACGACGCGACTGAAGGCGTTTCCATACGAGATCGTATTCTACGGCGGGGGATTACTGGTAGCAATAATACTCTTTTGGCTGTCGGCGATAGCGGCAGAATATTTTCATAAGTTCATACGTGAGCGCGATGATTTTCTCGCGGCGGTAGCGCATGATTTGACGACGCCACTATTGGGGATGCGGCTTATCATTGGCAGGGATGAAATGGAGGCGAAACGACTCACGGAGCGCATGTTGGTAATCGTGAATAATCTCAAGGAATTCCTAAGGTTAGATGGTCAGAAGGCGAAGCCAAAGCGCGAGCGCATCGATCTCGAGGCATTGGCGCACGAAGCATATACGCTTTTTTCGGCAGATTACGAGGCGGAGGAATGCGGGGCGGTGGAATTCGACAATTCGGAATTGGGAGGAAAGGCACTCATGGCATTGGGGGACGAGGGAATGACGCTACAGATTCTCTGGAATCTATTTGGCAACGATCTAAAGTACGCAGCGCCATTTGGCAAGGTGAGGGTAAAGTTTTTGGCGGCGGAGAAGGGGATGGTTGGCGTGGAGTTCATAGACGATGGGCCAGGAATGAGCTTATTGGCGCGTCATCGGGCATTTGATCGATACTATCGGGCGCAGACTGTACTGGCATCCGGCAAAGGCGGTTTCGGCATCGGGTTATGCAACGCGCGTGAACATGCAATCGCAATGGGAGGGATGCTTTCGTTGCGAAAGAATCGTCCCCATGGTTGTGTATTTACCTTGAAGTTGCCAATCGCTTCGTGAGAATCAATGGCCGGCGTGGTCGTTGGTCTTCTCGGGGAAAACTACCTTGACGCCCGCTTCATCAAGCGCATATCGAATATTCGATTGGGCGGTCTTCATAGAATCGTAGCTAAGGGTAAGGGTGCGCTTGGCGAGATCGAAGCAAAGGGAATTCGTGTTAACCCCATTGCAATGAGTGACGATCTCAATGATCTTAGGCTGGAGGGCTTCGTTGAGATCCGGTAATTGAACGGACATTTCGCGAATGTCGCTTTGGCGGCAACCGATCAGCATCATCAAGGATAGGGAAAAGAATAGTTTTTTCATAAGCTTATTTGAAGGTAGTGACATTTGAGTTAGGTCCGAAAGGAGAGAGCGCACGAAGATTCTTTATTATTGGAGGCAGCTTCTCAAGTACGTAGTCGATATCCGCCATCGTATTGTAGCGAGAGAGGGAGAAGCGGATGGAGCCGTGAATTGCGGTGAAGGGAACGCCCATCGCGCGAATCACGTGGCTGGGGTCGAGCGAGCCGCTCGCGCAAGCGGAGCCAGTGGAGATGCAAATGCCAATATCCGAAAGATGATAAGCGATGGCTTCGCCTTCAATATATTCAAACGACACATTAAGGGTATTGGGCAAGCGAGAGGTCTTATCGCCATTCACGCGAACATTTGGGCAGGTGGCGAGGATGCCAGATTCCAATTTATCCCTAAGAGCGGCGAGCTGTACCTGTTCTGCGTTCATCCCGAGGCGAGCCAATTCGCAAGCTTTGGCGAGTCCGACGATATAGGGCACGTTTTCCGTTCCAGCGCGGCGAGAATGTTCTTGATGTCCGCCAAGCATGAATGGCTTAAGTTTGGTTCCCTTGCGCACATAGAAGATACCGACGCCCTTAGGCGCATGGAATTTATGGCCTGACATCGAAAGCATATCGACGGGAACTTTTTTTACATCCACTGGAATCTTACCGGCAACTTGTACCGCATCGGTATGGAGAATTGCGCCAGCTTCCTTGCAAAGCTCGGCAATCTTATCAATGGGGAAGATAACGCCAGTTTCATTATTCGCCCACATGATACTGACCAAAGAGCCGGGCTTCAACTCGCGGCGTAATTGATCGAGATCGAGGCGGCCGAGAGAATCGACAGGCAGTTCGACGACTTCATGGCCAAGCGCTTTGAGACGGCGACAGGGCTGTAGCACGGCGGGGTGCTCGACGGCGCTGGTAATTACCTTAAGGTCTTTGCCATAATATTCGGCGGTTCCGCGAATTGCGGCGTTATCGGATTCGGTGGCGCAAGAAGTGAAGATGATTTCGTCGCTTTCGGCGTTAATGAAACGTGCGACTTCTTCGCGCGCCTTGTCGATGTATTTTGCGATTTCACCGCCAAAGGCGTGCATGGAACTGGGGTTGCCGTATAATTCGCCGAAAAACGGAAGCATGGCTTCGCGAACTTCAGGGGCAATCCGAGTCGTGGCATTGTTATCAAGATATACTGTTTTCATAATGTAAGCGATATTATACCACAAATTTGATATAATATCCGCAATGTCTGAATTCATTCATCTTCATTTGCATACGACATACTCATTGCTCGATGGGCAATGTCAGATCGTGCCATTGATAGCGAAGGCGAAGAAAATGGGGATGAATGCGGTTGCGGTAACCGACCATGGCAATCTTTTTGCGCTCAAGGGGTTCTATGACGAATGTCGCGCCAAGGGGATCAAGCCGATTCTCGGGGTCGAGGCGTACGTGACCTCAAGCGGCGATTATCGTAGCCGCGATAAGAATGAGCGGCGGCATCACCTTTGCCTGCATGCGAAGAACTTGACGGGGTATCATAATTTGGTGAAGCTCATTTCGGAAGCGCATATCAATGGGTTTTATCACAATGCGCGTATTGATCACGCGTTATTGGAGAAGTATCATGAGGGCTTGCACTGTTCTTCGGCTTGCATTTACGGCGAAGTAGCATACTATCTTGACGATGACTTGGAGTCAGGGGGGAATGATCCGGCGAAAGCGGAGGAGATAGCGAGGTGGTATCACAATTTATTTGGCGATGATTATTCATTGGAAGTAATGTTGCATCCATCTGGCAAGGGCGAGGGGGTATCTTCGATACCGGCGAAGGAGCCGATACCAGTGGAAGCGATAGCCGGTTTTCGTAGCCTGTATCAACGCCAGAAGCGCATTACCGAAAAGATGATTGCGCTTGGCAAGAAACTTGGGATACGGGTAATTGCAACGAACGACGTGCATTTTCTGGAAAAGGAAGATGATGATTCGCATGATGTATTATTAGCGCTTTCGACGGGCAAGAAGATGTCAGAATCGGGGCGCATGATCTATACGGGGCAGGAATATTTCAAGTCGGAAGAGGAGATGCTGGAATTATTCAAGGAATATCCAGAAGTAGTCGCGGCAACGAAGGAAGTAGCGGATAGGGTCGAGGAATACGAGCTTAATTCCGATCCGATTATGCCGAAGTTTCCGATTCCCGAAAGCTTTGGCACGGAGGCGCAATATGCCGAACGTTACGACGAGGCGGCGTTAAGAAAAGAGTTCAACACCGAGGAAAAGCCGAAGAACTTCGAGCGTCTGGGGGGCTATGACAAGGTCTTGCGAATCAAGTTCGAGGCGGATTATCTATCGGCGTTAGTTTACGAGGGAGCCAAGCGCAGATGGGGCGAACCGCTGGATAGCGATATCAGGGAACGAATAGATTTTGAATTGAATGTAATCAAGACGATGGGTTTTCCTGGGTACTTTCTTATCGTCAACGATTATATTTCGAATGCGCGCAAAATGGGAGTATGGGTAGGACCGGGGCGTGGTTCGGCGGCTGGCGCGGCGGTAGCTTATGCGCTTGGTATAACCAATGTGGATCCGCTAAAATATGATTTGCTATTTGAACGCTTCCTCAACCCCGATCGAATTTCGATGCCAGATATCGATGTCGATTTTGATGATGCCGGACGCGCCAAGGTGTTTGATTTCATAACCGCCAAATATGGTCAAGATCATGTAGCGCATATCGTTACCTTTGGTCAGATGGCCGCGAAGAGCGTAATCAAGGATGTGGGGCGGGTAATGGGGTATAAACTGGCAGATACGAACAAGTTGGTTTCGTATGTTCCCGATACTCCAAAGATAACCTTCAACAAGGCGATTGAGGTGTCGCCAGAATTAAAGGCGGCCTTTGAATCGAAAGATCCAGTAATCCACCTTCTGATGCAACGCGCGAAGCGACTTGAGGGGGGAATGCGTCAACCAGGAGTGCACGCTTGCGGAGTGATTATTTCGCGAGATCCGTTAATTGACACCTTGCCGGTAATGCCGACGGAAGGCGAGTCATTAATGACTACGCAATATGATGGACATTTCGTGGAGCCGGTTGGGCTGCTCAAGATGGATTTCTTAGGGCTTAAGACGCTCACGGTGGAAAAGGAATGCGTGGAACTATTGGGGGCGAACAATCCGCGAGTTCCGAAAGAGCTTTGGGGCAAGGACGGAAAGTTGGACCCAGATAAGATACCTGATGACGATCGCGAAACCTACGAGTTATTCGGACGAGGCGAGACGACGGGACTATTTCAATTTGAATCTGACGGGATGAAGAAATGGTTGATCGCCTTGCAGCCGGAGAAGCTTACGGATTTGGTGGCGATGAACGCATTGTATCGTCCGGGACCGATGGATTATATTCCAACCTTCGTTCGGCGTAAGCAAGGCGAGGAGCCGATTAAATACGATCATCCTTTGATGGAGCGGTATTTGAAGGATACGTATGGCGTATGCGTATATCAAGAGCAGGTGATGTTGCTTTCGCGATTATTGGGAGGATTCACGCGCGGGATGTCGGATGCGCTTCGCAAGGCGATGGGCAAGAAGAAGCTTGATGTAATGGAGGCGCTGAAGGTTAAGTTCATAGACGGGTGTTTGGCGAACAAGGAATTCAGGGTAGACAAGTGGGCCGATGAAGCGGAAGCGCGTGCGTTAATCGATAAGATATGGAATGATTGGCGGGCATTCGCATCGTATGCGTTTAACAAGTCGCATGCAGTGTGCTACGCGTGGATAGCATATCAGACGGGATACTTAAAGGCGCACTATCCATCGGAGTTCATGTGTGCGCAAATCAGTTCGGAAATTGGCAACTTCGATAAGCTACCCGGGTTCGTTGCTGAAGCGCAGGAGATGGGCTTAAAGTTGATGTTGCCAGAAGTAAATGAATCGGGTTCACGATTCGTTCCAACGAAAGATTCGAAGGGTATCCGTTATGGGCTTTCTGGCATCAAGGGCGTTGGGAATGCGGGCGAGATAATCGTTGCGGAGCGCAAGAAGAATGGTCCATACGCGGGATTTCTTGATTTTTGCATGCGGTTAGCGGGCACGCAGGCGGCGAACAAGCGAGTATTGGAGAATCTGACGCGCACGGGAGCATTTAGTTCCCTTGAGCCCAATCGTGCATTGCTTTTCAACAATATAGAATTTGCCTTACGCAAGGCGCAGCAACGCGCGAAGGAGCGGCAAAGCAATCAGGCGAATTTCTTCGATTTGATGGGAGGCGATGAGAAGCCCTCCGATTCGGAACTTGTAAAATCGCCACCATTCGCGCCGACGGAAGACCTTAAGCACGAACGAGATTTTCTCGGGGTTTACATTTCTGGGAATCCGCTGCAAAGTTGCAGCAGGGTAATTTCGGAGGTAGCTACTTTTCGAGCATCGCAACTTGGTGATGTGGCGGTAGTCGACGCGCTATTGAAGGCGCAG
The DNA here is from genome assembly GCA_937901395.1 of uncultured Verrucomicrobiota bacterium. Lineage (GTDB taxonomy): Bacteria > Verrucomicrobiota > Kiritimatiellia > RFP12 > UBA1067 > UBA1067. The sequence goes on from CALCDB010000017.1 coordinate 55,457, forward strand.
CCAGTTGACGAGTGGAAGAAGAAGGGGAATCCGCATCTCAAGGATCATCGAGGGTTGACGCATCTTGATGTGCGGATGGTTGGCATTTTAAGCGCATGCACGATAAAGGTAGGCAAGGCAAGAGCGAATGGCGCGCCTGGACAGAAGTGGGCGATTTTGCAATTGGACGATGGATCTACGATAGATGCGTTTTGCTTTGCGAAGGCCTGGGAAAAGTATGGAGAGGGAATTGAATCTTCGGTTGACAAGTTGGTGTTGCTTTGCGGAGAGGTATCGCATAGGGTTGATTACGAGAAGGACGATAAGATAACGAAGCTGAATCCAAGCGTAGGCGATCTCAACTTCACCGTTCGCGAGGCGTATCCGTTGGATGTGGCGATGATGAAGCTTTCCAAGGGCGTGTACATAAGAATGCAATACGTAGACCCAGAGATTAAGGCGAAGGTCGACAACATTCGTGAGATCGCGACGCATAATTCGGGGTCGATGCCGATTTACATAGAATTGCATTATCCCAACGGCAAAGTCCTAGATGTGGATTTGGGGCCTAAGTTTCATGTTAGCTGTTCAATTGGTTTTATCGCAGAGCTTGGCAAGATCGTAGCGCAAAATGAGATATCGTTTCGTCCAAGTTCGACGATATATCTAAATCCACCAGAACCTTACTTCAAGCATTAGTCATTTATGATATAATATTGGCATGGAAATATCTTCACCCAGTAATCCAAAACTTAAATACGTAGTTCGCCTACGTAATTGTTCCGCTCGCGAAGAATCGGGGGAGATGATAGTCGAGGGGTATCGTGAATGTCGGAGAGCGCTCGATAATAAATACAAGCCGCGAGCCATCTTTCATTGTCCGGAACTTTATTTGAAGAATGAGAATGAGCCAGAATTAGTTGAAGAATGCAGGAGGATCGGGGCTGAGGTGTATACATGCTCAAAGGTCTGTTTTGAGAAGATCGCATATAAGGAGCGGCCAGACGGGTTGTTGATGATCGGTCCGCATATATCGATTACGTTGAAGGATTTGAAGTTGCCAGAAAATGCGTTGGTAATCGTGACGGAGGCGATTGAGAAACCGGGGAATTTGGGGACGATTCTGCGTTCTGCGGATGCGGGGAAAGTTGCGGCGGTAATAGTATGCGATCGGACTACTGATATTCACAACCCCAATGTCGTTCGCGCATCCACTGGTACGATGTTTTCAGTTCCGATAGTGGAGGCGACGAGCGAAGAGGCATTGGCGTATTTAAAGGCGCATGATTTTAAGATATTGGCGGCCACGCCACATGCGGAGAAGTTGCATTTTGAAGAGGATCTTACGGGGAATGTAGCGATAGCATTGGGGGCAGAGCAATATGGGCTTACGGCGAAGTGGATGGATGGAGCGGAATTAAGAGTAAGAATTCCGATGTTAGGATTGGCAGATTCGCTTAACGTATCGGCGGCGGCGACGATTTTGGTTTACGAGGCGGTTCGGCAACGAATCGCGAAGGGGATAGACAGTGTTCCAGGCTTCATTCCTTGGCATGGCGAGAGGAGGCATGATCACTAAATGAATTTTGCATATCCAGTAATGCTGATCTTTACGGCGTTAGTCCCCATCGTCGGATTGTGGTGGGCGTTTCTCAAGGCTCGTCGAGAGAAGGCGCTAACGCGAATAACATTCAATGTGCCAAAGACTTCGACGGCGGGTTTGCAGATGTGGCTGGTGATCATAGGTTTGGCGTTGACATTATTTGCGGCGGCGCGTCCACAATGGGGAAGGACGATGGAAAAGACGGCTGAGCGCAGTCGCAACGTGGTGGTGGCGATCGACGTGTCGCGTTCGATGCTGGCGCAGGATGTGCGGCCGAATCGGCTGGAACGGGCGAAGGCGGATGTTGCGGACCTCGTCGATTCGCTCGAAGGTGACCGCTGCGCGCTTGTCGCGTTCCGGCGAACGGGTGTGGTGATTTGTCCCCTTACGACGGATCATGCCTATCTCAGGAGCGCCTTGGAGCAGCTGACGCCCGAGAGCGCGCCGCGCGGCGAGACGGATCTCGGAAGCGCGATCCGCGCATCGCTCGACGCGCTTGATCCGGCGGCGGACGACCATAATGCGATCATCCTCATCTCGGATGGCGGAGACCTGCGCGGCGAGGCGCTCGCAAACGCGGAGCTTGCGAAGAAGCGCGGCATACCGATCTTCA
>CALCDB010000018.1 GCA_937901395.1 uncultured Verrucomicrobiota bacterium
GCCATAAAGCGACTTCGCGTGCTGCCAATCTACATAGTTCATCTGAATCATCGCGAAATCCCACTTGTATTTTGAATGATTCTCTAAGCACCAATCGAACGTCTTAGGATCCCCATGATACGAGAATCCTAAATTTCGTATCTTGCGCTGTTCCCTCAATTCGCAACACCAATCAATCGCCCCATTCTCCACAAATCGCTTGCGGAAGTTTTCAAATCCGCCATTGCCAATCGAATGCAATAAATAGTTGTCGATGTAATCCGTCCGCAATGCCTTCAACGAAGCTGCGAACATCTTCTTCGCCTCCGCCAATGGATATTGCTTCTTGTTGAAATTCGATAGCTTCGTCGCTATTACATAACTCTCGCGCCCATACCCGCTCTTGCTAAACGCCTCGCCCAAACACCCTTCCGATGCTCCCCTGCAATATGCTGGCGATGTATCATAATACGTTACCCCATGATCCAACAGATACTTGATCTGCCTGTTTAGATGCTCTTGATCAATCACCCCGGGCGATGATTCTGGCATCCTCATCGCCCCATACCCTAATAGCGACACCCGCTTGCCATCACTGCTAAAATTGCTTGTCATTGTCATTTTACCTTATCGTGTTTTGGCCATGATTCCCTCATGAACTTAATGTTACGCGAAAATATCTGATCCACGTTCGCTGCGGTCGATATCTCGAGAAAATCCTTTACCTCTTCGCTTGAAAGATGAAACCGCGTCTTCAGTAGATGTATGTATGCTCTCTCCGGATCTTTCTGCCATAAATCATGAAAGCAATAATGCGTCGTAATCCACACATCCTTCATCAACACTTTCTTATCCTCGCTCGGCAACTCGATATCCTTGCGATTTTCATCTTCTCCACATGCCCCATCGATCGATATCTCTCCATGGCGATTCGGCTTCGCCTGTAAGATGAATCCTCTCACGTAACTGCGTAGCCACCCCGCCAAATTGCCTTCTCCCCTATATAACGATATCTTTCCCCTGCCTATCATCTCCTCATACAACATTCCCATCAAATCTCCATCACTTATCGAATATCTCTTCATCAATTCCGCCGAACGTGCGCTCGTCGACTCTGGAACTATTATCCGTTCCCACACAAGCTTCCATCCCGCGTCCTCCCCCGCAGCGATCAACTTATACCACTCTGAGTCTTCCATGCTCATTCGAATGTCAAAGCTCCTGGTATCGGCGAACATCCTCGCCTATATAACCATATTCCCTGTTCGTGCTTGCCCGCTACAAAATCCTTGCACTTTATTCGCGCCTCTCCGTCCCTTACTCGTGCCCTTACCCCGGAGAACGCAAACTCCCCTTTCGCGATTCCCTCGCCCTCGCCATCCACAATTCTGATTACCGCCTCCGTCTCGTCCGTCGAGCCTGGCTCGAAGGTGAGCAACGCTTTCCAACGCATCTTCACATCCTTCATCGGATGCGAATAATATGTAAATATAATGCGCTTGTCGCTCGGCGTTTTCATTTTAATAAATACCCAATTGCTTCCGCATACGATTGAAAACCCTTGCCCTTGAAAACCGCTTCCGCCGCCATCCCAACGTACGAAACCCTGCGAAATTCCTCCCGCGCCGCAATATCCGTCAAATGCACCTCTACCGTCCTAATCCCCACCGCCCGAATCGCGTCTAATATCGCAATCGAACTATGCGTGTATGCTGCCGCATTGATTACCAATGCCTCAAAGCCCTCATCGACACTCCGCTGAATCCACTCCACTATCTCGCCCTCATGATTGCTCTGCCTAATCTCTATTTCCGCCCCCGCCGCACTCTTGCGGATAAACTCCTCCAATTCCGAATAAGTGCGCTCCCCGTATACCTCGGGTTCTCGCTTGCCGAGTAAATTTAAGTTGGGCCCATTGATGACCAGTATCTTCACTTTCCCGTTGCCGCCTTTAATGCCTTTACTTCCGCCTTCAGCTTCGCAATCATCTTCGGCGCCAGGTTAATCGCCGCCAAATCCTTCATCGACGTCGCTGGCGACCCGATTACATACTTAAGCGTACCATCCAACGATTGCGGCACCCCCGCTTGCGGACCAACCTGAACCCCGTCTGCAATCTTGATATGGCCGGAAATCCCTGCCTGCGCCCAAATTAAGCACCCATACCCAATCTCCGTCGAGCCAGCTACCCCGCTCTGCGCAATCAACCCAGAGTATCCCTTTACCTTTACGTTATGCCCAATCTGCACCAAATTGTCAATCTTCGTCATCGGCCCGATATACGTGCGTCCAATCCGTGCCCGGTCAATCGTCGTATTCGATCCAATCTCCACCCCATCGCCAATCTCCACGATTCCTAACTGCGGTATTTTCTCGATGAAAATCGTACCGTCCTCTCTCCGCCCATTGTTAAACCCATATCCATCCCCACCGAGCCGAACCCCGCAATGTATTATGCAATCACCGCCAACGATCGTCCCCTCGCGCAATGTCACTTGCGGATAGATGTGCGTGTGCTCGCCTATCTTGCAACCCTCACCGATAAAGACTTGCGCCTCAATTATCGCCCCCGCCTTAATCTCCGCGTTCTTCTCAATTATGGTATACGCCCCAATATGCACTCCCTCGCCCAACTTCACCGTCTCGTCAATAATCGCCGTTGGATGAATCCCCGGCGCCCTCGCCGGTTCCGGTGGCGCGAATATCTTCGCCGCCGCCATGCACGCACGATTCGGCTCGTCTACTCGAATTATCGTGCATGGCGCTCCCTTATCCCAATCCCTCGGCAACAATACCGCTGAGGCCTGCGTCGATTCCACCAACTTGATGTGCTTTACATCCTTGCAGAAACTCAAGTCCCCGTGTCGCGCTTCCTCAAGCCCGCCACACGCAACAAGCTCTACGTCCTCGCCCTCTAACGTGCCGCCTATCGCTTGCGCTAACTCACTTGCCTTCATCTACGCTCTTCGCTTCTTCCGGATTTACTCCCATCGCCTTGAGAATCTCATTGGTTACATCATACTCCGGCTTGATGTAGGTGGTAATCGTCGAATCCAAAATCACATCGTACTCATTGTCTTCCGCATACTTCGAGATCTTCGTCCTCAGATCCTCCGTCGTCGCCTTCAACAAACGCCCCTCTAACTCCTGCAACTCCTGACGAAACCTCATACCCTCGTTGCGATACCGCAACGAAATCCCGTCCAACTGCTGCTGAATCTGCGTGAGCTGCTTTTCGATATCACTCTTCGCCTTGTCCGCCAACATCGGATTGCGCACTTGATCCAACAGCTTCTTTCCCTCCTCTTGCAACTTCTCGCCTTCTTCCTTGATTCCCTCCAGCTTCTTCTGATAATCCTTGTCAGTCGAAGTGAGTAATGTCTTGTTGCGGTCATAATCTGGATGATTGCGAACGAGCGTCATAAAATTAACCGACCCGATCTTCATCTCCGCCATCAACGGCAATGCCGCCATCGCCGCCAAACCTAAAATCAAACTCTTCTTGCTCATGATCTTCTTCCTTTCTTATCTTAGAAATCATACCCTACCGTGAATGAGAACGCCTCTTTCTCCGAATGTTCTGGTTCCTTGAATGGAATCGCGAAATCGAGACGAATCGGGAACATCGGAATATCCAATCTAAAGCCGACGCCGCCCGTCCACGCGAATGTGCTTGAAAAATCCAAATCAAAGCAATCCTCGCCTACCGAACCCAAATCCGTAAACACCGCAAAGCGCAACATCTTGAACACTGGTATCGTATACTCGAAATTCATGCAGAACAATGTCTGCCCGCCCCATGGACGATAATCTCCCGTCGGTACCGCAACATCATCCCTGAATGCCGCCTTGCTCACCATCGGCGAAGCATAGCGATAACGAATTCCTCGAATCGTCCGCGGACCGCCCAAGAACATGCGATTGTAAATCGGCACATCTCCGGAAAACGCATCTATCGTCTCCGCTCTCAATCCGACCATGAGCACATGGTCGTAATGCGGCCACACATTGAAATAGCTGCGATGATTGAGCCCAATCTTCCAATACTGATTGTCCCCCGCTGGCGATACGTCCCCATATACCTTCGTGCGATGTCCACTCGTGGGAATGCGATAATTGTTCCGACTATCCTTCGCCCAAAACACGTGAATCACCGGCTCGAACACCCCGCCATGATCACCATCCTCCATCTTGTATAGCTGACCATACCTGCCGTTATCCGCTACATACACGCCCTCGTCAACCTCGTCGAACTCAATGTATTCGCCCGATAATCCAAAGCCCAATCTGCCAAATGGCTCCCACGTTGGCCAGAACTTTACCGGATACGCCAACGAAGCCATCGCCCCCGTGCGAATCAAATCATACTCGTCGTACCAACGCAATCTCCGATACGCATCTACCGATAGCTCCAAAAGCCGATCAAACAAATGCGGCTCCACGAACCCGATCTCCGCGCTCTGATAACGCGGTCCCCACGCGATATAGACGCGCCCCTTCTGACCGCCGCCTCTGAATAGCTTCGAAGGCGCGAACAAGTCAAAGTTGTTTTGATTCACTTCTGCTGAGATATATACTGAATCTACCGTCGATGCGCCAATGCCGACCATGAACGAGCCCGTGTTCTTCTCCTCTACCCCGTAAACTAAGTTTCTGTACTCCGCTCCATTCG
>CALCDB010000019.1 GCA_937901395.1 uncultured Verrucomicrobiota bacterium
GTCGGCAATCATATCCGTCGTCTGCTTAAGCACCAATCGTCCGCCCTTCTTGATTTCGACCTGATGCGCGGAAAGCGGCGTGCGGTTATTTGCGGACATCTCGACCACCAGCTCGACGCCATTTTCGATCACGATCTTCGCGTCTCCCGAAAGATACTTAAACTCGGCAAGTCCGCTGCCGCCCTTCGGACGAGTCAAGATGACGGTGCCCGAACCTTCGAGATAGACCTGCCCATTTACCGAATCGACATCGAGCTCGATCTCGCCGCCTTGCGGATTCGTGAAGTCTGGCCACGGCGCGAACTCGGATGCTACCGCCTGAATCATCTTCTCGCCCAAAGCGACCGAATAAAGCCGCCAATCGTCGATCGCACCATCAGCTGGCGTCGTGGTATTGCCTACTACTCCGCCGTGAACCGAGAAGAACTGCCAATTGATCTTGTCGGGATACGCTCCCGCGCCTGCGAGATCGTTCGCCTCGCCCGCCTTTACGCCGTTCACATACAAGGTATAACGTCCCTTGCGATACGTAAGCGCGTAATGGTTGAAGCGCGTCGTCGCGAACGGCACCTCGGCCGTGATGAGGCGCGAAGCCGACTTACCGCCGAGCCAACGCGAAATCGCCGCGTGCGAATCATCTACCGAAGTCAGCGTAAAGCCGCCAGCCGACGTCGTGCCAAGCGCGAAGTGAATCGCATTCGCTGTCGGCGATAGCCGCGCGCTCCACATAACCGTCCAATCATTCCCGCCGATCTCGAAGCCCGAGCCATATGGATTGTGATTGGTAATCGCGTAGCCATCGCGCGACGGCACGAACTTATCCGCAGTCGGCGTGCCGAGATTGGCGGTATTGGTGCCCCAACTCGCCAAGTTTTCGTCGAACTTATACGCGCGCGGCATATAGGCGTTGGTTTTGGGATTGGTAAGAACATACTTCAAAACTCCATTCTGCGCCGTCCAAGTCCAATACTCGTCGCTCACCTTGCCGTCACTATCGACGACCTCAACCGTGAACTTCGTCGGATCGTAGGTGAAGCCCTCCGCAAGATTCATGAGCTCCAACTCGCGATCAAGATTATCGACTACGAACACGAGCTTACCTACGGGATTCGCGCCCAACTTGGTCTCCAATGGCGAAATGCACTTTACCGTCGCCTTGTCGAGATTGAGAACGCCCTTGAAGGATCCGATCGCTTCCGTCGCATCCAGGTAAGAGGTTCCGTCCTCCGCACCGCGAATCGTCAGCGCTTCCGTGGCGCCGATGTACTTATCGCCGAGCAACGTCTTGAAATCGTTCTCGCTTCCCGCCTTAAGCGTAAAGACGATTTCCGATTCCGTCGCCTGTCCGCCTTCGGGGAGCCAAACGAGGTTGCCATTCTTGAAGTTATCGGCCGATACCTTCTGCCACTGACGCTCATTTCCATTGATGGCGATAAGAATCAGCTCTTCGCCGCTTTGCGGCGTATACGGATCGGCCTTCATTACCACTTGCTCATTCGCAAGCGACTCGCTCGCCGCAAAAACGATTTCGCCGTAAGTTCCCGCCGCGAGCGTGTAGTTCTTGAACGCCGAATAGGCGGTGAGATCGATTTGCGTTCCCAACGCCGCGATCTTGCCGCTACCCGAGAACTTGGTCTTGCCGGATTTAATGAGACAACGCCGTCCAAGCACGAGAACACCATTATTCTGAATCGTCCCGTTCCAATATCCGTTCAGCTCGAAGCACCCCGTAGGTTCGATGGTCACGGTATGATCCGCGCCCTTGTCGCCCGTACAGGTAATCGACGCATTATCGTTCGCCGTTCCCGAGAAGATGAGACGACGCGAGAAGTCGGGCGTCGATTCGCTGCCCGCGACGACGAGCTTCGCATCGAAGATGATTTCAAAGCCAGTCATGCCGTACCAATCGGGGAACCATCCCGTCCATTCCGAAACATCGGACTGAACCGTTTTCAAAACGCGCGTTCCGCAATTCTCATTCCGCCACTGGTCAAAACCAAGATTCGTATGTGTGGCCATGAAATATCCCATCTCAACGAGCATGGTATTCGGGTCCATCAGTCCGTAGCCCCACCTGCCAGAACCGGTGAGATTGCCGACCACCAACGGATTGCTGCAGTGGACGTGCTGAAGTTCAAGCTCGGTCTCGAGCTTGAAGGTAAGCGTCGAAGGACACATCAGCTCATTCGGCGGCATGAAGAAGCGCGCGCCCTTCGCGGAAACATCCCTAATCTCCAGCGTGCCCTCGCCCGAAAGATAACGGAAGTCAGCGGACTTGTTCTGGAAATAGGTCTCGTGGGCAAGGCGCAAGGTAGAGCCCGTCTTAATCTCAATCGGCGCTTCGATCGGCATGATACTGCCCGGGATGACGATTTCGGTTACGCTTCCCGTATCGAGGATGAGCTTGCCCGCGCCCTTCACGTAATCGAGCGTCGGCAAAATCGGCCCTTCAATCGTGAGCTCGTTGTTGAAGATAACTTCGCTCGGTAATTCAATCACTTGCTCCGCATCGGCCTTTAGCGTAAGCTTTTTGCCACTCGTCACGAGATCTTGTCTCGGCGCACCATCCATCACCACCACCGCCGCATCGTTCGCGGAGACGATCTCGACGGCGTAGACATTCGACCAATCGCTGATGTCAATTGACTCGCCATCGTATGCTACCCAGCTGATCTCCGACCACTTGGTCTCGCCCGCCACGCTTACCGTGCCCTTGATTCCCGGCGGAACGAGATATACCCACTCGCCTTCGCGGACGAACGAGAAATCGTCGCGAGCAACATTGTTTGCGAAGTCATACGGCTCGACGTTGAGTCCGGCAATCGGCCAATCGCTCTCGGGATTGATCTTGAATATCTTCTGACGCTCTGCGCGAACGCGATCGGTGATGCCGACGAAAATCGCGCCCTGCACGCCATCCGCGAGTATCCATGGTTCGGTAGGCGCGTAAAGATATACGGTATCATTGGCCGTCATAGATAGCGCTCCGAAGGATTCGCCCTTTACGTGCGTCTCGTTGGCCGCGTAAAGCGTACCCGTGCCGAGCTTCACATTACTGACCTCGACCTTGGCGATGCCCTCGAAGTGGAGTTCGTCCGTCATCAGCGAGCCGCCCTCGGTGATGTTCAACGTAAGCTGCGCATTTTCAATTTTAGCATTGAAGGTCAAGGTCGCGTAATGCTTGGGCGTATCGAAGGTGATGGTCGTGCTTTCACTGGTAAGGTCAATCACCCCATCCTTAAGCCAATCATCGTCTTCCGTATCGCAGCGAACGAGGCAGACATCGCCTCTCCCGTTAATGGCCAACGTTACTTTGCCATCCGAAACTTCGAGATGGCGGAGCAACTTCATATCCGCATTGATGCCGATAATGATTGGCGTCAATTCATCGGTCGCTTCCCAATCGCCTACATCAACCACAACCTTGCCGCTTTCCGGCCAAGCGAAGGTCGAACCCTCATAGGTAAGATGCTTGCCGTTTTCCGCCTTTAGTCTCGCGCCCGCCTCGAAGGCGAAGTTGGCGACGTGCTGACCCGCCAAGACGAATGTTCCGTCCTTTAGTACTCGGAC
>CALCDB010000020.1 GCA_937901395.1 uncultured Verrucomicrobiota bacterium
GGAGTGTATAGCACTCCGTTTTCTGTTGCCGATCGTCCTTCCCGACCCGAACCCCGCAAATCCCGCAGGGATTTGCTAAGCGTCACGGAAGCCGAAAAAACATTCTGCACAGAAAAACGCCGTGATGCCGGGGTCGAGGTCCCCGATGGCCCACCAAAACAAGCAAATCCGAACTGTTTCGTTACGACGGAACTGTTCGGATTTGTTTTTTACTTTGATTATCCATATTAAACGCTACCGCCGAGAGCGACCAAACGATTACTCTCGGCGATGTTGTTATATATTTATTTTTCAAACACAAGAATGCTACCTAATTTTTCATCCATCAGTCGCTTGTAAAATTTGAATCCAACGGCTCTTAACAGCTCTTCTACACCTTCGGCAGACGTGTACATTCTTATTTGCTTTGCCCAATATATCATTTCTTCCTCGGAGAAGCCGTATTGTTCAAATCTTGCATACGCTTGCATTTTATTAGTATTCAAGCAGTGCAAAACGATTTTTCCTCCGGGCATTAATACCCTATACGCTTCCTCTATGATTGTAGGAATTTCTCGACATTCTTCCAAACCTGCGTTAGAGTATACTGAGGTAAACATACAATCTTCAAAAGGCAGTTTCCATAGCGATGTAGCAATACCTAATCCGCTTATGTTATAGTATTTAGCAAGAGCATCAGCATTTTTTGCACAGACAAAATCTATATCAACACCCATATAATAATCGTGAGGTGTCATTTCTCTCATCACCGCGTTCGTTCCACCGCCCGCACCTATCGTGAGTTCAAGAATACGATTCTCTTGTTGATGTAGAATACTATCCGTGTAGAATTTCCAAAATGAAGGATTATTTTCTTGCCATTTTGACGCTTTTTTGGCTTTTTGTTCTCCATTATCGATTTTAGAACTTATAGAAATAGCCTTAATCATCGAATTTGTATCAATATCATCACTAAGCTCATTCCTGCCCGAAATCCAAAAAGGCTGCCCAACCTTTGCATAGTTTTCTAATCGACGAATGAATTCTGCTTTATTTGGGATAACCGACTTGAAAAACGATTCTTGATTCTTATGGTAATTTTCAAAATCGTGTGGATAAAATCTATCGTCATTCTGCTTTGCAAAGGTCTTTAAGACATCAATATCATCCCAAAACAAAACTTCATCCAACGCATTCAAAATCATCTGCCAGCACTCCTTTTTTGATTTGATAAATTATAACATATTAATTATGCAAATACAAGACTTGATTTTTTACCGATTTTGTGGTATAATATATGTGTAAAAAGTTCACCGCCGAGAGCGACCAATTACGGTTACTCTCGGCGGTAAATTTATACTACCAAATAAGCTCCTAACATCTGTTTCTCGTTATCCTTATCAAAGGTTAAATAGCCTTGTCTGATAGCTTCTTCCAATACCGCGCCGCGCATTGAAAAAATGTTAACGCAAGCGTGATCGATTTGAAATTCATCCTCTTTCAAGAATTCGGGAATTTCTTTATAAATCTGTTCTCGGCAGAACAAATAGTGACGAGTCGCTATTTCCGTTGCTTTATGGCGAAGCGCCTCAAACTGTTCTCGTATCTCTTTTGGCATTTTGCTTGATTTGTTTTTGCGCATAACCATAATGGCGGGAATAAAACCATCATCAGTCTTTTTGATATATCCATAAGATTCTAATCTGTTTAGAATAGACGTATCAACATCTGCGCTCTTGCCCTCGGCAACCGCAACCATTGCTTGCCCGTCCGCATAGGTAAGAACCGGAGGTGTGCGATTTTCAATTCCGCAATACTTGAAGCGGAATTGACGGAACATAATTTCGGGCAAATCCTTTTCGTTGGGACATGAAACACATCCGCTAAGACCTACATGCTTGGGCTCATCGCCGTGATGGATTTCCATACCAAGCAAATCCCATTCGCCGCCATTAGGACGGAGAGTATGTCCCCAAGGACCAATATTAGGAACATCTTTGGCGTTTTTATTAAAAGGCTTAAGGGTATCAAAAGATACGTTATCAGCTTCAATCATAAGAAGCGCCCACTTCATATCCTCATAGCTTTGATAACCTTCATGCCAATTAGGTGCATTTTTGTTTGACCACTCAATATTATACTCCATCGTATCAATGATCGCCTTTGTAAGCTCAGGAGCAATCCCACGCACATGTGCACAAATCTTTTCTTGTGCTTCCGCACTCACAATAAAAATGTTGGTTTCGTATTTATTACCATTTTTCTTCATCAATGTAGCATCTACAAGCGTAGATAGTTCTTCCTCCATATACGGAAGTGCTACTCCCACCTCCATTGCCAATTCTTCTGCCGTTGCTGGTGTTCTATATGCTGCAAGCATAATATTTTTGCTGAGAGAACGCGAAACATAAATTCCGGGTTCGCCATTTGCCCCATGTAACCCATTAACCCAAAATGCAATATTTTCGGGATTATAGCTTAATTTTCCAAATTCTCTTGCCATATTCATACCTTCTTTCAATATGATTCTTGCGCGATGAAGCCTTTGCTGAACCGCGCTTATAGAAAGTGACAGCGATGATGCAATGTCACGAACGCTCTTGTTTTCGATGTAATAGGCAACGACAATATTGCGATAATCGCTTTTGATGAACGCCAGTTCACGCCGAAGCAGAGCCATTTGCTCTGTATGTATCATTTCATCAAGAATATTTTCGCTTTCATCCTCGATTTCATAATCGCCGATATCGGAACCGGTTACCGATTCGTTTCGACTATGTTTTGCCTTTGCCCATACGGAATAACGGTTGCGCGCGATCTGCCATACCCACGCTGAAAAACTCGTTAGAATCGTACCTTTATTCAAAGCAGTGATGATCTGAAGCGCGATATCTTGTGTCAGATCTTCCGCTTCAATGTGGCTGCCGGTCTTCTTCAAGCAGAAGTAAAACAGCTTCTCCATATAATTTTCGGCAAACTCATTGATAAGCCGATCACGCATTTCGTTCGTTTCTTGCATTTTCTCGCCTCCTTTCATCCATATAGTGTGGCTTTTTTGAATTTGGGTGCATTGGTTTATAAAATTATATCATAAAATTGTGAATTAGTCTACATAGAAGCATTTGTGTCTACTAATGCAGTGCTTGTCAAGAAAAAAGGACAGAGATTGCATTTGCTTTCTCTATCCTTTTTCCTGTCGGTAGGTAACGTATTTTATTAAATTTCAAAAACTGTCCTTAAGAACACGCATCATATGCCGTGCTTTTTTCTTGACAAAAAATACTGAACTGATATAATAAGCATATACTTTCCGGGAGGTAAATGATGAAAGACTGC
>CALCDB010000021.1 GCA_937901395.1 uncultured Verrucomicrobiota bacterium
ATGAAGAAGCCACTCGACAGACACTCGATGAAGAAGGGTGGTATCATACGGGCGACATTGGACGCATCGATGAAGATGGGTTCGTGTGGATTACCGGCAGAGCATCGCGTACGATCATACTATCCTCTGGCAAGAAAATTGCGCCAGAGGAACTGGAGGAGAAGATTCTTTCGATTCCCGGCATTCGCGAGGTAGTGGTATCTGGCGAGGGACAAACGCGTGATATACGGGCTGAGATTTACGCGACCATTCCCGAGAAGTCAATTCTTCGGGCGATTGGACAGCTCAACTTGCAGTTGCCGGTATATAAGCGCATCAAGACGACAATCGTGCGCGAAGAGCCATTTCCACGCACATCTTCCGGGAAGATTAAGATATGAAAGCTCCCAACGAGAAAAAGATCGCCACTTTGGTGAAGCAATTGCTGGTCGAGCTTGGCGAAGACCCTACGCGCGAGGGGCTGAAGAAGACGCCCACGCGGGTAGCGAAATCGTTAGTCTTCATGACGCGAGGATATCGGCAGAACATCAAGGCGGTGGTGAACGGAGCGTATTTCACGAGCGATACCAACCACATGGTAATTCTGAAGGATATTGAGCTTTATTCCATGTGCGAGCATCACATGCTGCCATTCTATGGACGTTGCGCGATAGGTTATATTTCCAAGGGCAAGGTCTTGGGTGTATCCAAGCTGGCGAGAATAGTGGATATGTTCGCGCGGAGATTGCAGATTCAGGAGCGAATGACGGAAGAAATTGCCAACGCGATAATGAAAGAGGCGAAGGCCGAGGGGGTAGGCGTGGTAATTAGGGCGAAGCACTTATGCATGATGATGCGTGGAGTAAGCAAGCAGAATAGCGAAATGACCACTTCGGCGGTGCTCGGCACATTCCGCACCGATGAGAAAGTTCGACAGGAATTCCTCTCGCTCATCAAGTAAAAGCTTCAAGGGGAGGAAAAGTGGTGGACCCGGCGGGACTTGAACCCACGACCCGGAGATTATGAGTCACCTGCTCTGACCGACTGAGCTACGGGTCCACAACTGGTTGCATATTTTATCAAAAATACCCCCTTGCGCGCAAGGGGTGAATTATGATAAAATATCAGCCACTTTTCCTATCAAGGGCGTACAGTTAACAAAGTGGCTGCTTACCACACTTCAGGCGTCTTAGGGCGAAGCACATTCAAAAGTCAATTTTAAAATAGAATTTTAAGGAAGGTAAGCTAAGATGAGTGCAGAACGCAAAGTCTTTGGACGGCTCCAGAGCATGGAATCGTCTATGCCAGATCTGATAGACATTCAGACCAAATCGTATGAAGATTTTCTGCAGGCGGATATCACGCCACAGAAACGCGCCATGCAGGGGTTGCAGGCGGTTTTCAACGAAGTATTTCCGGTAAGTTCATTCGATGGGCGTTACAAACTCGAATTTGTGAACTATACCCTTGATCCAGCGAAGAAGAGCTATCTTCAGGCGCTTATGGACGGCGAATCGTATGTGCGGCCGATGAAGGCGACATTCCGTCTGATTGATCAGGGCAAGGTTCATGAGGAAGAGGTATTTCTCGGCGATATGCCGATTATGACGCCAGATGGCGCCTTCGTGATCAATGGCGCGGAGCGTGTGATAGTATCGCAGTTGCATCGCAGCCCCGGTATTTCCTCGGAAAAGCAGGTTCACGCAAACGGTCAGCCGCTTTATTCGGTTCGCATCATTCCAGATCGCGGCAATTGGATTGAGATCATGCTCGACACCAATGATATCATGTGGTGCTTCATGGATCAGCGTCGGCGCCGTCGGAAATTCTACGCAACTACCTTGCTGAGGACTTTCGGCTATGGTAGCGATGAGAATCTCATGCAACTCTTTTATGAATTCAAGAAGTTGCCTACCGATAAGAAGTATGCGGATAAGGATCTACATCTTCTGGTCATGAAGGACGACCTCATTGACGGCGAATCGCAAGCCGTAATTGCTCGTCGTTACGATCCGGTGACGCCTACGATGATGCAGCAAATCGCGGCTGCCGGCTTCAAGACGGTGGAAGTAGTTGACGTTTCGCCGGATAATGGTACTCTTATCAAGACCTTGCGCGAAGACGCGAAGGCCGGCATTCACAACAAGGACGACGCGCTAAAGGAGATTTACAAGCGCATGCGACCAGGCGATCCGCCAACGGCCACGAACTCCGAACAGATGTTGCAGCGCATGTTCCTAGACCTCAAGCACTATGATCTTGGCTACGTTGGGCGCCATAAGATCAATAAGCGTTTGGGGCTCACCGGCAAGGTGGACGAGAATCTTCGTACGCTTCACGAGTCGGGAACGGATGTGATTGAGGCGATTCGTCTTTTGCTTCGCATTTACGTGGGCAAGGATGTGGTCGATGATATTGATCACCTTGGCAATCGCCGTATTCGCACCACTGGAGAATTACTTGAGAACCAGTGTCGCATTGGGTTGGCGCGCACCGAGCGCCTCATTCGCGAGCGCATGACGCTTCACTCTCAGGATTCCGCATCATTCACCGCCTCGAAGCTTGTCAATTCCAAGACCTTCAGTTCGGTAGTGCAGGATTTCTTTGCGCGTTCACAACTTTCGCAGTTCATGGATCAGACGAATCCATTGAGCGCGCTTGCGCATAAGCGTCGTCTTTCAGCGCTTGGTCCTGGCGGTTTAAGCCGTGAACGCGCCGGTTTTGAAGTGCGCGACGTGCATCCTTCGCACTATGGTCGTATCTGCCCGATTGAAACACCGGAAGGGCCGAACATTGGTTTGATTTCATCGCTGGGAATTTATGCGGAAGTCAATCGGTTCGGTTTCATAGAGACGCCATACCGCAAGGTAATAGGCGGTAAGGTTACGGATGAGATTGAGTACTTGCCGGCGGATGAGGAAGAGCAGTTCGTAATTGCGCAGGCAAACGCGCCATTGAAGCCTAATCGCACTTTCGTGGAGGATCGCGTAACGTGTCGTTTCAAGACAGAGTTCTGCGATAAGCCAGCGCGAGAAGTGCAGTATATGGATGTGGCGCCGATGCAGGTAATTTCGATTGCAGCCGGTTTGATTCCATTCCTCGAACACGATGACGCGAACCGTGCGTTGATGGGCGCGAACATGATGCGCCAAGGCGTTCCGCTAATGACCACGGAGCGTCCATACGTAGGCACAGGTCTTGAGGGCGTTTCCGCGCGAGACTCGAAGGTAATCGTGACGGCGCTGGCATCGGGCATCGTTGCGTATGTAAGCGCCGAGTTCATCATGGTTTCGAAGGATGGCAAGTTGGCGGCCGGCAAGGCGCAATTTGAGCATGACCCCGAACATGGCATTTGGAGATACGATCTTCAAAAGTTCCGGCGTTGCAATTCTGGAACCTGCTTTAATCAAAAGCCAATCGTAAAGAAGGGCGACAAGATTAAGGTTGGGGATTGTCTCGCGGATGGTCCAGCGACCGATCAAGGCGAGCTTGCGTTGGGCAAGAACTTGTTGGTGGCATTCATGAGTTGGCGCGGTTACAACTTCGAAGACGCCATTTTGGTGAACGAGAAGCTTGTTCGTGAAGACGCGCTTACATCATTGCACATTATCAACTTCGAGTGCACGGCGCGTGACACTAAGCTCGGACCTGAAGAAATCACCCGCGATATTCCCAATGTCAGCGAGGATGCACTTAAGAACTTAGGGCAAGACGGCATTATTCGCGTTGGCGCAGAGGTAAAGCCAGGTGATATTCTCGTTGGCAAGGTAACTCCGAAAGGCGAGACCGAGCTTTCGCCAGAAGAGCGTCTGTTGAGAGCGATCTTCGGCGAGAAGGCAGCCGATGTTCGCGATACTTCGCTTACGGTTCCACCGGGAACGATGGGCGTAGTAATGGGCGTTCAGGTGAAAAGCTCCAAGCAGTCGGAAATCGTGGACGAGAAGAAGTCCAAGAAGGCGGCTAAGGATGCCGAGAAGAAGCGTAAGAACCAGATCGCCAAGTTGGAAAAGGAATTGATGGCCAAGTTGGCATCTGATTTGATGAATGAAAAGTTGCCGATTAACATTACCGACAGTGAATCGGGCGACGTAATTATTCAGGCCAACAAGAAGATTAAGAAGAGTCAACTTGCGGTGCTCGCTAAAGCTCATGCACATTTGGACATTGACGATGGTCCGATAAAGGATCGAATTACTGCAATTATTGATCCATTCGAAATGGAATTTGCGGCGATTGACGATGCCGCCGAGGGAGGAGACGGAGGCCTCTTCGGTGACATTGGCGGAGGCGAGGTTGTAAAGCAGGTGAGAGTTTTCCTCGTGGACAAGAAGAACCTCTCGGTTGGCGACAAGATGGCGGGACGGCACGGAAACAAAGGCGTAGTTTCGCGCATTCTTCCAAGTTGTGATATGCCATTCCTGCCGGATGGTCGCCCAGTTGATATCGTGCTAAACCCATTAGGCGTACCTTCGCGTATGAATCTTGGGCAGTTGTTTGAGACGTATCTTGGTCTCGCTTGCCGTTATCTCGGCTTTCATGCGGCGACACCAGTATTTGACGGTGTGCAAGAAAGCGAGATTGACGAGCTTCTCAAGGAGGCGCGCAAGGTGCAAGAAGCACAGGAGGGCGCACAGAGTTGGATTTGCCCAGAAGGCAAGACGATTCTATATGACGGTCTTACCGGCGAACCATTTGAGCAAAAGGTAGTAGTTGGCGTGATTTACATGCTCAAGCTTCACCACTTGGTAACTGACAAGATACATGCTCGTGCGGTTGGTCCGTATTCGCTCGTAACCCAACAGCCTCTCGGCGGTAAGGCGCAGCTTGGCGGTCAGCGTATGGGCGAAATGGAAGTGTGGGCGCTTGAGGCGTATGGCGTTGCCTATGCGTTGCAGGAGTTGCTTACGGTCAAGTCGGATGACGTGCAGGGACGTACTCGTATTTACGAGTCGATTGTCAAGGGCACGAATATTCTTGATTCTGGTATGCCCGAGTCGTTCTCGGTGCTCATTCATGAACTCCGTGGGCTTTGCCTCGATACTCAGTTGTTGGGTGGAGAAGGTGTCCAAAAACGGCGTAAGTCAGATGGAGCGGTGGCTCCAGCTACTGATGTGTCGGCCGAGCAAGAGGTAGCGGACGATCTACTCTCGGGTGCACTTAACCTTTAACAGATTTAAAGAATATCAAGGAGAATCAAAATAATGAATCCTTATAACACTTCTGACATCTTCGGTGGCTCGTTTAATGCCTCCGCGCATTATGATGCCGTTAAGGTTCAGCTCGCTTCCCCGGAAACGATTCGCAAATGGTCGCATGGCGAAGTGAAGAATCCAGAAACGATTAACTATCGCACGTATCGTCCAGAGAAAGATGGCTTATTCTGCGAAAAGATTTTCGGGCCTACCAAGGACTGGGAATGCGCCTGCGGAAAGTACAAGCGCATCAAGAACAAAGGAATGGTATGCGATCGTTGCGGAGTAGAGGTTACGCTTGCTTCGGTGCGTCGTCAGCGCATGGGACACATCGAATTAGCAGTGCCTGTTAGCCACATCTGGTTTTTCAAGTGTAGTCCATCACGCATGGGTCTATTGCTGGACAAGACGACGAGCGAACTTGAGGGCGTTCTTTACTATCAAAACTGGATGGTGGTAGAGCCAGGCGACACTCCATTGCGAGAGGGACAAATTCTCAATGAGCAAGAGTACATGGATGCCTTGGATAAGTATCAAGATGGGTTCAAGGCGGAGATGGGCGCGGAGGCAGTTCGCAAGTTGCTCAAGAAGATCAATCTCAAGGAATTGATGAACGAGCTCGAAGAGCAGATGGAGAACACCCGCTCCAAGCAGAATCGTAAGAAAATAGCCAAGCGCATGAAAGTAGTTGAAGGCTTTCGCGTTTCGCAGTCAAAGCCAGAATGGATGGTTCTGGATGTATTACCGGTAATTCCACCGGAGTTGCGTCCGCTCGTTCCGTTGGAAGGCGGAAAGTTCGCAACGAGCGATCTTAACGATTTGTATCGCCGTGTTATTAATCGCAACAATCGTCTGCGCAATTTGTTGGCGTTGAAGACGCCGGATGTGATTATTCGCAATGAGAAGCGCATGTTGCAAGAGGCGGTTGATGCGGTATTCGACAATGGTCGACATGGGCGAGCTGTGACGGGGCCAGGCAATCGTACTCTCAAGTCGCTTTCTGAGATATTGAAAGGCAAGACCGGTCGTTTTCGTCAAAACTTACTTGGTAAGCGCGTAGATTATTCCGGCCGTTCCGTAATCGTTGTTGGCCCCGAACTTAAGTTCCCGCAGTGTGGATTGCCAAAAGAAATGGCATTGCGGTTATTTGAGCCGTTCATCATCCATCGCTTGAAGGAGCTGGGCATTTGCCACACCGTTCGTACAGCGCGCAAGATGATTGAACGTCATGATGAGCAAGTATGGGATATTCTTGAAGAAGTAACGAAGGATAAAACCGTGCTTCTCAATCGTGCGCCTACATTGCACCGTCTATCAATTCAGGCCTTTGAACCGGTATTGGTGGAAGGCAAGGCGATTCGTCTGCATCCAATGGTCTGCACGCCGTTTAACGCAGACTTTGATGGAGACCAGATGGCGGTACATGTTCCGCTTTCAATTGAGGCGCAGATGGAATCCAAGTTGATGATGCTAGCATCGACCTCCATCTTCTCGCCAGCATCGGGTAAGTCAATTGTAACGCCTACACAGGATGTCTGCTTGGGGTTGTACTTCCTTACAGTTCCATCGCAGCAAGACAAGTTAGCTGGTAAGATTGCAGGCAAGACGAATTGCGCCGATGAGCATCTGCCATTGTTTAACGATATTGGCGAGGTCGAATTTGGCATTGCTGAAGGCGCAATTGGCTATCACACGAGAATTCGTTATCGCAATCCTGATTACAAGACGAGCGGTAGGCCTTATGGAAACACGGAGAAGCGTACGCTTGAAACCACTGCTGGGCGTGTGATTTTCAACAATGTTTGGCCTGAAGAACTTGGCTTCTGGAATGACAAGTGCTCCAAGTCGACGATTGGCAAGTTGATTCTTGACTGTCATAAGGTCGCTGGGCATGATCGTACGATTAAATCGTTGGATAAGCTTAAATCGCTTGGGTATCAATTCGCGACGATTTCCGGCGCGTCCATGGGCTTGAAAGATATGATACGACCTGCGGATAAGGACGCGGAGATCGCAAAAGCTCGCAAGGCGGCTGACGATGTACAAAAGCAATTCCAGCAAGGCATTATCACTGATGGCGAGCGACACAACAAAATCGTTGATATTTGGTCGACCACCACCGAGAAGGTTGGTGACGAGCTTTACAAGACGATTGACAAGAATATAAGCCCCGAGAATCGCAATCCGACGGAACTAAATCCAGTTTATATGTTCGTTGATTCCAAGGCGCGTGGTTCGAAGTTGCAGATTCGGCAGCTTGCGGGTATGCGCGGATTGATGGCGAATCCATCAGGCGATATTATTGAGCGCCCAATTACTGCATCATTCCGTGAAGGTCTATCGGTTCTTGAATATTTCATTTCTTCGCATGGTGCGCGTAAGGGCTTGGCGGATACCGCGCTTAAGACGGCGGACGCCGGTTATCTGACGCGCAAGCTGGTCGATGTTTCGCAGGATGTGATTATCACGCAAGAAGACTGCAACACGGTAAACGGCATTGAAGTTGAAGCCATTATCGAAGGAGACGAGGTTAAGGTTTCGCTTGGCGACCGCGTGCTTGGCCGTACGGCGTTGTACAATATTGAGAACAAGAAGACGGGCGAGATAATCGTTCCGGCTAATGAGATAATTGACGAGGTCGCCTGCGAGAAGATCAATGCATGTGGCATTGAAAGGGTATGGATTCGCTCTGGCCTTACTTGCGATGCCGAGCATGGCATGTGCGCAAAGTGCTATGGACGCGACCTTTCTACTGGCAAGCAGGTTGAGATTGGCACGGCAGTCGGCATTATCGCAGCACAGTCAATCGGCGAGCCTGGTACTCAGTTGACGATGCGTACATTCCACATAGGAGGTACGGCATCGGCCACGGCCAAGGTTCCAGAAATCGTTCTAAAGAACGATGGCGAGGTTCGTTTGGTTGATGTTCGTAAAGTGCGTAACGATGAAGGACGTGAAGTTGTTCTCAACAAGAATGGCTCGCTCGAAATTTGGTCGAAGAACGGCACTAAACTCGATACCTATCAGTTGCAGATGGGCACGACATTGTTGGTTGAAGATAGGGCAGAGGTTAAGAAAGGGGCGAAGGTCGCGATTTGGGATCCTCACTCCGTGCCGGTTCTTTCCGAGATGGCGGGTACGATCGTATTTGCCGATTTTGAGGAAGACGTCTCCGTTAAGACGGAAACTGATCGCCAGACCAACGCGAAGACTTTGGTAGTATTGCCAACATCTGAATCGAATTTACATCCACGTATTGAAATTCGCGATGCGAATGGCAATATGCTTGATTCTCACGATGTTCCTACGGGGGCAATCGTGATGGTTCGTGATGGCATGAAGGCTACAGCAGGTATGTTGCTTGCAAAGACGCCGCGTGAAGCAGCCAAGACCCGTGATATTACGGGCGGCTTGCCACGTGTAGCAGAGCTTTTCGAGGCGCGTCAGCCAAAAGATGCGGCTGAAATCGCGAAGATTGAGGGCGAGATTGATTTTGGCGAAAATGTTCGTGGCAAGCGCTGCGTTAAGGTCGTGGATAAGGTGACTGGCCTTGTTGAAGAACATTTTATTCCTATGGGTAAGCAGATCGTCGTATTCAAGGGCGATCATGTCAAGAAGGGGCAGCAGCTTACGGAAGGTCCAGTAATTCCACAAGAGATCCTTGAGGTTTCCGGTCCGCAGGAACTTGAGAAGTATCTTGTTAACGAAGTTCAACAGGTCTATCGTCTGCAAGGCGTTGAAATCAATGATAAGCACATTGAGATTATCGTCCGTCAGATGCTTCGTAAAGTGCGCATAACCAATCCGGGTGACACAGACTTCCTTTGGGGAGAGCAAGTCACGCGGCAGACGTTCTTGCGCGTCAACGAAGAGATGATGAACGAGGGACGTCGCCCAGCGGAAGCTCAACCAGCGCTTCTCGGAATCACCAAGGCTGCGCTTGAGACAGATTCGTTCATTTCGGCGGCATCCTTCCAGGATACGACGCGAGTGTTGACGGAGGCTGCGACAATGGGACGAGTTGATGAACTTCGCGGGTTCAAGGAGAATGTAATATTAGGTCATCCTATACCTGGCGGAACGGGATTCCCATTGCATCGTTATCTCAAGCTTGTTCCGCTTAGCGAGGCGATCTCTGATGAAGAGATGGATGTGCTTCGCGAGGAACAGCGTAAGCATCATGAAGAGCTTTACGGAATTCCTACTTCGGGTGTTCCGGGCGAGGAAAACGATGATGAGTCGGATCTTGCTGAGCCGCAGCAGCCGCAATTGCTTGCGGACAATGGCGATACCTCGGTAGATGGTGAAGACTTTAAGTTCGCAGATGAAGCTTTCGGTGATGATGTTACCGGGGGCGCCGATTTGTTAAGTTAAAACCATAAATGAGAAATCATGCAAGTATGATGAAAAAGTCAATTATATGCATGTTCACTACGGTCGCACTCATATTGGGTGCGGCCGCAACTGTCCAATCAGATAGCGGTGCTTCTACGATAAATGCCTTGGTCTCGGTTGGTGAAAAATCGTATAATCTATCATCAATTGATGATGCGAAGGATTATATCGGTAATTATGCCGATAACATCCAAGAGGATAAAGAGTTCAAATCCCATGAGGGGGCGGCCTTAGCGACGATAAGGCAGGAGAATCATTACTTCGGTTCTTGGTTGGCGATTTTGCCACCATTAATCGCCATTTTCTTGGCGCTTATAACCAAGGAAGTATATTCCTCGCTTTTTGTTGGAATTCTCACTGGTGGCCTTTTATATTCGAGTTTTTGCTTTGAAAGCACAATGAATCATGTGTTCATAGACGGCTTTATAAAATCAATAGCGGATCCGTATAATATCGGTATTCTCTTCTTTTTGGTTTTATTGGGTTCATTGGTCGCAATGATGAACAAGACGGGAGCTTCAGCGGCATTCGGACGTTGGGCGGCAACGCATATCAAGAGCAGAGTTGGGGCGCAAGTCACCACGATCATTCTCGGGATGTTGATTTTCGTGGATGATTATTTTAACTGCCTGACCGTAGGTTCGGTGATGCGTCCAGTGACCGATGCGAAGAGAGTGTCGCGAGCGAAACTAGCGTATCTGATCGACTCGACGGCAGCGCCAATTTGCATTATCGCACCGATTTCGTCATGGGCGGCAGCGGTTGCGGGCTTCGCAAAGGGAGCTGGTGCGGACAGTGGCTTTTCGCTATTCATCAATGCCATCCCGTATAATTTCTATGCGCTTTTAACGATAGTGATGATGTTCTTCATCGCGTTTTCAAAGTTTGATTTTGGTTTAATGCGCAAACACGAACGCAACGCAGAAAACGGGGACATATTTACGACTGGCGAGATAGCCGAAGTTGCAGATGTGTTGCAAAAGAATGATCGTGGGCGTGTGTGTGATTTAATTGTGCCAGTGATTGTATTAGTTTCAACATGTATCATTGGTATGATATATTCCGGAGGTTTCTTTAGCAAGGATTCTGAGGCGTATCGTAATTTCATTACCGCTTTCTCAAATTCCGATGCTTCAGTCGGCTTGGTGCTTGGTTCTTCTATTGCGCTTGTATTCGCGGTAATTTTTTACATCGTTCGCCGTGTGATTTCGTTCAAAGATTGCATGGAGGCATTTCCCGATGGGTTCAAGGCGATGGTTCCTGCAATTATGATTCTTTGCTGCGCATGGACATTGAAGGGGATGACTGATTCGCTAGGAGCGAAGGTATTCATATCTGATTTGGTCAATGGCCCTGCTGCGAGTTTACACGCCTTCTTGCCAGCTATTTTCTTTTTGATTGCGGTAGTGTTGGCCTTTTCCACTGGCACGAGTTGGGGCACGTTCGGCATTTTGATTCCGATTTGCCTGTCAGCGATGCCTGCTGGAGAGATGACAATTGTGGCGGTTTCAGCGTGCATGGCGGGAGCTGTTTGCGGAGATCATTGTTCGCCGATTTCCGATACCACGATTATGGCTTCCGCAGGAGCGCAATGTAATCACATAAATCATGTAAATACACAGTTGCCATATTCATTATCTTGCGTAGTGATATCGTTTATCGGTTATATCATCGCTGGCTTTATCCCAAATTGGCATATTGATTTGCCAATCGTCGTTGCGCTAATGATCATAATGCTTTTCTTGATGAAGTTGTTACTTGGCGAGCGTGCCGAAAGCATCGTTCTTAGCGATACGATAACTGCATCGGTGAGCGCGAAAGCACTATCCAAGGTGATGCGTACGATGGGTAAGGAGGTGCTTTTTGATAATCGCATTGACAAAGCAGAGGCGAAGCGACTTCTTGAGGTCGTTCGCGGTCTTGACGATGAAGATGCGGTCAAATTCACGAAGGCATTGGAAGATGCACTAGAGGATGGTGTGATTACCGGCGAAGAATCGGATGCGCTTAAGAAGTTGCTAAAGATGATTGCGAAGTAACCGATGACGATGGCCGACATGAAAGCTGGTGAACTCGCTGAGATTACGGGCTACACGCTTGGGAATGCGGTTTATCGTGCAAAGTTACTTGCCTTGGGTCTTACTCATGGGGTTCAATTTAAGATTATTAATGTAGCACCACTGGGCGATCCCTTTGAAATCGCAGTGCGAGGATACCATCTTTCATTGCGTCGTGATGAGGCCAGCGTTATTAAGGTTCGTAAACTCTCCAAAGGCGAGATCAAATGAAGACGATAGGTCTTATCGGCAATCCCAATTGTGGTAAGACCACGATATTCAATGGTCTGACAGGCGCCCATCAGCATATAGGGAATTGGCCTGGCGTTACCGTTGAGAAGAAGGAAGGCGAAGCGAGCTTGCCAGATGGAGAGACGGTTCGGATTGTAGATTTGCCTGGCGTATATTCGCTTAACGCCACGAGTGAGGATGAGCGCGCGACTCTAGAGTACGTGCTCTCGCATGATGCGGATTTGTATGTAAACATTTTGGATGCGACGACATTGGAGAGAAATCTCTATTTGACAATCTTAATGTGCGAACTAAAAGTGCCGATGGTGTTAGTGGTTACGATGATGGATGTCGCTCGTCAGCGTAACATGGAAATTGAGCTTGATCATCTTTCAGCTCATCTCGGCGTTCCAGTTATTGGGGTCAATGCCAATAATTCTAAAGATATGTTGCGGCTTGCAAAGTCGCTCAGCATTGCGCTAAAAGTTGCGAAGATACCAACGGTAAGGTTAGAATATGGCAATGAATTGGAGCAGGAAATTGACATTCTTTCTTCTTGTACGATTAAGACAGCCCAAGCACTCAAGGTAAGCCGGCAGTGGGTTGCGCTAAAGACATTGGAAGGAGACCCGTTTATTCGACATAAGTTAGAAGAGTATCATGATATGGCGCCAGAAGTGATAGATGGCGCTATTGAGCGAGTGACGAAAGTCTTGGCGGATCCTCCAGACATAGAATTAGCGGAGGCGCGCTATGGTATTATTGCAGGTTTAGTTCATGATGTGGTTCACATAACGCGAATAAAAATTTATGTTAGCGAATGGATAGATAGATTCGTACTTAATCGCATTTTGGGCATTCCGCTTTTTTTGGCGATAATGGGGGTGGTTTTCTATCTTGTTCAATTTGTCGGTGGGGGAATGACGGATGGTTTCATAACTGCGGGGAATTATCTATTCACTCGGTTGCCGAACACAATTCTTTTGCATTTCGGGGCTCCGGATTGGCTGATTGCATTGATAGGTTCTGCGTTAGGAGGGGCGTTAACGGTGCTCGTTTCCTTCATTCCAGTGATTTTCTTTATGTTTTTATGCCTTTCCATTTTGGAAGATTCTGGATATATGGCGCGAGCCGCTTTCCTGATGGATAGATTCATGCGTTGGTTGGGGCTACCAGGCAAGAGTTTTGTGCCGATGTTAGTTGGTTTTGGGTGCAGCGTGCCAGCAATAATGGCTACGCGAACATTGGAATCGAAGCGCGATCGGCTGCTTACGATTTTTATGATTCCATTCATGAGTTGCTCGGCGAAACTTCCGGTTTACGCCGCTTTTGGAATCGTATTTTCTCCAGAGACTCCAGGGAAAATGATTCTTGCGTTATATCTTGCGGGTATTTTGTTGGGCGTGATATCTGGTTTAGTGTTAAAGCGCACATTGTTTATGGGTGAGCCCGTTCATTTTATCATGGAATTGCCGCCATATCATTGCCCTCGTCCCAAGCATATATTGTTGCACACATGGGAGCGGTTAAGCAACTTCATATTCCGTGCTGGCAAGTTAATCGTACCCATGATGTTAATTCTCGGTGTCACTAATATGGTTGATGTGCATGGGAAGATCGTAGATAGCACAAGTGATAATAGGCATGAAACGATATTGTCATCAGTTGGCAAGGCGATTACGCCAGTATTTGAGCCGATTGGTGTAGAGTCCGATAACTGGCCGGCATCAGTTGCGGTGTTTTCTGGTCTCTTCGCGAAAGAATCGGTAATTGGCACAATGAAAGGCTTATACGCGCAAGAAGACGATAGCACGGATAATGCGAATTGCAGGACTATGAGTTCGTGGTTTTCAAATGGCTTTCATCAAGCCTTTGCCTATTTGCTTTTTATTCTTCTATATGTGCCATGTATAGGGGCAACGGCGGTGGTATTCAAGGAGATAGGCAAGTTATATGGTGCAATCTTTGTTGGTTATTTAACATTATTGGGGTGGTCGGTCGCCACGATATATTATGCAGTCATGGTTAGCGGAAACTATTTACACTTAACGCTTGGCCTCGGTATTCTTTGTGCGATGTTCGGCGGTTTTTGGATTTATGGCCGACATCATCGAGTGGATATGATATAATACCCGCAAAATGCGGATAGAGATAATTAGCGTTCAGCCGAATATGTTTAAGGGTTTCTTGACGGAATCCATATTGGCGCGCGCAGTCAAGAAGGGGGCTTGTGAATTGGCTATTGTGGATTTACGTGAATATGGAGAAGGACGATGGCGCAAGGTGGACGATAAGCCATATGGTGGCGGGCCCGGGATGTTGATGAAATGTGCGCCATGGTTTAATGCAGTTGAGCCGCTTCTCCCTGCGCATGTGATTATGACCTCGCCAACTGGCAAGCGATTTACCGAGCGCGATGCTGAACGATTGGCAGGAATGGAGCATTTGGTGTTTATGTGTGGACACTACGAGGGATTCGATGCGCGCATTGAAACCTTGGCGAATGAAAGTTTTTCAATTGGCGATTTCGTGATGACTGGAGGCGAGCTTGCGGCGGCCTCAATGGTAGATGCTATTGTTCGTTTATTGCCAGGCGTATTAGGCGGAGGCATGGAGGCCACGAGCTGTGAGAGTTTTTCGCGCGAAGGATTACTTGAAGCCCCTCAATATACACATCCAATAGAATTTAGGGGCATGAAGGTTCCCGAGATTTTGTTGTCGGGAGATCATTCGCGCATTGATGCATGGAGAAAGGCGCAGTCGCGCAAATTGACGGCTATGAATCGCCCTGATATTTTGAAGCAACAATGAAATCTCTCTTTTTAGCTATCGCGATTATTGCGCATGAGCCGGGTTATTACACCTCGCTTGCCAATCATATTCATCGGTGGCTTGGAAATGAGTCGATAGCATCTAAGGTGATAAAGCCGACGGAGATGGCGACGGCGCTAAAGCGTGAGCAGTTCGCTTTTTTAGTTGGGTTCAGTTCGCCGACGGCCGCCGAGATGACGGCCTTGCGTGAGTTCCGTTCCCGTGGTGGAAAGTTGTGCGTATTTTATTCTGCGTCTCCCGCATTGGCGGAGTTGATGGGAGTAAGGCCAATGGGATATCGTTCTGCTGCTTATCCCGGCGAGTTCAGTCGAATGGATTTCAGTGTCAAGAATCCAGAAGGTTTGCCAGCGAGTATTCTCCAGACTTCCACCGTTCTGCAACGGGCTCGTCCTATCGAAGGTAAAGGCAATGTGATGGCTTATTGGATGAATCGCGAGGGAAAGTCCACTGGTGAGCCGGCCTGGATAGCCACTACTTCTGGATATTGGATGACGCATGTGCTCTTGGCGGACGGCGAAGAGGATAAAAAGGCCCAACTTCTAGGTGCGCTTATCGGCGCAGTTAATCCAAAAACCTGGAATCTCGCCGAGCATAAGATTCGTAAGAGCAAGAAAGCCGCCGCTATATATGAATACGCCAAGCAGCAGACACCAATCAAAGGAGAGATTCATGCGGTATGGGATCATTCCGGTTGCGGACTTTATCCGGGAGATTGGCCGCGGACTATACGTGTTCTCAAGGCGGCGCATGTAACGGATTTGTTCGTGAATGTAGCAGGTGCTGGATTCGCCCATTATGCAAGTAACATTTTGCCGCGATCCAAGACCTTCGTGCAAGAAGGGGATCAACTAGCGGCCTGTTTGGACGCCGCTAAGAATTCGGGAATTCGTGTGCACGCTTGGATCTTGTGCTTTAGCGCAACTAGGACTACCAACGCCTGGCTTGAAGAATTCAAACGCCGAGGGTGGCGACTCACGGCAGCCAATGGCACATTGAGCGAATACCTTAACCCCTCTAATAGCGAAGTTCGCGCATATATTCTTTCGGCGATAGAAGAGCTGCAAACGAAGTATAAACTTTCTGGGGTTCACCTTGATTTCGTTCGTTGGGGCGATAATGTAGTCAAGCCCAAGGATTCAGCGGGAGTAATTTCACAGTTCGTAGCCGAAGCGAGAAGGCGGGTGAAGCGTCCAAAATGGCTCACAACCGCCGTGTATGGAAAGTATCCGCAATGCATAAATTCAGTTGGACAAGATTGGCCAAGTTGGATAGATATGGGAATAGTGGATTATGTAGTGCCGATGAATTATTGCGAGTCTAATGCTCAATTTGAGGGGCTCCTGATTGGTCAAGCAACACGTCGCGTGCGAAAACAGAAGACGATTATTGGTATCGGAGTTACGGCTAACGAGTCTCGGCTTGATGCTAAGCAGGTGATTGACCAGATTAGGCTTTCGCGTAAATACGGCTTTGCGGGTGAGGCGATGTTTGATCTTGACAAGACGCTTGAAAATTCCATCTTACCCTATTTGAAGTTGGGGATATGGTAGCATGACAATTGAACCAAAATTCTCAGTGCTTAGGGTAACGCGATTCTATATTCCGCTGTTACTTCAGGGTTTTTCCCAGTCATTGTCATATCCATTGGTGGCGGGGATTGTCACACACGGCAAATTTGGCGTGAATGCGCTTACAGCGTTTAGCCAGGGGCAGATGATAATGTTTATGATCGGATCGTTAGGCGCCGGTCTTATAACAACTGGTCTTGTATTCGCAAAGACTTGGTATGGATATATTTCGTTCAGACGATTGAATGCAATTATGATGTCAGTATTGCTTGCTCTTCAATGTTTGGTGGTGTTGCCACCATTATCTACATGGATATTTGAGGGTTTTTTCAATCTCCCGAAGGAATTGGCCGACATCTCGCGTTGGACGCTTCTTTATGGTTCGATAATGAACTTAGGCTTTTTCTTGCGCAACATACCAATGGTCGTGTTGTTTAACAATCTTGAATCGGGAAAGTCCAATAATGCTACTTTATTGCGTATTGCCGTGACTCTCGTATTTTCAATCGTCTTTCCCCGTTATGGCTTAGTCGGTCCCTGGTGGGGGTTGTTCGCGCTTACTTTTGGGGTGTGGGTGGAAACCATTGTTACTTGGCTTTACGCGCGACCATATGTTCATAGTCTGGAAAAGACCTTTATCGTTTCACATCATGCCAATCTTACCTCAAAGGAGATATTGTCACTTACTTTGGAGCAATTTCGCTTTACATTGCCTTTGGCGTTGGGTGGCTTTCTGTTGGCATGTTCGCCATTGGTCATCGCCGCCTTTGTTGCCCGTACGCAGCATCCGGCGGATATGCTCGCCATCCACTATGTGACGATGGGGGTGGCGAATCCAGTCGCTTTTGCCGCACTTAAATTGCAGACTGTTTCAGTTAAGTTTCAACCAGAATATCCAAATGATCGTCGCTTGCTCATCTACGCGATTATTGCGGGGATTATTTTAGGAATAATTCCTCTTATCTTTTCTACCGCGGTTGTGGGGAAGTGGTATTTTGAGGGTTTTCAGAATCTCCCCAATCGCCTGCTCTCCACCGCCGAGATGGTAATTGGATTTTATTCATTCATCGCCATCATCCAAGCGGTGCGGGCGCGCATTGAGGGAATAGCCGCTGCCCGTAAACACCCAAAGGCATTAATGGCTGGCCAAATTGCGTATACGGTTTCGTTGTTTATCGTCTGTCTCATTATGCTACCATTGGGCTATCAAGGATGGACGATTGCTGTGACCGCAATTTTTGTAGCGCCGATATGTGTAACTATTACGGTTTATGCCATGCTTAATTTAAATAAAGGAGGGACTATATGGAGGAAATAGATTTTGACATTGATTCCTTTGGTGATATTATAGATAAGGATCCACGTTATAATGCCCGTGCTTATGCTCTCTTAATGGACTGCGTCCATACGCTTTCAAAAGATGGAAGGAGCTTTTCCGCTGAAGACATCATGGAAGAATTCAAGGAAAGCGCAATTGAGCAATATGGCCCGCTAACATACACCGTGCTCACCGAATGGGGATTAAGTTGCACGGAAGACCTTGGCGAGATGATGTTTAATCTTTCGGAGACTCCACGTATCAAGCGAGGCAAGAATGATAATCGCGAGTCCTTTATGGGCGGTTACGATTTCAAGGAAACGTTTTTGACGCCATATCAAGCATGACACGGTTAGAGCAATTCGGTTGGCATCATGCGGTTACGCCTGGAATTGCGCGTATCGTTTCTGCGCACGGAGATTATTATCACTTGGTGTGCAATGAGTCAGATGGGGAGATTCTCGCCCGCAAGAAGAAGAGTGCGTTTATGGATGGTCTTGCGCCCAAGCCAATGACTGGCGATTTCGTGCACTTTCGATACAATGCGCAAGGCGAATCAATGATTCTCGATGTGTTGCCGCGTTTTTCTCGCTTTGAGCGCAAAGATCCTACAGCTCATCGCAAGGCACAGACATTGGCGGTTAACTTTGATACGTTGTTCATTATGATGTCGCTGAATGAGAACTTTTCGATACCACGGCTTAAACGTTACCTCGCCTTGACCGAATCGATGGGCGAAGCCGAAGCGGTAGTAGTGCTTACAAAGTGCGATCTTGAGAATGAGATTGACCGTGCGCAATTGCCCGTTAGGGTATTGGAGATTTCGGCGAAGACTGGCGAGGGCATGGAACAGATTGCTCCATATATTGTTCCGCGTAAGACCATTGCCTTCATTGGTTCGTCAGGCGTTGGCAAATCTACATTACTCAATGCGCTTGCCGGTGAAGATTGGCAGGCCACGCAGGAAATTCAAGCGTGGAGTGGCAAGGGACGCCACACGACTACTTCGCGTGAACTTATCATGTTGCCATCAGGCGCGATGATTATTGATACACCTGGAATACGAGAAATTGGGCAAATCGGGGAATATGAATATATTCAGGCAAAGGGGGAATCCACGCATCGATATCGCAGATAAGAAGAGATGTGCTACCGAAAGTGCTTGTGCGGTAAGCTAGGGATATGGTATAATATAGTCATGCAAAAATTAGCGATTATAATTATCAATTTGATGGTTTCCACTGTTGCCTTCGCGAGTTGGTATTGGCCGTTCGGGGGCGAAGAAGCAACGGATGAAAAACATGAGAAACGGCTTTCGGAATTGATGGAGCCAGCCTCGTTGTTAATTGATGAGGCGATGGATTTGGTGGAGGATGGCAATGCTCAAGCGGCAATTGAAAAATATCGTAAGGCCCTCTCCGAGTTGGATCAGGTGGAGTTAGAGAATCGTGAACGCTCAAAAAGCCCTGAATTCGCCACTCTGCGCAATAAGCGCGCATATGTAAACGCGGCAATTGATTCATTGTTATTGGGTCAGGTGAAATCGAATGCGAAGACAGTAGGGGTTACCGATACTCGTGAACTGGAGAAGAAGTTGGCAGCGGAACGAGAGGCGGTGAAGAAGGCGAAGGAAATCAAGGCGAAGTTACCGAATGACAAGCGGTCGCAGGCGTTGCATTATATCGAGATTGGCGATTATATAACGGCGTGGAATGTTGTAAGTGAAATGCTGAAAGAAAATGCGAGCAGTCCATCGGCGCTTAATCTCAAGGCCGCGATAGAGGCGGAACAGGGCAAATTGGAGGAGGCACGACGTACGCTCTATCAGGCGATAACGATGAACGAAGATAGCTATTATGCGTATTACAATATGGCGGATTTAATCTTGAAGATCAACGAAGAAGACACGGAGACCGCGAAGCAATTCTATGAGACCGGTAGGGCAAAGGGCGGGCCAGAGGTAAAGCGGCTGGAGGAACTTTGCCAATGATATTAGCTACGGTCATATTGGCAGCAACTACCACCATTGCGCCCAATGGCAATGATGTTGATATGATCCCGCCTGATGCCACGGCGAAAGAACTGGTTGAGAACTGCCGCACGATGATTCCAGCGAACGTTGAGCTTTCGGGGCGTATCATTATGCGTAACCGCAAGGGAATACCTTTGGAAGAATATGATTATGTATTAAGGCGGATAGATGGCAAGACCGATCTTAACCTTGATAAGGAAGCGTTGGAGAAGACGGATGTAACTTGGAGCGATATCACGCTTGATTATCTGTGGTGGGATGACTTTGACTTTGATGGCGAGCGAGAAGGAGAATCAGTGCATGGGCAGAAGTGTGTGGTGATAGTGATGAAGAAGGGGGATCGCAGGGTGCGTGTTTGGGTTGATCGCAAGACGGGCGCGTTGATGCAGGCGGAGGAGTTCAAGGAGGACAAACCGATTCGTCGGCTTTGGGGAACTCGTATAAAGAAATTTGGTGAGCGCTGGATGGCGAATGTTCTTGAAGTGGAGAATGTCGGCTCTGGCCACCGTACAAAAATAACAGTGGAGACACTAAAATGAAAAAAGTATTAAAGAAAATCGTAAAGATTTTGTTATGGGTAGTGGTAATTATCCTCGCGGCGGTACTCACGTTGCCGCTTTGGTTTGGCCCGGTCGGCAAGCTGGTGGCCAATTCTGTCGTGCCTAGTAAAGTCGGTGCTGATTTCAATCTTGGTCATTTGTCGCTTAATCCATATACCGGCAAGCTTGAAGTAGGGGATATGCAGTTGGCGAATCCTACAGGGCATGAGTATTCCGAAAAGAACGCGGTTTCGCTTGGATTGTTCCGCGTAGATATGGGCATGACTACTCTGGCGAGTGATGTTGTGCATATTGAAGATGTGACGATTACCGATTTAATCGTCGCAGTTGGGCTTGATGAAGAGGGAACGCTTAACTTTGATCGTTTCCAATATAATTTAGCTGGCGGAGAAGAGAATTATCGTATGGAACAGGAGAAGCAGCAAGAAGCCGCGAATGCCAAGTCCGGAAAGGACGAAACCAAGGTAGAGGAAAAGGAGATGGTTCAGGAAGAGTCGGGCAAAGGCGAGAAGAAGTTTATCATTGATCATTTTGAAATTGACGGCATCAAGGTGATTATTGGCAAGGTTTCGATTCCATTGCCGCAGGTCGTACTTACTGATATCGGCAAGAAGTCGAACGGTGCGACCTTGGCGGAAGTCTATGAGCAGGTGTTTGATCAGGTTGAAAATATGATTGGCTCCGTTGGAGAGGGTGCAAAGGCATTGCAGGAATTCGCCACACAACAAGCGGCGGCGGCTGCTCGTAAGGCGCAGGAGTTTGCTGACATGGCGACCAGTGCGGCGGCAGATACGGCCAAGCAGGCTCAGAAGGCGGCGGCAGATGCGGCCAAGCAGGCGCAGAAGGCGGCCACCGATGCATTCAGTGACGCCACGGATTCGGTCAAGGATGGTGCTTCACAGGCGATTGATTCGTTCAAGAAGCTTTTCTAAAATTTTATTTTACCTTAAGCGACAACAAAATACATTATGGAAAAAAAGAACACGAGAATACGGAAGGTAGATCATCGGGTCGAGATGTCAGTTGAGGGCTTGAAGGAGGACTTCGCCTGGCACTTGCGCTATTCATTGGCCAAGGGTGATGTTCGCGCCACTGAACGCGATCAATATACTGCGTTCGCCAACGCAGTGCGTGATCGTATTGTGGAGCGGTGGATATCCACGCAGGAGGAATATTCCAAGCAGAACTGCAAGCGCGTCTATTATATGTCGCTTGAATTTCTAATTGGGCGGTTGCTTGGCAACAACGTAATCAACTTAAAGGCCGATCAGCTTTGCCATGATGCTTTAAAGGATTTTGGCATTGACTGGAATTCACTTCGTGATTATGAGACCGATGCGGGTCTTGGCAATGGCGGCTTAGGGCGACTCGCGGCCTGTTATCTTGATTCGATGTCCACCCTCGATTTGGCGGGCATGGGATATGGCTTGCGCTACGATTACGGCATCTTTCGTCAAAAGATTGTGAACGGTTGTCAGGTAGAGGAACCGGATCATTGGCTTAAGAATGGCTATCCGTGGGAGATGGCTCGTCCAGAATATTCGCAACATGTTCATTTCGGCGGGCATGTTGAATGCCGCACGACGAAGGGTCGTCAGCAGTGGTACTGGGCTCCAGCGGAGACGGTCGAGGGCGTTCCATACGATCTGCCAATCGTCGGATATTGTAATGCCGTTAATTCGTTGCGTCTTTGGAGCGCCAAGGCGGTGGACGACTTTGATCTTGAGGACTTCAACAAGGGTTCTTACGTAGATGCGGTGGAGACGAAGGTATTGGCGGAGAATCTTACCAAGGTGTTGTATCCAAACGACAATACTATGGCCGGTAAGGAGTTGCGTTTGCGTCAGGAATATTTCTTCGTCTCCTGTTCGTTGAAAGATATTCTGCGTCGCTATCGGCTTTCGAATGACGGTTGGGATGCTTTGCCCGATAAGGTGTTCATTCATCTTAATGATACCCATCCTACGCTTGTGATTCCAGAATTGATGCGCATTCTCATCGACTTGGAGAATCTTGATTGGGATAAGGCGTGGGATCTTACGCGCCGTTCGACGGGGTATACGAATCACACCATTCTTCAGGAGGCGCTGGAGAAGTGGCCTGTGCCGATGATGGAGCGCCTATTGCCTCGCCATCTGCAGATTATCTATGAAATCAACGGACGTTTCTTGCAGGAGATTTCATCGCTTTATCCTGGGGATATAAAGCGGCTACAGAGGATGTCGCTAATTGACGAGGGTGGCGAGCGCTATGTGAGAATGGCGAACTTGTGCATCGTTGGCTCTTCGTCGGTAAATGGCGTTGCGGAATTGCATTCGCAAATTCTCAAGGACGTACTGTTCAAGGATTTCTACGAGTTATGGCCGGAGAAGTTCCATAATGTGACGAACGGGATTACTCCGCGTCGTTGGCTCTTGAAGGCGAACCCAATGCTTTCGCAGCTCATCAGTGAATCAATTGGGGCGAATTGGATTACTCATCTTGACGAGTTGAGCAAGCTGGAGAAGTTCGCGAATGATTCGAACTTCCTTAATGCGTTGGGCAAGATCAAGCGTTCGAACAAGGGTCAGCTCACGGATTGGGTGATGAAGAATCATGGGATTAAGTTGGATCCCAATGCGATTTTCGATGTGCAGGTTAAGCGGCTTCATGAATATAAGCGTCAATTGATGCTGGCGCTTTATATCATCATGTTTTACAATCGCCTGTTGCATAATCCAAAATACGATCCATGCCCGAGGTCGTTCATATTTGCGGCGAAGGCGGCTCCTGGATATTACATGGCGAAGCTCATAATTCGTCTCATTCACGGTATCGCGGGAGTGGTGAACGCGAATCCAAAGACGCGCGGCAAATTGTCGGTGGCGTTCCTGCCGGATTACCGGGTGTCGCTGGCCGAGAAGATCATGCCGGCTTCGGAAGTCTCAGAGCAGATCTCTCTGGCAGGCATGGAGGCATCAGGCACTGGCAACATGAAATTCATGATGAATGGCGCGCTTACGCTCGGAACATACGATGGCGCGAATGTGGAGATTAATCAGGAAGTCGGCAACGAGAACATGTTCCTCTTCGGCATGCGCACAGAAGATGTCGCCAAGAAGAGACCGACCTATGTTTCAAAGGATTACTACAAGAAGGATCCTGAGATTCGCGAGGCACTGGATATGATTCGCAACAATGTATTCTCGTTGTTGGAGCCGGGACTATTTGAGCCAATCTTGCGTAGTCTTCTTGATTACAATGATTACTACATGTTGTTGGCCGATCTTCGTAGCTATTCCGATGCGCAGGAGCGCGTTGACGCAACCTATCGCGACCAGTCGAGGTGGAATAGGATGTCGCTCATCAATATTGCGCGTTCGGGCAAGTTCTCGTCGGATCGTGCGGTATTGGAATATGCGAAGAACATTTGGCATGTGGAGCCGGTTAAGTTTGCATAAAGAAGGAGCATGAGACGATGAAGTGGACGAAGTCTTTCATTCAGACGTTGCGTGAGGATCCAGGGGACGCCGAGATTGATTCGCACAAGTTGATGGTCAGAGCTGGGCTCATGAAGAAGGTGGCCGGCGGACTTTGGACGTATCTTCCGTTGGGTATGCGAGTGCTCAACAAGGTGCAGCGTATCGTGCGCGAGGAGATGGATAGGGCTGGCGCGCTGGAGATCGTGATGCCGATTCTGCAGCCGGCCGAACTTTGGAAGACTTCAGGTCGTTGGGAGACGATGGGTCCCAATATGTTCCGAGCAAAGGATCGCGCCTCTCACGATTATGCGCTTTCGCCGACCGCCGAGGAGATGGTCACGGAGATGGTGAAAGGCATCGTGAACTCCTATCGTCAATTGCCAGTGACCGTATACCAGATTCAGTGGAAATTCCGCGATGAGATTCGTCCGCGCTTCGGGCTTATGCGGTCGAAGGAATTTTTGATGAAGGACGCATATTCGTTCGACACCACATTGGAGGCGGCGGATAAGAGTTACATGGCGATGTTTGAGGCCTATAAGCGCATCTTCAGCCGATGTGGGCTCAAGGCTTATCCGGTCGAGGCTGATACTGGCGATATCGGCGGGAAATTCAGTCATGAATTTCATGTGCTCGCGGAAGCCGGCGAGGATGGCATCGCCTTTTGCGACGCTTGTGGATATGCGGCGAATTTGGAGAAGGCCGAGCGCAAGGCTCCGTCTTGCGACGATCCCGCGTGTGGGGCGATGGAAGTAATTGCGACTCCTGGCGCGAAAACGATAGCGGAGGTCTCGGGCTTTATGGGGGTCGCCGGTTCCGCTTTCGTGAAATCACTAATCTACAATGTTGATGGCAGACCGGTGATGGTGTGCGTTGAGGGACATCGTGAAGTCAACGAAGTGAAGCTAAAGCATTTTCTCAATGCGAAGAAGCTTGAACTTGCCGATTACGATATGGTGCTTAGGGCGTCCGGAGCGAATGCGGGTTCGGTGGGTCCGGTGAAGCCAGCGGATGCTTCGCTCAGGATCGTGGCGGATTTTGCGCTTAGGGGCGCGAAGGGGCGTATCGTTGGTGCGAACAAGGATGATTACCATATCAAGAATGTGGATCTTGATCGCGATACTTCGATTAAGCCGGAGGATTACGCCGATCTTACGATTGTGCAGAGCGGGGATATCTGCGCGAAGTGCGGCAAGCCGATGATCATCAAGCGTGGCATTGAAGTTGGCCATGTGTTCAAGTTGGGTACGAAATATACCGATGCGTTCAAGGCGGCGTACAAGACCGATGATCTCAAGGAGCAGGTCATGGTAATGGGCTGTTATGGTATCGGCGTTAGTCGCACGGTGCAGGCGATAATCGAGCAGAGTCACGATGGCAACGGCATTATCTGGCCGGCTGCGGTTGCGCCATATCAAGTAGTGATAGAGAATCTCGATCCCGATGACGCGGAGGTAACGCGGACGGCGGACGAGTTGGAGGCTCGCTTGGAGACTTCGGGCGTGGATGTAATCGTCGATGATCGCGCGGAACGGCCCGGCGTGAAGTTCAAGGATGCGGACTTGATTGGCTTCCCGGTAAGAGTCGTGGTTGGCGCGAAGGGGCTCAAGGCGGGTGGCATTGAGATTAAGCGTCGTGATGAGGATAAGTCGCAACTCAAGATTGTACCTGTGGTGGAAGCCGAAGCCGCAATCAAGGCGGCGCTTGTATGATCCTCTCCACTCTCCTGTTGGCGATGGTGACGGCGTCGTCGGCGCCGTCATTCGGCGACGACTTTGATTCGGGAAAACTTGATGACGCCAAGTGGACTGATTGGGTAAGTTCGTTTCAGGGACGCAATTCCGGCTTCCTGTTCGCACGTGACAATGTGGCGGTTACCAATGGGAATCTTGTTCTCACGGCGCGATTGATGCGCGAGGATGAGAGGAGCGTGGAGAATCTGCGGCGCGGCTTCGATACTTATGCGATGGCGTATGTGCGTTCAAAGGAGAAGTTTCGTTATGGCTACTTCGAGTGCCGCGCGAAGACGATGAACGCGAAAGTATGCAATGCCTTTTGGCTATACGATCCGCTATCCGATCAGCCGGAAAAGAAGTTTCGCATCGGCGACTACTCCGAGGAAATCGATATCTTCGAGATATTCGGTTCGCTTAGGGAATGGTATGGAACGGTACACTGCCTCAAGACCCCATATCTCGAAGGCATCGTGAATGGAGGCGTCGAGAAGTTACCGGAGAAATCGAAGAAGCTGAGACTCGCCTTTGATCCATCCGCCGATTATCATGTGTATGGCTTTCGCTGGACGCCAGAACGACTTATTTGGTATATTGATGGAGAGGAAGTATTCTCGCGGGCGAACGACCGTTTCCATCGTCCCTTGCACATTGTGTTTGATTGCGAAGTAATGTATTCATGGGTCGGCGAGCCGGAGAAGACGCAACTGCCGCAGACGTATTCAATCGATTATATCCGTTATTTTCCGCAATAATGAAAGCGCATTACAAGTGGTGGCTGTTGTTGCTTCTTGGGGGAGCGTATTTCTTTCATCAGGCGGATCGGGCGCTGTTCGGGCTTCTGACGATTCCGATCCAGGAGGAGCTGAGCCTCACCGACGTCCAGATCGGGTGGATTAACACGGTCCTCAGCTGGACGCTCGCCGGCATGGCGTTCATCGCGGGGCCGATCGGCGACCGGCTGTCGCGCAAGTGGCT
>CALCDB010000022.1 GCA_937901395.1 uncultured Verrucomicrobiota bacterium
GTAAGATAATCGAAATACGCCGGCTCGCCGGAATAATTGTAGAGACGCGGAAGATCCATTTGAGCCCAACTACCGGAAATGAATTCCTTTACATAATAAAGCGCCCGCGGATGATGAATCTCGATACGCGTATTATTAGAGATATGCATCTTTAAAGGCTTGAAATCAGGATTCTCGTTTTGGAATACTAGGGTGCCGATATGCGATTTGTCCTTACCATTGGTGGTGGTGGTGACATCTTGCGTCCATTCTCCGGAAGTGGATACCGGACCTTCGAAGACCAATCGTATACCGTTGGCTGCCGGAATCGGATTATTACCGGAGAAAACGATGGGGATTCGGAAGATTGCCGTTCCGGCGGTCGTCGCCGAGTTGAGACAGTAATTACCGCTTCCGGAGTTGCTCAACGTCAGTTTCTTGCCTTCGGCGCCGGTGAAGATATAACCGTCGGGATCGGTCGCCTCGGTAGTGCGCGTGCCGTTGTCGAGGCCGAAGAAAAGCCCTTTCACCGTCAGATCGTTGGAAAGATACGGTTGCTTGGATGCCGGCTGATCGAAATAGATAACATCATTAGCCGTCGGCACCGTGTTCTCATCGTAGCTTGCGGCGCTCAACATGTCGGTACCGGAGTTCTTCCAGTGGAGATTAGCGGCGAAACCCTGCAGAACACCGAAGATCCCGATGAAAATCGCGATGTAATAATTACAACTTTTCATGCTATTATTATAGCAAAAA
Source organism: uncultured Verrucomicrobiota bacterium (assembly GCA_937901395.1). GTDB lineage: Bacteria > Verrucomicrobiota > Kiritimatiellia > RFP12 > UBA1067 > UBA1067. The sequence goes on from CALCDB010000022.1 coordinate 736, forward strand.
ACCGTTCTTCGTAGCAATAGCTTAATCAAGCAGTGAAGACAGGTTCATGCCGTGCGAGCCCTTGAGCAGGACGAGATCGCCGGCCGAGACATCGAGACGGAACTTGAGCTTCAGCTTCTTCAGATCCTTGTAGACGAGGTTGCAGATGCACTGCGAACTCATCTCGCCAACGCCGATCACGAGCGGAATCTTCAGCGCCATCGCGTGTTCGAACACCTTCTTGTGGAGCTCGAGAGCATTCTCTCCAAGCTCGAACATATCGCCGAGCACCGCGACGTGCTTGCCGTCGCACGGCATCGCGGCGAAGGTGTCCAGCGCGGCGATCATCGAATCGGGATTCGCGTTATAGCTGTCGTCGATGAACGTGACGCCCCACTTCTCGCTCTTGCGCCAACGGGCGCCGGGAAGCGCGAAACCCTTGAGCGCCGCCTTCGCCTGTTCGCGGGTCACCCCGTAACGTGCGGCGACCGCATAGGCGATACAGGCGTTGGAAACGTTGTGCTCGCCGGGAAGAACGCCGGCAAGCGCTTCTCGCATCCAATCCTCCGATGTCGCCGCCACTACCGCCTCGCCTCGGCAAAGCGACTTCAACGCGTCGAGCCGCACGTTGTTGTCGCCGATCACGAAGAAATCCTTCGCCATGGCTCCCAATACGCCCTTTTCCTTCGCGATGCCGTCTTGCGACCCGAAGAACTCGAGATGCGCAGTGCCTACATTGGTGATGAGTCCGGCATCCGGTTCGGCGATCCGGCAGAGCGCCTCGATTTCACCGGGATGGTTCGTCCCCATCTCGACGACGAGGAATTCCGCGTCGTCAGGACAGTTCAGAATCGTAATCGGAAGACCGATATGATTATTGAAGTTCCCCGCGG
>CALCDB010000023.1 GCA_937901395.1 uncultured Verrucomicrobiota bacterium
TGCCGGAGGTCCCTATACGCTGACGTTCGATGACGGCGAGACCCTCACCTTTGCAGGGTCGCTGCTTGGAATTGATTACCACTACCGCTATCACGATCAGCAACAGCGCTATTACCAACGTGCGCTTGCCCAACGCTTGGAGATGGTTGAAGAACCCTGGCGCCAATCTTACTTCGAACGGACGAATCCCCTCCGCCCTTAACTTACGGTATACGGCATCGCGCGACGCGGCTGAAAGCATCCCTTCGCGCGTCTCGTTCTCGCTCGTCTTGTATCCGTAAATGAATTTCACTTATTTCTTCTTGCTCGGCGGCAATATCTTGATTGGCTTGGTTGGCAACTGATGAACCTTATCCCAAATCGCTTGCTGAACGGCGTTCGTCGGCGCGGGCGCCCAGCCATTCTCGCACGCATCGTAATACGTTCCGCGCAAGCATTGACGATACCCCGCCAAATTCAAATAGCAGGCGACTTTCGAGTTCGTCTCCGGCGAGAATGTGGCGCAAAGTAGATTGTCGATTCCCGTTAGCCCGACTGCCGGCTTCATCACGCATGCCGGCATCATCACCGGATCGCCAACTCCATGCAGGGAAGCGAAGGTGCGATTGATGAGTTTCGTCATTCTGTTCGCGATCTTCGCCTCGTTTGGAGAATCCGATAATACCGGCGCTACGTTGATCAAGCCCCAGCCATCTTCCATCGCGATCAACGAGATCGGCAATGCCGGATCATCCACGATCCAAATTCCGCCCTTCGCCCCCAATCCCTTCAGCGCTGCCGGTGCCTTGCGAATATCGAATGGTTGCGCGCCATCCCCGGCGATTTTGCGTATGTCGATGTTGAAATCGTTCGCCAATATCTTTACTGGCGTGGCAATCGTCTTGTCCGCTATCTTGCTTTGCGCATCCACGAAGAAGAAAACCCCATGATCCTTCGGCCACAATTCGATATCGCCGCCGAATTCATTCTGCTCGTCTTTTCCAAATCCCGCGAATGCCTGCGCGATAATGAGCGATAATATCAACTTTTTCATAATTCCTTTACCTCCTCGGTTTCTTCATCTTCGCCTTCGTAATCCGGAATCACTTCCGAAATGGAAATCTTCTTGATGCCCTCCTCCGCGAGCCGCCTGTTCATATCCCGAATCTGCGCGATGGTATCGGTGTGGTCAAGCTCATCGGACGAAAGTTCCGCCAATGTGCTGATGATCGTCGAGCGCATTTCAAAGGCACGCTTGCGAAATTCATACGCGGCGCGAATTGAATCGTTTACCGAGATCCCATTGTCCATGCCGTCCAGCAATTCATTCTGCGCCTCGATCAACGCTTCCTTGTGATTAAGCCGCCGATCATCATCGGTATCCTTCGCCACGATCTTCCACTTGTTGAGCGAATCCAAGAACGCCTTGTTGCCATTATCGACGCGCCCCACTTTCTCGCCCGCCGCCTGCGCCTCCCTTATCTCGTCCTCGATGATGAAGGAATATGGAAATGGCGGCATCGGCTCGCCCGGCTCCACCGACAGCAACGACCCCAACTCCTGCGCTACCCTCGTCCGCAATGCATTATCGGGATCATCCGGCGCCAATGGAGCGAAAATCCAAGTTACGTTGTTCGTGGGCGACTTCTTCACGAAATCCTTCACCTGCTCATTGTATTCACGCGCTATTGACGAGGCCGTCACATTGCCAGCATCCTCCTTGCCCGACTTCCCTTCGCTATCGCCAATCGCCGCGCCCTCATCGTTTTCCGTGTTTTCAATGCGCCTATTGCCATCACTGCGTTCCCCGACCGTAGCCGCCTTGTCGTTGCCATTAATGAGCAAAAGCAATATCACCGCAGCCGCAATCACGACGATTGCACCAGCGACTAACCCCCGCAAAGGCGACTTCGGTTTGATAGCCGCCTTCTCCACCTGTTTTATATCAGTTGTACTACCCGAGCCATTCCAGCCCATCTCTACTCTCCCACCATTTGATTTTGGATAGTAAGTATATCACATCTGCCCCTTCTCGTCCATACCCATAATTCACCCCTTCTTCCCTCCCCTCCAACCTTCACCTTCCCCTATTATAGATCCTGCTTCGTCCGCGCCTGCGGACGACACCCCCGCCATCCTACCGCCCCTTCA
>CALCDB010000024.1 GCA_937901395.1 uncultured Verrucomicrobiota bacterium
CTGACCGTGGTTCGCCCTACACGTCGATGTCCGTACGCAAGTTCTGCCGCGAACACGGCATGACCGTCTCCTACTCGCGTCCGCATACGCCGACGGACAATCCCGTCATGGAGGCGTTCTTCTCTTCACTCAAACAGGAGAAGCTCTATCGCTGCAATTCTCACTCGGTCGTGGCGTTCTACAAGGCCATCGGCGATTATGTCGCGTACTACAACTCGAAGCGTCCGCACCAGACGCTCGGTTTCCTCACGCCCGACGCCAAGGAAGCGGCCCTTGCAAACGGGGGTTCGGAACCCTGACCTTTTTCGACGATATTGCTCGCGGATTTCGACGATATGAAAATCGCGCGAAACGGCCAATCGTCATCAGACCCTTGATTTCATTGGCTCAAACCGACTTCCGACCCCAGCCGGGGGTTCGGAAGTCTGACCGTAGACCAGCTTGGCGGAGGGAGAGGGATTCGAACCCCCGATGCCTTGCGGCACGCCGGTTTTCAAGACCGGTGCATTCAACCACTCTGCCATCCCTCCAAAAAAAAGGCGTCGATATTATATCATATTCTCAAGGCGATGATTCGACAAAGTTTTAACTTCATTGAATAGCGATATTCCATGGGTATCCATCGCCACTACCCCGCGAAACGCCGAAACCGAGAAATGCCATACCGCCTCGGCGGCGCCGAAATAATCCAACAACGACACCCCTTCGATACTGCGCACGGTATTGGCGTAATACGAGCCAGCCCCGCCAATCGCCTGAACATAGACACAACCAAATTTCTTCATCGCCTCGAGGGTCGCATCATCCATCCCGCCCTTGCCGATGATTATCCTAACGCCGGATTGCTCGATGAACTTCGGCTCGTATGGATTTTCGCGCACCGAGGTGGTCGGCCCCGCCGCCACCACGCGATTATCCACCACGACAGGTCCGCAATGGTATAGTGCGCCATCGTGAAAATCAACCGGCAACGCGCCACCATCGGAAAAATACTTATGGAACTTATCGCGTCCGGTATAGATAAGGCCATTGATCTCCACCGCATCGCCAGCGGCGAGGGAGCGCACTTTTTTCTCGGTAAACGGATACTGCAGGATTTTCGTCATTTCGCGTTTCTCCCTTAAATCATGATCGTATGGCGGCGACACGCCCAGCACATATAGGCGATGGTTACGAAGAACGAGGCGGGCACGCGTGGGCGCATCGCTACCTTCACGCCCAAAAGCGTGGTCTTTCCGCCCAGTCCCATCGGACCAATGCCGAGCAGATTCGCCTCTCTCAACAATCGACGCTCGAATTGCGTCGGCTTCTCGTCAAGCGGACGCAAGAGCTGCTCCTTGGCTACTTCATAACCGGTGGCGCGATCGCCGCCGATTACCACCCCGAGTATTCCCGGCGCGCAACCATAGCCCTGTATCTCGGTTACGGCGCGAAGCACGCAACGCCTAACGCCATCCATATCGCGATTGGCGCCAAGCGATGCATCCGGAAGCGAATATTGGCGCGACATATTCTCGCTGCCGCCGCCCTTCATGAGCAAGGTAACGCCCTCGCGATCATCGCAGTAATGGATCACCGGCGAGCCCTCGCATACATTATCGTCGTAGGATTTTCCGGTAACCGCATCGATGGTGTTCTTGCGCAAATGACCGCGCTTGGTGGCGAGCGCCACCGCGGAGGCAATCGCCTTGGGCGTAACCTTTCTCCGCAACGAGGAATTGACGAAGAAGGTAAGCGTTCCCGTATCTTGGCAAAGCGGAGTTCCATTGGTCTCCGATATCGCGCAATTATCGAATATGGTCTTGAAGATGGCCGCCGCCGAGCCGCCCTTACGCTCCCCGCGACTGCACGCGCGCAAGGCCGAAGTTACGTCGGCTGGCAATGTCGAACTGGTAGTGCGAATCAATTCCACCAACTTGTCGATGACCTGACTATTCATTTCGCCTCACCTTCTATGCTACTGATTATTTCATCCGCCAGCAACTCTGGAGCTTTCGCCGCATCGGGGCTTGCTCCCATCCTGCCAGCGCAATTAAGGAACATCTTGGTTCTCACATATCGCGGCTCGATGGCCATAACCGAAATGCGCTTCGCCGAAAGTTCGCTATTCATTGCGCGACAAGCCGCGGAAAGCGCCGCCTTGGTAGCGCAATAGGCAACGCCGCCAGCCCAGCCCTCGACCGCGCTTACCGACGATATGGCGATCACTTTCGCGCCATCGCGATTGAATTGACTATGCTTAAGCATCGAACGCATCAGCGCGATGAAATATCCGCAATTTACCCTGAATGCGGCCATAAGCGATTGTTCATCAAGATTGGCGATTGGCGCAACCTCGCAAGCGCCAGTGGCGAATACGAGCGCATCGAAGGCGACGCCATCAAATAGGGTCTCGCCGGCCTCAAGCCGCGCCCATTCCGGACGATTCACTTCGTAAACCTCGTAACCGCGTTCAAGCGCGGCGGCTTTCACCGCGCCGCCGATGCCTCCCGTCGAGCCAGTAAGCAATAGCTTCAACGAACCCATTTAGCCGCCTCGCTCGCAAGATACGAATATTCGAGATAGATTCCCAAGCGCGCCCACACCAGAATCAATACGCAGGCGAACAACACCCCGACCACAAAGCCGAAGATCGCGTCGGAGGGCTGAGCCAGAAGACCGTTTACCATACGCTTGATTATGATGCGCACGATGCCGAACACCAGCAGCCCAACTACGAGCACGCCAATCCCCCGCAACCAGACGTGTTCGATGTAGCCCTTGGAATACACCCACCCCAAGGACGAAAGCAACGCCGAAGCGCATAAGGCCAGCACGAACGCCAAGGTTCCCGAAAAGCCGCGAAACAGCCCCAGTATCGCCATCACGAGCGCAATGGCGAGCCAGACGAAATCAGCGGGCAACAAGTGCATGGCAATTACTTCTTATTGGTGGAAGCGCCCTTGCGCTTGGGCAGGGAATCGCGATAACTCTGATAGGCGTTGGCGATGTTGTTCTTGCCGCCTTCCTTGCGCAATGCACGAATCAGCCCATCGATGGCATCGAGCGAATTCGGCTTCGCCGCCAATGCCCGCGAATAAAGATCGGCCGATACGGAATGAAAGTTCAACTTGGCCGCCAAGGCGCCTGCCGTAATCAAGATGGAGGCATCGCTTGGACGCAAGGCGCATGCCAGACGATAGTTCTCCAACGCCTTGGCCTGTCCGCTCTTCGAGGAATCCGTCTTCTCCCACGCCTTGGCGAGTCCCAACGCCGCCGGGTACGATAACGCATCTTCCTTCAACGCCGCTTCATATTGCTGATGCGCCGTCTTGTATTGTCCCTTCTTCCACGCGGCCTCCGCCTTCACCAATGCGCTTGCGCATTTGGCGCTATTGCGATTATCCGCGCCCTTGCGCGCCATCATCGCGCGACTTATCGCGTCGACAAGCGCGGGAATTACCTTCTTCTGAACCTGTTGCACTCTGGGGCTCGCCAATTCATCAATGCGGACGAATGCGTCGAAATGATCTTTGGCGATTTCCAAGAAGCCGAACTCATCACGATACAACATACCCAAGTGATACCACGCTGGGGCGGAGCGACGATCCAAGCGCAAGGCGCTCAAGAAGGCGATGCGGGCGATATGCGGGTTGCCGCAGCACATTTCCACCACGCCGATTCCGGAATATCCCTGCGCCCGCAATTCCGGCGACAGACCGGTATTCTCGGCAATTATGGTAAAATCCTTAATCGCCGAGGCGAAGTCCTTCGCCAAATATTCGATTTGCGCGCGCAATAAGATTATGTCACTCGCGTTTGGATCGCGCAAACTCGCCTTGTCGATTAGCCCCTTAGCCGCGGAAAGCTCATCCAGTTCCGCCTTGACATTCGCAAGGCAGATGGCCGCATCTATGTTGTCGGGAGCGGCCTTCAGGCTTTGCTCAAGATACTTCTCTGCGCCCTTCAGGTCGTTCGCCTCATAGGCGCTCTTGCCAAGTTCAAACTCCCTGCGCCCATCCGAATCGCCACACCCGGCGATCAACACCGCGGCTATGATACCAGCGCAATTAAGCGCGAATGATGGCGAGAAATTCATCACGCTTTACCTCCATGATTTCCTTGGTCTTGCCTTCGAGATTGAGACGCACGAGCGGTTCGGTGTTGGACATTCTCACGTTTGCCCAATAGCCATCGCTCTCCCATGCGTCCACCGATACGCCATCAAGCTCGAACACCTTGGCCTTCGCCGAATATTCCGCCTTGATCTTGGCGAGAATTTCGGCTGGCGCAGTTACGGTCTTCGTATTGATTTCGCCCGACTGATAATACTTCTTAAGCGGCTTGATCAATTCCGACAATGGCTTGTCGGAAGCCGATACTATGTTCGCCAATGCGTAAGTGGCCATCGAGCTCGATTCCGCCGTCGAATTGGCCTTGAAGTAATAGTGTCCCGAAAGTTCGCCCGCGAAGATCGCATCGTTCTGGCGCATCTGTTCCTTGATGAAGGAATGGCCTACTCGCGACATCATGGGCTTGCCGCCCGCCGCCGCGATTACTTCTTCGCAAACTTTGGTCGAGCGCAAATCGTAGAAGCACGCGACTCCGCGATTGGTGGCGAGCAAGTCTTGCGAAATGAGCGCGGTGATGAAGTCCATCGGTATGATATCGCCCTTCTCGTCGATGAAGCCCGCGCGGTCGGCATCGCCATCATACGCTACCGCGAAGGCGTACTTGCCGGGATTATCGCGAACCAACTTCTGAAGATCCTTCAGCGTTTCGGTGTGCAATGGATTCGCGTCGTGATTCGGAAAATCTCCATCATATTCGCCGAAGAGCGCGTCGTAGGTAATCTGCGAGCCCTTGAAAGCCACCGCCTCGGCGATGCCCATGCCATTGGCGAAGTCGAGCGCGAGATGCAGCGGCCGCTTCATGTGCGCGAAGGTCTTCACGTGGTCGGCGTAGGCATCGGCGATATCCACCTTGGTTATCTTGCCCTTTCCATTGGGGGCTTCGTCGCCAGTCATCGCGCCGACCAGCTTCTCGATATCCTTGATTCCCGTCGCTCCCGAAATCGGCACGGCGTTCGCCTTGCAGAGCTTGCAGCCATTCCACTCCTTCGTGTTATGCGAAGCCGTGATCATTACCGAGCCATCAGCCTTCAGCGATGCGTTCGCAAAGTAGCTCATCGGGGTCGAGGCCAAGCCGATATCGAGAACCTCGATGCCTTCGTCGACCAAGCCCTTCGCGAAACACTCAAACAGCGCATCGCTCGATTTGCGACAATCCCGCGCCACCACCACGCGCCCGCCCTGCAATTTGGCGAACTGCGCATACCCACGCGCTATCTTGTAAAAATCGGCGTCATGCAAATCCACGCCGTATACTCCGCGAATATCATAAGCTTTGAAAATACTCATAACCTTACTTTCCTTTCTTTTATTATTTTAAAATTCCATTTTCGAGAGTGAGCACGCGATCGCAGATCGCCGCCGCTTCCGGAGAATGCGTAACCATCACCAACGCGGTAGACGATCCTTGCGAGAGCTCGCCCAAGATGCGCAGAATCTCCGCTCCCGTCAACGCATCCAAGTTGCCGGTCGGTTCGTCCGCAAGCACCAATTCCGGATTGCACACCAACGCTCGCGCAAGCGCGATTCGCTGCATCTCGCCCCCCGAAAGTTCGGAGGGCAAGTGATCCGCACGACCGATGAGCCCAACCGCGTCAATCAAATTCAATGCCCGCCTGCGAGAATCGGCTGGAGCCACCTTGCGCAAGCGCGACGACATCGTTGGCAAGATCACATTCTCGTATACTGTCAATTCGGGCATAAGATGATACTGCTGAAATACGAAACCGATGTTTCGCGTACAATTCACCTTGCCCGAAGATGGCGTATCAAGGCCGCCGAGAATATTCAGCAGCGTCGACTTGCCCGCCCCCGAACGACCGATAATCGCCACCTTCTCGCCCGCCATTACCTCGAAGTCTACGCCGCGCAAGACCTCTATCGGTTCTTGGCCAGGCAACTTGAACCGCTTTTTAACCGCTATCGTCTTCAATACGCAATTCATTGGTTGAGCGCCTTTACCGGATTCTTCAACGATGCCAACAAGGCGGGAATGAACGAGGCCAAAAGCCCGAACGCAAACACCAATACCACTACCCATACGACATCTGAGACGATAATGCGATGGGGTATCGCCGCCAGTCCGTATACCGTAGCCGGAAATACGTTCAAGCCCATCTTCGCAAGCCATTCGACGAGATTCTGCAAATTCGATAGAACCGCCCACGACGCAATCAACCCCAATGCGATGCCAATCGTGCATTGAATCATACCATGCAACATAAACACTTTCATAATCTGCCACTTGCCGAAGCCCAACGCCTTCAAAAGCCCTATCGCGGGCGTCTTCTGAACCGTCAGCACCAAAAGCGTATTCATTACGCAAAATACCGCCACCAACGATATCAGAGAAAGCAACAACGCGGTCATGTTCTTCTCCACCGCCAAGGCATTGAAGATTTCTCTATCCGCCTCGCGCCACGATACTCTTCTCAAGCCTGGAGCGACTCGCTTAAGCTCCTCGTTCACCGCCGAAAAGCGAACTGCGTCGGTAGGACAGTTCGTCTTGATGTGAATCGCGAATACGCCATGCTCCAAGCCCAACAAATCGCGCACATTGCCAAGCGACGCGATTATGTAATTGGAGTCGTAATCGTTCTGCCCGCAGTTGAAGATGCCGGTCACTCGCCATTTGAGCGGCAAGTACACTTCGTCTTGCGAAGCCAACGTCTTGGGCGAATATACGGTAATTTCATCGCCAACCGTCACGTTAAGCGAACCGGCGGCTTCGGAACCGATTACCAATGAATCGCCATCAAGATCATAAGTTCCCGCGCATGGCGCGCCGACATTATACGCCCCCGTAAAATCATCGCCATCGACGCCAATTATCACAGGCGCCAATACCTTGCCATCATGCGCAAGCAATACGCGCGTATGAATTTCAGGCGTTACGCAAGTTACATCGGGGATGCCCTTAACCATCTTCGAGATGCGCTCTTCGCCCAAGATGACATTACCGCTTGTCGCCTGCAACGAGATATGCGGCTTGAAATCAAGTATCTTCTCTTCCCATATATCCCCAAAGCCCGTCATCACGCTGCGAACTATAATGACTACCGCCACCCCAAGCATCACGCCGATAATGGATACGATCGTAATGACCGAAGCGACAGATCGCTTTGGTTTCAAATACTTCAATGCCAAAAAGAGCGCAAAATTCATTATCGGTATGATATCATAATCTTCAGTCGATGTCCACTTCGATTGGAATATCTGTTTCGATTATCTTGTTTAGCGCGCGCTTGAATCCACCCGCATTGAAGAGCGGCGCATCAGTGGAAATCTTGTATTTCAAGGCCTGTATGTATTCGCGGTCTTGCCATGAGAGCGGGCGCGTCGAGAAGATTGGCAGGATGGGCCTGCCCACATGATCCTTGGGATACTCCACCCCCGCTTGCTGTATCAACAATAGTCCGCCAACCTTGGAGCCCGAACGCTCGCCAATCATCAACTCGATGAACAACGGCTTTCCCGCCTCGACCTCGAACCAATCGCCGGGAACCAATGGACTGACGATACCATGAAACCCGGCCCATTTTCCGCAACACGCGGCGTCGGTGGGCGCCCAGCCGGTAATGCGACGCGGCTTTAATTTCTTGCCGCCTCCCCAATTCGCCTCAAGCACCACTTTGTGATCGAGCCGGACAACCAACTGGTCGTCGAAATAACCAACGAACCGATAACGCCCAGCGGCTTCCGGAACTATCGCGCCCTTGTAATAAGCCGCCCAGCCTCGTGACTGCATCAACTCTTCCGCGCCGAACGCCTTGGGGCCATTCTCCGCTGGCTGCCTGCGCATCAGCAAATGCGTAAAGGCCATCGCCTTGGGTGGACGATAAAAGCGCGCCAACGCCTGCTCGCTGAAATCGCCTTCCACTAAACTGCGCGCATCCGACCAATATCCATCATCGGTGTAGTCAACTCGATTTACGCCAGCGGAATCACGCTTGAAATCAATGAGCCGTCCAATCAAAGCCCCCTCGATGAAACTCCCGCTCGCGCCCACGTCAATGCGCATGCCAAAATCGCCGCCCTCGCCATTATCGAAGCCACGCAACTTCGTCGAAGACGAAATCGCATCCATATTCACCACGCTCGGCGTCGCCATTACCTTGCTCACATCTGGCACTGATTGCACAACAACATCGTCTACGGCGGGAAGACTCTCGGCGACATTCGGCAATTTGAACTCTATTTCCTCCTCTTCCGCCGGCAATGGCTCATCCTCTAACTCAATATCCTCGGATGGCTCGTTTAATATGGGGAATGACTCCTCTTCCTGTATATCCGTAAGATCGTATTCCACTACGTTCAATTCGCGCTCGAAACGAAGCGTCAGTAATATAAGGAATATCAGTAGCGGGATGGCGATTGCCGATATTAGCGGCAAGGCGCGTGGTCTGGAAAAGCGATGGCGCCTACTCGTCACTCCGAAAGCAGATGATCCGCCCAGCTCTTCTTACGCACTGGCTTGGCCGATAACTTGCGCCATATCTTAAGCGCCTTGACGGCCTTTGACTTGTTGCGTGGAGTGCCAATGCCATAATAGCTGCAAACCGCGCACATGAAAATGGCATCCGATATACCAGCCGCCCCGGCGGTTTTGAAATAATCAAACATCTTTTCGTCGGTATATCCGCCCTTCCCCTGATTCGCCTCGGTGAAGACCGCCGCCGCTACTTCTCCTTTCGCGACCGCGCTACCGCCTCGCGCCGCCAGTTCCCACTTCTTCAAGCCCTTGATGAAATCCTTCGGAACATCCGCCACATATTTGCCTTGCGTTGGAAACACATGCGGCCCAACATGCGGCGACCCATTCCACTCGGTGCCAAACGCCGAAGACGATGGCGATGCGCCTGACGACGCCTTTTGCTTTTCGTGATGATAGTAAACCGGACCTATCTTGCCATTGAGACAGCGCATTACGTTCAGATGCGCCTCATGACCAGAACCGACCACGAACTCTTCGTCAATCATATCGCACTTGTCCACCAACTCCGAAAGAATCCTTCCTCCAGTCAACTTCGTGCCTTCCGAAAAAATCTTTTCCGCATCAGGCACATCATCGTCGGCAAACGTCACCGATGTCGATAGCACTACAAGGAATGCTACTAAAAGGAACCTAACTTTAGCCATTCTCAGATATCGACACCAACTTCCACGTCGTCCTTAATCATCTCTTCCTTGGCCTTCTTGTTAGGACGTCCATTGAACACTGGCGACTCCACCATGAATTTATAGCCATCAGCAGCAATCTTATCCTTCTCCGCCACTGAAAGCGGACGCGATGCAAAAAGCGGCAACTTGAGACGCTCCATCTCCTTAATGGTACCTGATGCAGTCCTCACCTTCTCGGTAATCTTCTCGTATTTTACGCCTTCTTGCTGAATTAAAAGCGCACCGCAACAAATACCACCTTGAGTTTCGCCAAGTGCAATTTCAATCTTAAGCGGCTTATTCACATCAGCATCAAACCAATCACCAACCGTCATCAACGAATTGCCCTGTGGTGCCTGCCACTTGTCAAGATATTCCGAATCAGATGGCTTCCACCCTGCAACACGACCAGCACTCATCGAAGGATTATTCTTATTCTGCATTCCTTCTCCCCAAGCCGATTCTAGCACAACTTTACCATTGATTTTCACCACGATAAACTCGTCAAAGTAACCGACAAAACGATAACGCGCCTTCTCAACTGGTTTAAGTTCGCCTACATAATATGCCATCCAGCCAGAACCGCCAAAATCCTTCGCACCAAAGCACTCTGGCCCGACCTCGGCCCTCGTCGTCGGCGGAATGTTCACCTTGGTAAGCGCAACCTTTTTATTCGGCACATAATACTTAGAAAGCGCCTTGGCGGAAAAATTATCCGTTGCAAGCTCCTTAAGTTGTCCCCACGACTTGCGCTTGTCATAAGGAATCTGATTACCGTCGCCATCGCGCTTCAAGTCGACCAATACGCCGATGAGACAACCCTCGACATTCTGCCCGCCGCCAATCACGGTTCCGAATCCACCCTCGTCGCCATCGCCGATGCCACGCATCTTCGCTCCGGGGATGTTCATGCTCACTGGGCTCGGCATCGCCGCGACCTTATCGGGCTCTCCGCCCGGATTGGGGCTCGGCGGAGCGGGGTTGGCGATCGTGGGGGTAGTAACATCGACATTTACATCCACATCCTGCGTCATGTCGATTTCCTCTGGTGGCGGCGGCTCCTCTACCGGCTCGTCAATCGGAGCTTCGTCCTTCGCCAGCTCGACGTTGATCACAAGTTCTGGCGCCGAAGTGACCGCCGTAAGCACTATAAGAATTATCACGCCCAATATCGGCACGATAATAGCGATAATCGGCGCCTTGAGGCGTTGAAACTCAAGACGCGCCAATTTATACTCTCGCGAATTCTTAGGTTGCTTAAGACCCTTGAGCATATCGCCAAGGCGCTTGAAGAAACCTCGCTCGTCGTATTGTTTAGAAATCTCATCTATATCAACGCCACCCTCGCTCATAGCCCCCTCCCAATCAATAGGTGAAAATACTCACGCTGTAAAGCTCGTTATAGTAACAGGCGTCCAACACATTTACCAACGCCTTGTGCGGGCTCGTAGTGGAACACTTTACGATAATCGGCGTGGTCTTTGACGTGCGCGCGATATCCGCAAGGTTCTGCCTAAGCTCGCCTATCGTCTTCATCTCCCGGCGATTATAGAGAATCGTTCCGTTGATACCATGGCCAGGACCAATCTCAATCGTGACCGTAACATCCGCAGGAGGCGTGGAATTATCGGTCGAAGGCGAAGGACGATTCGCATTTAACTTGGTAAACAAATCCTCTTGCTTTATCGTCACGACGAAAAAGATGATGAGCTCAAAGACGACGTCAATCATCGGCGTCATATCCAAAGCCGGGTTTTCTTGAGGTTTTCTCGCCATCTTAATTGCCCCCCTTCCGACCTCGGAGCTGTTTACGGTGATTGCTAAGGCCTGGATACTTCTTATCCACCGACTCCATCGTCTTGGGCTTGAACCAATCCTTGGAGCTCCTATCCTCGCCGACCGCAACGAATGATATCTTCCATATTCCGGCCGCCGTACAGGCATTCATTACTTGCGCCACCGCTCCATGCTGAACCGCGTAATCGGCGCGAATCATCACCGGGAATTCTCCGACCAATTCCTTGCGCTTCTTGATACGTTCCTGAATCTCCAATGGAGTGACATCCTTATCACCCATGGAGATACGGGCCTGCCCCTTCTTCGGCCCGCTCAATCTGACACCAATATCAATCTCCATACGCGTGTCAGGGAGTTGCTCTGGCGTTAGAACGATGCCGCATTTGCCGTCTTCAAGCACCACCGTCTCGTCTTTCTTCTGGGCTTCGACCAGCGTCACGACGAAAAAGATGATGAGCTCAAAGACGACGTCAATCATCGGCGTCATATCCAAAGCCGGGTTTTCTTGAGCTTTTCTCGCCATTACCCTTACCTCACGCGGCTACTCCGTCATCACCCTCGACCTGAACGTTGCGCAGGCCATTGAGAATCTCCATCGTCATCGCCGTCATCTTAAGCACAAGACGATTGGCCTTGTTACGAAGTGAATAGAATACCGTAACCGACGGAATCGAAACAATCAAACCGGCCGCAGTAGTCCAAAGCGCTTGGCCAATCGAACTCGCCAAAGCGGCCGCATCGCCAGCTCCGCCAGCAGCCAATGCTTGGAAGGTAAGAATCATGCCTTGTACCGTTCCCAACAAGCCCAACGAAGGCCCCAAGTTTCCGCAAACGGAAATCCAGTTGAGTCGCTGCTGTATCTTTTCCTGCTCAAGATCGGAAGCCGCCGTAACCGCCTCTTGAATTGCCTCGAATCCCTCTTCGATATGCTGAAAAGCCGCCATCACGATCGAAGACATCGCCGATGGATTCTGCTGACAGATTTCCATTGCCTTTACTACATCACCTTCTGACATCGCGCCGATGACGCCATCCAGCAAACGCTTGGGCATTAACTTCTCTGGCTTAATCAGCACCGAGGAGTCGATGGAGAAATAGATCGCAAAAGCTCCATCGGCGAACAATGCAAGCCACAAGAGCATACCCACGACGCCAGAACCAAACACGATATCATAAAACCCGCCGTCAGGCTTCTTCTCGCTTGTTGCAGCGTTCTGCGAGATTTCCTCGCCGTTCTCACCCTTGAGCTCTTGTCCGAAGGAACTCAAAGCCGCCGCGGGAGCGACACAGGTTCCAACGAGAATTGCGATTGCCATTAACGATTTTTTCATCTTATTCATTTTATCTTTCCTTATTTTAGAGAATTAATAGATATTAGTTTCAAATTGACTTCGCTTCAGCGCGCAACTTTTCCGCGCGAACCGCCTGCCCGAGTTGGTCGAAGCAATCCGCCGCCTTGAGCAACGCTTCACGCCGCTCGGCGACGCACTCCGCGTCATTGTACATAAGCGCGACTCTAAGGTAGCCGTCACGCAATGCCGCCATAAGCTTGTCCGCCGCCCCGTTGGCACCCGCTACGAGAATATCCCCGCGCATGGTAAGCGCCGATGCTGAGGCCCTGCGATCTCCGCTCGTCGAAGCTTTCTTCAATAATTCATCGAGCTTTTCCCGCTTCCCGAGCTGCAGCAAACTTTTCCAATATGCCGGAGCAACTTCGCCAACATAAGCGGCGGTCTTGTCGTCGTTGATAATCTTCGTGCACTCATCATAGGCCTTCTGCGCATTATTGGCCGATAGATATGCGAGCGCGAGGTAACGGCAGGCGAACTTATCCCACTTCAACATACGATAATCGGCGCATATCTTGGAAAGCGTGGCAATCGCCGAAGCCCCCTGACCTCCTTCGACTTGGGAAATCGCCTTGTCCAATTCGGCCGGCTTGGGTATATCAAGCGAAGTAACATCCGCAAAATTACGCTCGATATTGATATTCCCCTTGGTGATTACGTACTTCTTATCACGTGCACGCCATTTGATATCACCGGTAACCGAATCGCTATTAGTTGAAAGCGTACCCTGAACCGCCATCAATTCCGTTGCCGACGCCACCGCCAGCGCTACTACCATAAGTCTTCGCATATTACTTATTTCTCCTTATGAACTTTTTTTAGCGGGAAGAACCGCCTTGGCCTGATTTATGCAATTATTGATTTCCGTAAGCGATTTTCCATTGGGGAATATTCTTAGGTACTCACTGCCAAAGCGAATTACCTGATCAGCCTGAGCCGGCCCCAATTTTGAAAGCAGCGGAACCAATGAAGCATACGCTCGTTCAAGATTGTCCACCTCGCCCTCTGCCATCTTCTCCAATGGATGCTCGGCATCCACGCCATGGGATTGGATAAAGGCCTGGAAGGTCGACGCCGCGCGCCCACATGTATTAAGCGCATCGTCCTTGAGGTTCATCGCCTCCTCCGCTTTCATGCGATCGATAAGCACATCGCCTGACAGCAAGTCAAGCTGATCCTGCTCCCATTGCGGTTTGGTTCTTGCCCAATATTGCCGAACTTTCTTAAGCGCGCCAATCGCTTCGCCAAAATACCGATTCCGCAACCCGGAGTCCTTCTCCATTCTGCCCTGCTCGCTCGCAATATCCACGAGCATAAAATTCACATCGGCCGCTAACGCCATCTTCGACAACTTCGCATCCGCCAAGAAATTGTCGATTACCTCTCTCGCCTCCGTAAACGACTTCTGCTTCCATGCGCTCTTCGCCTGCCCGACCATCGCCTTCGCGACAATATATTGGTGATTCGTACCGGCCAAGGCAATCGCCTTGTGAAACGCCTGACCCGCCAATTCCCAATTTTTCGAGTCAATCAAGGCCTCGCCGGCATTCAAGAACTGCAGATCCGTATATTTACCATCAGTTCCCAACATTTCGGCGTAAATGGCAGTGCCTTCCTTTTGCATTCCAATTTCAATCAGGCTCTTCGCGAGCTTAGGCTTGGCGTCACGGGCCTCATCGGAATCGGGGAATTTACGGGAAAGCGCATCCAACGCCAAACGCGACTTCTCGACATCTCCCAATGCGCTGTAAATCGTGCTTAACTTCACATACCCTATTTTAGTCCACTTGCCATCGGGGTATGCCGCCAAATACGCTTCATATCCCTTTGCCGCATTCTTGCGGAACGATTCGACCTTATCGGCTGGTCGCGTCATCCGACTCCAGCATTCTGCCACCAGGAAGCTCGCCGCTTCCGCGATTGACGAGAACTCAACGGCTTCCTCCTTCGAGATCGAGGGATTCTTCGCCTCTTCCGCGGCCTTCTTGGAGAAATTGGTAAACTGTTGGATTGCGCGAACCAATTGTGCCGTTCCACGACTTTCCTGCGCGGCAACCGCCTCGGGAGTAGCATTGGTGCTGGCCGAAGTTAGCAACTCCAAGCCAATATCGCGATACAACTGCGCCAGTGCGGTCTGCCCCTGCATCTTGTGAAGTAGATTTTGCTCCACCTCCGCATATTTGAGCATCGCCTCGATCGCCGCATCACGATTGCCCAACTCCTTTTGACATTGCGCGATCTGCAAATATGCCGTCGCGTAGTAAATGGAATTGCTGTAATTATTGGCCACGATATTCCAAAGATCGATCGCTTCGGCGATCTTTCCGGCCTCCTTCGCCTCTCCGGCCATGCCCGCAGCCGTCTGCGCCGCCGATGCGTGATTGCAATAATTCAATATGAACTCGCGGCGCAAGGCGTTGCAACGCGCGGCATCCCCTCTTTCCTTCTCGAACTTCGCAACTCTCAACGTGGCGTCGCCAGCGAGCAACATCAAAGCGCGATTCGCGTTGCCTGCAAAGCGTTCGCCCAAATATCCCTCTACCGCGTCGGCATCCAATCGCCACGCATCCGCATGCGCGGCGTCGGTAGCCATCAAGTCGTGATAGCAACCAATTAGACTCTCAATCGCGGAAATGGAATCTTCGGTTTCCGGATAACGCGATAACACATCGAGGTATTCTTTGACCGCCTCCTCGAAATTGCCCTCCGCCAACTTATCCGCGGGAACCCTGAATTGCATCGCGCGAACTTTCGCAACCATTTCCGGGGTTACCTGAGATTTGATTTTCGCTCCATAGGTACTCTCGGCATAGGCCTTTATCTCATCAGCCAATTCTCCGGCTTTCGATGCCCAGGTGGATTCCGGATAACGTAAAAACACATTGAGCGCGTGATTATACGCCCCTTGGCCATCGCGCTTGCCGTTCTTCTGCTTCGCGCCGAACATAAGCGCCTTGATCGCTTCATCGTTCTTTTTCGGCTTCTTCGCCTCATTTTGCGCCTCGTCCCAAAGCAACTTGGCCAATAGATAACGACATTGCGGCATCGGCGAAAGTCTAAGGAGGCCCTTCGATCCTGTCGGGTCTTTGGCGACGATGCTATTGTGAAGATCCGATAATTGGGGCAAATAATCCTCAATAATTCCCTTGGCGCGATCAAAACGTCCGCGAAGCAATTCGATGTGCGACTTCATATTTACCGCCCGCCCAAAGAATATCGCCTCTTCGGGATGCTTGATTACTTCGTTCGCAAGCTTTTCGGAATCATCCAAATACGCGTTCCGCTTCTTCTCGTTGGTCTGCGCATTCACAAGCTGCAAATAAAGGTCGATGGTTTCGCACGCCATCATGCACCATTGTTGCGAGCTCAGCGGCGGCTTGATTCCCAATAGTCCTTTGTAGACATTAACCGCCTCTTCGCGATTATGATTTAGAACCAATATCTGCCCCCAGGAAAAGCAGGCCTGAATGTAAAAGGTCCGCATCGACTTGGCCCACGCCTTGTCCTTCCCCGATTTGGCCGCGTATACCTTGAAGAATTCGTCATATATCGCACGGCATTCCTTTTCGCGCTTAAGGGTATTGTAACGATTGGCGAATTCCAACTTCGCCGCCCAATATTTATCGCTATTGCGATCGGGCAATGCGGCGATCTTCTTCTCGGCCTCGTCAAACTTGTTAAGCGCCAATGCCGAACGAATTTCAATGGCGAAGAACCTCGCCTCCGACTCCGGCCAACGCTTCTTCGTCGCCTCGATTACCGGGGCGGCGATATCAACGTAATTTCGATCCACCAACGCATTGACATACGCGAATTCCGCTTCCAATTCGGGGTCAACGCCCTGATCTTGTTCAACGGCGGGTTCGGCACCATCGCCGTACGCCATGAATGCCGCTAAAGCTAAAATTGTTGCTACCTCAAATCTCATGATGGTGTAATTGTACTACAATCCCTCCTAAAACGCAAGCGAAAACATAATGCCAAAATTCCATATGCCGATATCCCAATTGCGATTAGAACCGCCAGTTTCGCCAGTTTCCCGATTTCCGGCAGCGACAATCGTGCGAGATATACGACTATTGCCATTGCGATCGAGGCAAACAATATCTTCGAAATTGATATCATGCTGCGCCCAAGCCCAAGCGTTCCGTTTTTCCGCCGCGCCAATACCGTAAGCCACGCGCACCCGATGGCCGCGCATACTACCGTGGAACCGGCGAGCCCTACATGCCGCCATTCCACGGGCAATAGGCAAACGGCCAATATGTTGAGAATGGCGTTGACGAGCACCGTCATTAACGAGATCTTTAGCGGTGTCTTCATGTCGTTTTGCGCTTGGAACCATGGTATCATCGACTTTTGATATCCAAAGAAGCCCAATCCCAACGCGTAAACGGCCAATGCTCTCGACACTCGCGTAGTCGCAGAGGCATCGAACGCATTGCCTTCGTAAATTACCGCCGTTATTTCCGGCGCCAAGATGAACAACCCCGCGGCCGCTGGTAGCATTCCGAACATCAGATGTACGATTGACTCGCCCAATGACTTTCTCGCCCCTTCAATATCATCTCGCGCAAAGAACCCCGCAAACGTCGGTAGCAACACAGTGCCGAATGCAACCCCGATTACCCCCAATGGAAGATCCATCAATCGTTCGGCGTATCCTATTACGCCCGCCGCCCAAGGCGCCGCGCATTGCGCCAAGAGCTGATCAAGCATATAATTGATTTGTATCGCCCCCGCGCCAATCGCCGCGACGAACGTGTTGCGCCAGACCAAGCGCGCATTCGCATCCAACAGACCCGTGAATATAGGTTTTGGAGAGAACCCCCTTCTTGACATACATGAAAATAGAAATGCCATTTGCGCCACCCCGCCGAAGAGAATGGCGAAGCATACCGCTATGATTCGATTGGCGATTGTTATTCCGGGAAAGAAACTAAGCGCCGCCAGAACGCCGATCCAAAGCACATTCAACATCGCAGGCATGAGCGCCCCCTCTACGAACCTCCCCAATGCGTTTAAGACGCCCATTCCAAAGGCCGCCCCGCAAATGAAAAGCATATATGGGAATAGTATGCGAATCAGGCGCAACGTAAGCCGCATTCGCTCGCTCAGTCCATCGCCGAGATTCAACCAAACCGACAAGCCGATCACGGTCATCAGCACTATCGCGCCAAGCATCAGCATCACCATCGTCATTACCGCTCGCGCCAAGTGACGGGCCGACTCCAACTCCCCACGCTCGACTTCCGCCTTGAATATTGGAACGAAGGCGGCGGTTAACGCTCCCTCGCCAAACAACTTTCTCGCCATGTTCGGAATCGCGAACGCCAATACGAACGCGCTTTGTTCGACGCCAGCTCCAATCAAGCGGGATTGAAGCATCTCCCTTGCGAGTCCCAATACACGACTTATCGCCGTCAATCCACTTACCGTAAATATGGTGCGAACGATGCTCACTTGCGAAAACAGATTCGGTTGATAATCGAGGTGAAGTTCTCCTCGCCCGAGAATATCTCAATGGCGACTCTCAAGTAAAGGCACTTAATCGGCGCGGCCTCCAATCGAGGGAATCTTACCGCGTCCTTCTCCGTCGTGATCAACGCATCGGCGCCCATGTCGGCAGAACGGTTAAGCGCATAGAGAATCTCCGATGAATCATAACGATGATGGTCCGCATAGCGTTCGCACCATACGACTTTGGCTCCCAAATTGCGAAGCGAATTCTCGAACCCCTTCGGCGAGGCGATTCCGGAAAGCGTGCATATCGTCTTCCCGTTCAACCACGAAAGCGGCAACTCCTCGCGGCTCCACACGTCGCGAAGTAGCTTCGGGGTGTGATTGCATTCGACGATTTCCGCGTTCCGATTGTATTTGCGTATCTCCGCCTTGACTGCGGAAACATCCCCTCTGCACTTGGTAAGGAAGATGATGTCCGCACGCTTGAGATTGCGCACGGGTTCGCGAAGTATGCCACGCGGCAACATATTGCCATTGCCGAATGGATTCGAGGAATCGACCAGAACTACATCAATTGAATGTTTTAGCTTCTGATACTGAAAACCATCATCCAATAACAACGTATCGCACCCGAGTTTCCTGATTGCATATCGCCCGGCCTTTACGCGATTTCGATCGACTACGACGGCCACGCCCGGCAGATTCGACGCGAGCATATACGGCTCGTCACCGCCAATCGTAGCGTCCAACAACACTCTGCGCCCATCCGACACCACCAAAGGCGGCTCTATTACCTGCGTAAATATCCGCTTCCACCAAGGCGACTCCTTGCGCCGATAACCACGCGAAAGAATCGCGACCTTGCGCCCTTCCTTGGCCAGCATTCGCGCGAAGATCTCGGTCACCGGCGTCTTACCCGTTCCTCCGGCCGTGACATTGCCGATGGAAATGACTTGAATACCAAGTGGATATCGCCGCTTCAGCCCTGTGCGATATAGAAAATAGCGAATGCTTACGACCAAGCCGAAGACATGGCTCAGCGCCTTTAATACGCCCAACAGGAATCTAATGCCCGCCGGCTGATCCTGATCGGCGCCTTTTTCCTGAATCAACTTTACGAGATAATTCTCGAGTCGTTCAAAGCCGCTCTGTTTCGCCTTGCGCATCGTCGAATCAATTCAGCGGATTACCGCTCCCCGCGCCAAATGCACGCAAGTAGATATAGAACCCTACGCTCCAATCATCCTCCCATTCATACCCGTCGATCGTCGTAAAGTCATTATCGTATTCGACTATCAATCGGAAGCCAAGGCAATCGGTCATGTAGTCGATCCACGCGCCAACCGAATCCAATTCGTTCTGCCTTATATCCCAACGTAGACGCGGCCCCCATGCCAGCCAATCGCAGATATTATGCTCAAAGCCAATCTCGGCGATCTGAAGTCTCGATAAGCCCAATACGTCTTCGCGCATCGTCGATGCATCGAATGGCGACGACGAGAAATCCCAATAGCGCTGATCGCGTAGATCGTACTTGAAGTAATAGTTGAAGTCATCCGAAATCTTGTGTTTCAAATTCGCGCTCGCGTACGCAATGCAGTTGTCGTCGGAATTGTATTCCGCCCTGAAGCCAAGTGCGATATCATTGGTTGGCGTCCAACGCACGCGCACGCCGGGCACGAGCTCGCACCCGTTCTTACCATAGTTGGGCTTGCCCGCCTCCGCCAATTTGTGAACGTCGTTGTCGCCGATATAGTCGGTGGTGTTGAATTGCGCAACTACGTATGCGTCGACGTCTATTACCTGACGCAGCCCGCCATGTTCGGTCAACACGCTCCAGGCATTACGCAAGCCAGGCGTGATGCCATAATATGAATACGGCAAATTGCGCGAACGCCCGGCGAACTGATCCTCCCACGTCATCGATGCGTCTAAATTATCAAATACATACGGACGATTCTGACCGTCTATGCCGGTAAACCACGCCTGCTGCGCCAACAAGTCGAAATATGGCTCGACCATGTGCTGCCAATCGTCGTCAATCCAAGCTACGCCACGACCGGCGAACGTGGCTCCGAACTCTCCAATTGAACGGAAAAGCGCACCGGCATTTTGCGCCGCCGACCGTCCGGTGGTATCCGTCTCGCCGCTTTGGCTCCACCATGTCGCGCGATATGCCAAGCGCGGAACGACGGAGATTGCGTCATTGGCGATTCTAAACGGCGCGGTAAAGCGATGATAGCTGTCAATTCGCCAGGCGTCATACTCCGCCCATGGCCCTGGATTGTACGAAAATCCATTCTTTCGGCTTCCACCATACTCGGCGTAACCACGCGTGAGATAACCGATTCGCGTCGCCGATTCATAGTTGAATGGCGTATCTAAGATCGGCATTGGATTTACGTCAAAGTAAATTTCCGGCAACCTGCCAATCATTCCGTAGAAATCATTAAGTCTGCCCGACGCCTCGGCGCCAAACGCGAAGGAATCCTCCATGTGCTCCCAGAACACGCCGCTATTCTGATAACTCAACCATTCTCCCTTGAGACTAAACAGACTCTTGCGCATAAAGTCGAACTGGAAATATGAATCGGAATAGTATGACGCCCGAACGTTTATCTTATCGCGTTCCGATGCCTCCCACTGATGCTTCATGCTGATTACGTAACGGTTTTCGGATACGTCGCTCCCCCAATTGTGATACTCGTTTAGATAATTGGGGCCCATCTGATCGTAGCGATCCTTCGCGTCGACGTCCCATGCGTAGTAGACCTGAAATGCCCCGGCTCCGAAATCGCCGAGATTCCACTCCAAGTCTTCTCCGGCGGCGATGCCTTGCTTGTAGCGCAAGTCAAAGCGCGTGGCGCCCGCCAGCCAATAGGTATCGTCCCTATGCATCTCGTCGCCGGCGATATTGTAGGCGTAACGCGTCAGCAAATACGCCCCCCACCGCCCTACGTAACCGGGCATCCAGCTGAAGCCGCAATCAGAATCCAGCGAATAGTACATGTACGGCAACCATAGCACGGGTATCTCGTAGAAGTTAAGCCATGCGTTCTTTACGAGCACATAATCGTCTTCCTTGTACTTCAGTTCGCCCGTGATGTTCCAATGCGTATGCCCTATCGCGTTGCTGCAAGTGGTAACGCACGTTGGATCGTGAAAGTGCATCGTTCCGTCGGCTGCGCGATTGAGCGCTTCGCCCCTCATGGTCACGGGACCCGCCACGGCCACGATGTGACCGGTAGCAGCCAGTGATTTCGTCACGTTATCCGCTGCCATCCGATCAGCGGAAAAAGTCATCGCCTGTGCGGCGGCAAGAAAAAGTACGGCAGTCATGATTGAGAGTATAACACTTGTGAGGTGGTTGCGTCCAGTATGGAAAACGATTCCGGGTGACGATGCAGCTCGGAAACGAACGTGAGTCGGGTGTTGAAATCCTTCTGCAATTGCGCCAGAATCCCGCTGTCTTCGGTCCTTAGTCTTTGCATCACTTGCGGCGCGATTACGATCTTCGGCTCGAATGGCCTTTTGTCGTTCTCGGCCTTCTTTAACAGCGCAATCAAGTGCCTCTGAATCTCGATGGAGATCGCCATTGGCGACTTGACCAATCCGCTGCCTTGGCAATATGGACAAGTCGAGGTAAGCTGAGAAAGAATCGACTGGTCTTGACGCTGCCTCGACATCTCCAGAAGTCCAAGCTCGGAAATCTCCAAAACGTTCGTGCGAGCGCGATCGCGCCTTAGCGCCTCTTTTAACTTGCGATAGACCTCGCGCTGATGTTTGCGCGATTTCATGTCAATCAAGTCGAGAATCACCAATCCGCCGATGTTCCTCAGCCGCAACTGACGAGCTACCTCGTCCACCGCTTCGAGGTTGACTTCGAGAATCGCGTCTTCCTGATTGCCGTTCCCCTTGTAATGCCCCGTGTTCACGTCTACCGCAATCAACGCCTCCGTTTCGTCGATCACGAGATATCCCCCCGACTTCAACGGAACCTGACGAGCGAAGGCATCGTGCAATTGATGCTCGATGCCATAATGCTCGAAGATTCCCGTAACGCCATCGAACCTGCGGATCTTCGAGCGCACGCTACGCGAGATTTTCGCCGTGACGTCGCGCATCTGCTCGTAGCTCTTGGGATCGTCGATCACGATCGAATCCACGTCTTCCGTCAACCAATCGCGAATCACCCGTTCGCATAGATCCGGTTCTTGGAATATGCAACATGGCGTACGCAGGTTCTTCACGTTGCCCTGCATCTCATTCCAGACCGACACCAAGTTGCGCAAATCGCGCGCGAACGAACGCGCGCTCGCCCCCGCGCCGACCGTACGCACCACCAACCCGACGTTATCGGGCAATGGTAGCTTGTCCAATATCTTTTTCAGTCGCTTGCGCTCGTTCGCGTCGCCAATCTTCTTTGAGATGCCTCGTATCTTTGTTCCCGGCATCATCACCAGATACCTGCCGGGAATCGCGAGATTGGCGGTAATGCGCGGCCCCTTGGTGGAGATGGGTCCCTTCGTTACCTGCACGATTATCTCCGATCCCGGCGGGAAGCGCTTGGCGATTTCCTCGTCCGATAGACGATTGTTCTTGCGCCCGCCCTTTTGGTGCTCGTTGCGACCCTTGCCATAATCATCATCATCCAACAACGCATCCGCATCGGGGATCATATCCCAGTAATGCAAAAATGCGTTCTTCTTCAATCCGATGTCCACGAAGGCAGCCTGCAAATCGTTTTCCAGATTCTGGATGCGCCCCTTGAATATACTGCCGACGAGTCGCTCCTCTTCCGGATGCTCGACCATGAACTCCTCGAGTCGACCATTCTCCATTACCGCGACTCGCGTTTCGAGATTTTCGACGTTGATGATTATTTCGCGTTTCAATTTTGAACGCTTCAGCCAACCGAACAGATTCATCTTATTTTTGCTCCTCTCTATGAATTGATACACTTTGAACTAAACCCAAACCGCACATCAGTACGATTAGGAATGTGCGCCCTGAAGATATGAATGGCAATGGCAACCCCGTGATTGGAACGATTCCAATCGACATGGCGATGTTGATGTAGACGTGCGCGAAGATTAGCGTGGCCACGCCAATCGCGAGCAACCTTCCCCGCCCGTCGTTCGACCTCAGCGCCACCCAACAACAGGAAAGCAGCAACAGCCCGAACAAGCCCAGCAGCACCATCGAACCGACGAAGCCGAACTCTTCCGCGTATACGCAGAAAATGAAATCGTTCATCGAAATCGCCTGCGGAAGATATTTTAGATGATTCGTCTCTCCCTTGCCGACGCCCTTGCCCGAAAAGCCGCCCGAGCCAATCGATATCTTCGCCTGTCTCAGCGTATAGCCGGCTCCCGTGACGTCTTCCTCCGGATACAGAAACACCTTTACTCTCGCTACTTGGTGTGGACGCAACGGCACGTATTCCATTATCTTCGCCTTCCGCTCCTCGCTCACGCCCGGCTTTTCCGCCTCATATACCGCCCCTAATATCGCGGCTGCCGAAATTCCTCCGATAAGGGTGATGGTAACGAGTCCCTTCCTCCATATTCCAGCCGAAAACATCATCACCACTATCGCCGGCACCAAGGCCAATGTCGTTCCCAGATCCGGTTCCTTGAGAATCAGCCACGCTGGAATCACGGCCAATGATGCGGCCGCCAGGAATCCCCCGAAGCGCTTTCTCATCGCATATAATTTGGAATCGACGTCTCCGAATAACGCCGCGAACAACGCTATCACGCAGAGTTTTGAAATCTCGCTTGGCTGAAAGAACCACAGCCATCGTCTTCCGCCGTATATGGTGGAACCGAATATCAAAACCGAAATCAGCATGATGATCGATACCGCATACGCGGGAATCGCCGCGTAATCCAATATCTTTCTGTAATCGGTGAATGACAACGCCATGTAAAGCAACAAGCCGAATCCCGCGGTAGCCAAATTGCTCTTCCATATCCCATGGAACAGTTGCTCGGCTCTCGCATTCCCGGCCGACCATATCGACACCGTCCCGATCGCTATCAACGATAGCATCGATATCAGCATGAACCAATTGAATCTCTTCAGTTTCTCGATCATCGTTCATGCCCGTTGAATATCGCCCTTAGTATCGCCCCGACTCGCGGAGCGGTCGTGCGCCCGCCAGATTCGCCGTTCTCTATCACCATCGCTATCGCTACGCTTGGCTTCTCGACTGGCGCATACGCGATGAACCACGTGTTCTTACGGCGGTTCTTCCCTTGCCCGACTTCGGCCGTTCCGGTTTTTCCCGCTACCTCGACCTCGACGCCTTCGCCTCCCAAGCTTCCGCTGCCCCGCGTTTTCCCATCGCCCTTTACGACCATTCTCATTCCCTCGCGCACTATATTCAACTGCGCTTGGCTAAATGGCAACGCCTTGCGTTCGAATGGCGCTTCCTTCTTGAGGTGCGGCGTGACTAAATATCCAGTTCCGATCGCCCCCGCTACGCAAGCCATCTGCAATGGGCTCGCCAATAGCATGCCCTGCCCGATCGACATTTGCGCAAGATCGCCAGGATACCATTGCTCCTTGTACATCTTGCGTTTCCATTCTCCATCTGGAACGACCCCCGCCATATCGACCGCCAGATCGATGCCCGTCTTCGCGCCCAGGCCGAATTCACGCGCCGCGGTGATTACGGCGTTGCTGCCGATCTCCATACCCAAATTGCAAAAATACGGATTGCAGCTCTTCATCATCGCATGGCGCATGTCAATCGGTCCGTGTCCCCAATATGCCGTGCAACGTAGCGCCATGGGACCTAACCGGAATGCGCCATCGCAGCTGTATTCGGTATCTTCCAAGTATCCCTCCCGCAATCCGGCGAGCGCGCAAATCGGCTTGAACGTCGATCCTGGCGCATACGCGCCTCCTGAAGCGCGATTGAACATCGGTCTATCGGGGTCGTCCATCAGCTTTCTGTATTCGGAACTTCTTAGAATCGGAACGCATGCCCTTAGATCGTATGCGGGCGCGCTGGCCATCGCCAATACCTCGCCGTTTTGCGGATTCATCACCACGCATGCGCCTTTCTCCCCTTTGAGTTGCGCCTCCACCACTCGTTGAAGTTCGGCGTCCAATGCCAACCGAAGATCGGGTCCCTTATCCGCCTCCACTACCGTCTGTTCGTCGATTGCGAATCCCCTTGCGTCCACCAGTAGCTTCACCTCGCCCGGCATCCCCCTTAGGAACCCATCGTAATAACGCTCCAATCCCTCTCGCCCGAATAGCTCCTGATTGCGAAACGCGAAACGCTCGTCGCCGGCTTCCGAAGATGCCTCCGCTCGCCCTACGAACCCTATTATGTGCGAAGCCAACGATCCTTCCGGATATACGCGTTCCGCCGTCTCCATTATCCTGAAGCCCATGAACTCCGCCTCGTGTTCGCTGAAAATCGCCACTTCCCTGTTTCCGATGTCGCGCCATACGACGAGCGGCATCGCCAGGGATTGGTCGATGTGCCTTTTCGGTCAACGGAAAATCAAGCCCCATCGCCGCCCCGACTCGTTCGATCGCATTCGAGATCGCCGTCGCCGTCGCCTCCCATGTCCTCGCTTGAAAGCATACGGGATCGCACGCTATCGTGAGCGCGGTGCGATTGCCGGCCAGTATTTTGCCGTTCCTGTCGAGAATGCGTCCGCGAATGCCCGCCGTCTGAACTCTGCGCATCGACTGCGCCGATGACGCGTAGTTGTAATTCGCCGCGGCGTCGATCTGCACTTCCTTGAGCCGCTTCGCCAATTGCAGTAGCCCGATTGCGAATATGATCGCGATCACCACGCAGGAAAGCGCGCTGACGACGGGTTTATCCTTGTTCATCAATCGCCGCCTTCCTTTCCGCCCACTTGAGAATCACGTCAACCGCCAATATCGTCGCCGCGCCAATCGGTATCGCCATCATCATCCGCAAGAACACTCCCTCGCCAACCTTCCCGCCCATCCACGGCAATAGCCACGCCTGATAGATCGGATAGCTCGCCAACATCATCGCTCTTGGCAGCCCTATCCACCTTACCAGAATCGCCGCCAATAGAAAATAACTCACGCTCGTGGCGATCGGCAACGACGATATCGAATCTTCCGCCGCCCCCGCCGCAATCGCGAATATCACCGCCGCCAGCATCGCTCGGCGATGCGCCGATAGTTGCACCGCCGAAAGCAACACCGGAAAGCCAACTCCAAGGAATTTCGGCAACAACTCCTCCAAGCTGGCGCCGATTACCAGCACGATTATCGCGAGCGTCAATTGGATTATGCTATTTCGCATGACGGATGAACACGTCCTCCAATGCCGAATAATCGACTTGTGGCAGCACTTCACCCTCGTACGAGAGTCCCTTCGCATCCTTGCGAACGTCCAATAAAGTGCCTACTTCGATACCGCGCGGGAATATTCCCCCTCGCCCTGACGTCAATACCCTGCAACGCGGAGCGACGCCATTCGTATTCGTAAAGTGCCTTATCAACAACTGCTCGTCATCGCCACCGTAGATTATTCCGGTTGGGCGTTGCTCGCCATCTTCGGTTTCCACCTCGACCGCTACCTTCACCGAGTCGTCGGTTATCAAGGTGATTTCCGAAGTATGCGCGGTTACCGAGGTTACCTTGCCTACCAATCCTTCCGGAACCACGACGACCGCCCCGACCTCGACTCCGGCGATCGAGCCCTTGTCTATGCGTATCGTCTTGCCCATTCCCGCGGCTCCGCCATTTCGCGATAATACCGCCGCCGCCAACCAGCGTTCGGGCATCCTCGCGCGATATTCGAGAACCCTCCTGAGTCGCGCATTCTCGACTTCCAATCGTTCCACGTCCCCGCGCAACAACGCCAACGCCGCTACCTCGCGCCGCAATTGCACGTTTTCCGCCGCTACCTCGCCCGCCTTGAACCACCCCGATACTCTCGACCACACTTTCGTGCGCCAAGCCCGCGATGCATTCTCCGCCGGATACGCCGCCTCGATGGCGATATTGCGCCAAATGATCAGGGCGCATACCCCGACTATCGACAATGCTATCGCTATTAACGTTCCAGTGGTTTTCGACTTCACGAAGCTCGCCTGTTCTTGGCGAGGAAGTCGAGCTCGTTCATTACAACCCCAGTGCCTTCGGCGACCGCCGAGAGCGGATCATCCGCTACCGTCACCGGCAGCCCCGTCTGCGCGGCCAGGAGTTTATCGAGACCGCGCAATTGGGAACTACCGCCCGAAAGCACAAGCCCGCGATCAACCAAATCCGCCGCGATTTCCGGCTGACAACGATCGAGCGTCGCACGCACTGCTTCTACTATCAGCGCTACCGGATCCTTAAGGGCATCACGTATTTCTTCTGAGGTTATAGTTAAAGTCTTCGGCAACCCCGCCACAATATCACGGCCGCGCACCTCGTAGGTTGACTCTTCTCCCGTTGGATATGCGCTACCTATCTTTATCTTTATGTCTTCTGCGGTACGCTCTCCGACGAGAAGATTGTACACGCGCTTCATATGACTCATAATCGCATCGTCCATCGCATCGCCGCCGGCCTGACGCGCCGAGTAGCTGTGCACGATGCCCGCGAGCGAGATGATCGCCACCTCGCACGTTCCGCCGCCGATGTCGACGATCATCGAACCGGCCGGCTCGGAAACCGGAAGCCCCACGCCGATCGCCGCCGCCATCGGCTCCTCGATCAGAAAGACCTCGCCCGCGCCAGCGTCATGCGCCGCCTCTTCGACCGCACGCTTCTCGACTTCGGTGATCCCCGACGGAACCGCCACCACCAGCCGCGGCTTCGCGTACTTCGAATAGAAGCGAGGCGGACAAACCTTTTCGATGAAATACTTGATCATCGCCTCGGTGATGTCGAAGTCTGCGATCACTCCGGACTTCATCGGACGAATGGCGACGATATTGCCCGGTGTGCGGCCCAGCATGCGCTTTGCCTCCTCGCCGACGGCCAGGACGCGCTTGGAACCGGCCTGTATCGCCACCACCGAAGGCTCGCGAAGGACAACGCCGCGATCTTTCACGTAAACGAGAGAGTTCGCGGTACCAAGGTCGATACCGATGTCGGTGGAGAACAGCGATTTCAGTTTTCCAAACATAATGAGTATATTTTATGCGATTTTTTGGTTTTCGTCAAGGGGACGTCATCCGAAAAATGCCTTGTAGAGCGACCGAACCGCAGCGTCGCGGTCCTGCTTGCGGATGGCGATCATGAACGAGACTTCGCTCGAGCCCTGGTTGACCATCGACATCGAGATGCCCGCCGAGGCGAGCGCCAGGCACGCCTTCGCCAGCATGCCGGGCGTGTAGCACATGCCCTCGCCCACGACCATCAGCATCGTGAGGTCCCGCTCGATCGTCACGAAGTCGGGATTGAGCGCCTCGCGGATCTTCCGGATGATCGCCTGGTCCTTCTCCTTCGGCAGGAACTGCTCCTTCACCACCACGCACTGCGAGTCGACGCCCGACGGCATGTGCTCGTAGGAGATGCCCGCCTCCTCGAGGACCTGCAGGAGCTTCCGGCCGAAGCCGATCTCGCGATTC
>CALCDB010000025.1 GCA_937901395.1 uncultured Verrucomicrobiota bacterium
GCTCCGTCTGCACGCCCGCCCACTTGCCCGCAATATCCAAGACGAAATCCTTGTTTCTATCCATCGCCTTGATTATCGTTTCGATATCGTAAGTCCGCCCGATATTGCCCGCATATACGAGATGGATGCGCCCATCATCCTCGCTGCCATCGCCCATCTTGCCGCGCGTAAGCTCAACGCCATGATAAGCGAGGTAATAATCTTCTCTTTGGGTGAGTTGTCGATAACGCTCGCACACCCCCGCAACCATATCCGCCTCGCGATATAACATTCTTGCCGTGCGATAAAGCGGCGCCAATATCATTCGCGCAAGCGGTCTTAATGCTTTTGGCGCCAATCTTATGAAGGTCTCTGGCCAAGCGTCCATCACATCAATCACCACCATCGCTCCCATCGTGCGACCTAATTTGAGCGCCGCCTTCGCTCCTGATAATGTCGGTGACGAAGCGATTATGATATCGGCCTTGCCCGCCTCCCTCGCAAGTGCGACAAAATTCTTTGCATACGCATGATGGCTGCGTATTCGCTTAAACCCGATGTTGCGTTGATATGGCGGCGTCGATATGAGACGCAACTCGAATTCCTTGGGTAGCCATTGCAACTCTCGCTTCCGCTTGTTCGCATGCGAAAATTCACTCGTAAAAAAAACAACTTGATGCCCAGCTGCGGCAAACGCCTCGCTCATCATCCAGAAACGTTGTTTACGATAGCCCTCGCAAGGTAGATTGTCAAACGGATTCTCTATCCAAACGTTCATTGCCGCGCATCGTCTTTAATGAGCTGTCCATCTTTCATCAATAAATGACGCTTGGCATAGGCCGCTATATCATCCTCATGCGTTACCATTACAATCGTGATTCCGTCGTTCGAGAGTTCCGTGAACAGTTTCATGATCTCGATGGAGCTTTTCGTATCAAGGTTGCCGGTCGGCTCGTCCGCGAACAATACTGGCGGCTCGTTCATCAATGCACGCGCGATCGCTACTCGTTGTTGCTGCCCGCCCGAAAGTTGTGCTGGCGTATGCGTGCCCCTACCGCCCAAACCGACGCGCGTCAATAATGTCAAGGCCCGCTTGTGCCGCGCCATCCGAGAAAGCCGCCCCATATACAAATCCGGCAACTCGACCTGTTCAATCGCCGAGACTCTCGGTAGTAAGTTGAAATTCTGAAATACGAAGCCCAACTTGCGGTTCCTGATGTTCGCCAGTTCCGTACGCGACCGTCTCGCCACTTCAAGCCCATCCAATAAATAACTCCCGCTCGTAGGCGTATCCAAGCATCCGAGAATATTTAGCATCGTCGACTTGCCGGAACCGGATGCCCCCATAATCGCAACGAACTCCCCTTCGTCGATATTGAGCGATACCCCGTCCAACGCTCGCACTGGCTCCTCGCCTTGTGCGTAGATCTTCTTCAAATCGCGTATCTCAATTAAGTGCGCCATCCTTATTTCTTCGCCTGTGGAGCCGTGCCCTTGTTCTTGTTGCGCGATGGGAATTTGGGCGCGAATGGATTCGTCGTTGAATCGCCGCCTGACTTCTTTAACGACTTCGTCGCATAGCCAATTACGGCTTCCTTCCCCTCGAGCTCCTCCGCGCCGATGAGTTCGGTGAAGGTGGCGTCGCTCACGCCCTCCGTAACCACAATCGGCTTGAGCTTGCCGTTCATGCCCTCAATCCAAATTTTGCGCCCCTTCGGAATTTCCTCGACCTCGCAATCTTCTTCTTTCGGACGAAACCTGAAAGCCGCGCCGGAAACCACGATTACGTCATCCGCTCGCGCAGTCTCTATTGATAGCGTTGCCGTCATCCCCGGAAAGAGCATTTCCTCCGGATTATCCGCCTCGATGATTATCGGATATGTAACTACATTATTGGTAGTTGTAGCGCTCTTTCTTACTTGCTTCACGATCCCATGAAAGCGCCTGCGATAAGCGTCTGCCGTGAAAGAGACCTTCTGACCCGGCTTGATTTGCCCAACATCGGCCTCCGGAACCGTCGCCTCTACCCAGACCGTCTTCAAGTCTTCGGCAATCGTCAATATCGGCACTGCGTTATATGATGAGACAACCGTCTCGCCCTCATCTACCTTGCGCGAAATGACTACCCCATCTACCGGCGAACGGATCGTGCAGTAATCCAAATCCGCCTTCGCCTCGCTTACCGCCGCCTCGCTCTGCTCCAAAGCCGCCTTGCTCGTATCGCGTTCGGCGATTGCCGAATCCAACTCCGCCTCGCTACACATCGAACGCTTGAAAAGCGCCTGCTTGCGAACTAACGTCTTTTCCGCCAATACCAATCTCGCCTCATTGGAATGATGTTGCGCGAGCGAACGCTTGTATGCCGCCTCGTAAACTTGCGGATCGATCAATGCCACGATCTGACCATTCGTCACCGTCGAATTGTAATCCACGAACAACTTCAGCACTTTACCGTTCACCTGCGCCCCTACCGGAATGCCGCTCGTCGTATTTCTCGGCGTAATCGTTCCCGTGGCCTCGACGGTGCTTACTATGTCGGAGCGCGAGATCGGCGCGAAACGATACTTCTCTCCGTCATTGTCATCCGTCGCCTCGAAACACCCCGTCGCCAATGCCGACAATGCCAAAACCAATCCGCATAGGTATGCCGAATTTCTCATTTCGCCTTAACCTCCTCCTCTTGATATGACGGCATCAACCCGATAATTGAGAATAACTTCGCCTCCGATTGTTGCCCATTGTAGAACGCCGAAACCGCGTAACTGATTTGCGATACCAAATCTACCGTCGCTACCGTGTAGTCCACGCGGTTCGCGTCGCCATCGTATAATCGTTCTTTCACCAAATCAAGATTCTCCATCGCTCGCGCGATTGAAATATACGAAGTCTCCAATATCTTCTTCGCGTCGTCACGATTCGCAATTGCCGTCTCCACATCCAACGAGAGCTGATGCTCCGCCTCCTGAACTTCCATCGCCGCCGCCTCCAACGCCAGAACCGCCCTATCTACCGCCGTCGTTTTGCGAAAGCCCTGAAATAGCGACTGCACCGCTCCAACTCCCCAATTCCACGCCCAAAGCGGATCCATCCAATTCAGCCCCACGTTCGCCGTCACATTCGGCATCATATCCGCAATCGCCCTATCCACCTCGCGACTCGCCGCCCGAAAACGCGCCCTCGCCAAATTCACCGCCGGAGAAGATTCCAACGCCGCCAAGTAGATCTCGTTCACATCGTAATCCGTATCCGCGAACCCACGCATTACCGTATCCAACATCAGCCCCCTCGCCGGATATACCTCGTCGCGATTGCCATGTAGCGCATCAATCCCCAATGCCTTCATGAGCGTTACCCCGGCGATCGATACTTGATTCGACGCCACCAATGTCGATTCATACGCCTTCGACAGGTCTAACTTCGCTCGCGTCACATCGAGCTTCAGCGCCTCGCCTGCCGCCAATCGCTCCTCCGCCTGCTGTAAATGAACCACATATTCAACTACATTGCTCTGCGCATTCTCCAATAATGCATCGCTCTCCAACAGCTTGAAATACGCCGTCGTCACCTCGTTGAATACATTGTAGCTCTCGCGCAACGCATCCATCTCCGCTGCGATTACCCGCTCCGCCTGCGCCCCCGCCTCGCTCTGGTTTCGCCCAAAATCATATAATAATATCTGCAACGAAAGACCTCCAGTCGCTCCGCCTTCCGTCTCGAGGCGTGGACGATAATCCGCTTCCGACGATGCCGAATAGTTAATGTTCGCCGAGAGTTGCAATGCGTTCCATGGTGTCGTGCTCAATAATGGCGCGTTACTGTCAATCGCCTTTAACGCCAAACGCGCATCCTCCACCGCCAAGTTCGCGATGACGACGGATGGACGATTCGTAAGCGCGAAATCCACGAGTTGTTCCAATGAATATCCTGCGAGATTGACCTTCTTCACTTCTTCATTCGCATTTGTGGAATTATCGACTTCGCCGTATGGTGATAACTCTCGCTGCTTTTCATGCGCATTCATGATCGTCCTGCAACCCGCGACCACGGATAGCGACATCATCACCATTAACTTGAACTTATGCATCTAATCCCTCAAATACGATTGGTGCGACTGACTGGGATCGAACCAGCAACCTTCGGCTTCGGAGGCCAACGCTCTATCCAATTGAGCTACAATCGCCCTAAGTTTTATTAAATCGTCCATTTAACGCCATGCTTGAAAGCATTGGAGTAAGTATAACATATTAGCTCGTTTCCCGTCAACCTTACTCGTTGCTCTCGGCTAACTTCAATACCTTCTGCGCCTTCTCCAACCCTTGATCCGCCGCCTTACGAAACCACTTTATCGCTTCCTGCCTATCTTCCGCTACTCCCTCGCCGAAATACTTGCAAATGCCAAAGGATAACTGCGCCTCCGCGATTCCTTGTTCCGCCGCCTTGCGAAACCACTTCGCTGCTTCCCGCACGTCCTTCGCTACTCCCTCGCCATCATAATAGCAACGCCCAAGTTTATTTTGTGCTCTTGAATACCCCTGTTCCGCCGCCTTGCGAAACCACTTCACCGCCTCTTGCATATCTTTCTCCACCCCATCACCATAGCTATAGCATAGTGCCAATAACTGTTGCGCTTGCGCATGACCCTGCTCCGCCGCCTTACGCCACCACTTCGCCGCCTCCATGATATTCTCCGCAACACCCTCGCCGCCATGATAACTATTCCCAAGATAGACTTGCGCATCCACATATCCCTGCTCCGCCGCCTTGCGGAACCACTTCGCCGCCTCGCCATGATCTACCGCTACCCCCTCGCCCAACTTATGGCAATTCCCGAGATTGCACTGCGCCTGCGCGAACCCCTGCTCCGCCGCCTTGCGAAACCACTTCACCGCCTCGCGCTTATCCATCGCTATCCCTTCGCCATTGTAATAGCAAAAGCCAAGATTACCCTGCGCCTCCGCGATTCCCTTCTCCGCCGCCTTTCGATACCACTTTACCGCCTCCGCCCTGTCGGCCTCCACCCCTTTGCCATCTGCATAGCATACCGCAAGATTGAACTGCGCGCTCGCATCCCCGCGCTCCGCCGCCTTGCGAAACCACTTCGCCGCTTCGATCAAATCTTTCTCGATTCCCTCGCCGTTATGATAGCATACGCCAAGCTTGAACTGCGCATCGACATCCCCCCGCTCCGCCGCCTTGCGAATTTCCGCCACGTCGCCCATGGCGATGAAAGCACCAAGCATTACGCCAAATAGAAATGAAATCCTTTTCATATTAACTTCCATAACGCCCGTTGGAGGCGATTATTTCACGGCTGGCGCTACTTTGTAGAATCCGGTCGGGCTCGACGCATCGACCTCTACGTCCGTGGTCGCCGCCTCCGTCCAATCCTCCTCTTTTGCGTCAATGTCATTGTCATTCGCCTTCTTTACGACGAGCGTAAGCATCGCCTTCTTCGTCTCCGGATTGACCGCGATCGCCGAGAAGCCCACCGCCTTTACCGCTCCTACGGCCGCGCTATTGAACTCCGCGAGCGAAAGCCCGTTGACGCTATGAAGATTCGTCAACGGTTTCATCAGCGCGTCGAAATTCGCCTCCACCCCTTCCGCGACCAGCAACCCCTCGATGTCCGCCGCACCACTGCCTATCCATGGCGTCGTCGCAATCGCGCCCTTGCCTTTGATGAATAGTCGTCCAACGCCATTCGTGTAGGCGACTACTTCGCCTTCGTGCCCAACCGCGCCTACCTTCCATGCATTCGCCTCGCTGCCTTCCGCCGCCTGATATACCTTCTTGCCCTCGAACCAAGTGGAAACTACCTTGGTATCGTGAATTTCGTTCACCGCGCAAGCAAACGCATCCCTATTGGCGAGCACGAAGTCCGCCCACTTCCCGACCTCGATGCTACCGCGCTCATCCTCCAGCCCAATCTGCCACGCGCCATTGATCGTCAGCGCCTCCAGCACTTGCTCGCGCGTCACGAGCTCTTCCTTGTCGTACGGCGAAAGAAACTCCCCCGTCGATGGATTTGGCATCTGCCCGGTAATGACGACTTCCATAATGCCAAATGGATCTTGCGGACACGGAATATTCGCCGGGAAGTCCGAATGACTGGAAACCCTGATTCCAGCATCGAAGAACGACTTAATTGGATAGGCGTGATTAACGTATTCATCGTCCAAGAACTCCGACATCAGTTTATCATAGTCCTTTCCATTGGATACATGCCAGGTTAAGCCGGCTGAGCAGGCGATGTTGTTGTCGGCGAAGCGTTGGAAATCTTCCTTGCGCACATTGCGAAGATGCACCAAACAATTGCGACGCAACTTATCCCCGCCCTGAATATAGGCCTCCGCCGTCTCCATAATCGCGGCGTCTCCCATTGTGTGGGTGTGCACGGTCAGCCCCTTTGCATTACTCGCCCTCGTGATGTCGGCCAAACGCTCGATCGACCAGAAACTCTTGTAAACCGTGCCGTCCTTGTAGGGCTTGACCATCGCGCCCGTCTTGGTCTCCACTACGCCATCCATGAAGACTTTCAAGTATTCTGGTCGAACGTGCCTCGTTCCGTACGTCGATTTGAGCGATTCGAGGTAGGCGATCTCCTTGTCGATGTCCGTCTGCCATGGTTCGACTTCGTATGTCATCGGAAACACGAGCGTAAGTTCGCCATTGTCATCCATACTCTTCGCGGCCTCGTAAAGCTTGCTTGGATGAAACATATTGCTCCAACCTTCCAGCGCTGCGGTATAACCCGTGGAGAGCAAGAGTTTCTGCGTTGCGCTGATGGCGGCCTTGGCTACCTCGTCGTCAATGATTTCATCGTAATCGATTCCACCCATGCGCATCAAATACCCTGTAACGCGCTCTTCCGCATATCCCGTCGGATACCCATTCTTGTCCAACTCCAGAAGTCCTCCGTCGATCTCCTTGATGAGGACGTTTCCCTCGCCGTCGATGATGCCGCAACGCTTCAGACATTCCGAGTTGCAATAAGCGTGGTGTCCCGCCTGATCGAAGATTACCGTCGATACCCCATGCGTGACCTCGTCGAGTTCCGCCAATGTCGGACGCTCGTTCACGAGAAGATTTATGATGCTCCAACCAAATCCAAAAAGCGATCTCTTGCCGGCTTCCTTCGCCTTGATTGCGGCCGCCTCCACCTTTTTCAGCACGGCCGACTTGTCGTCTTTGAGATCGAACATCACGCCGCCTTTCATATTGTCCATGCAGAATTTCATGGTATAGTGAGAATGCCCATCCGTGCAACCCGGCATCACCATGCCCTTGCCGCGATGATCGACTACCTCGGTAACCCCATCCGAGATGAACTCCTTCGCGCCATCTTCATTGCCAACGTAAATATATTTGCCGTCCTTGATGGCAATGGCCTCGGCGATTGGATTTTTCTTGTCGGCCGTGTAAATCGTGCCGTACACCACCGTATCGGCCGGTTGATTGCAAACCGCGGCGAGCGAGGAGTAGAGTTTCGAGGTGTGGTAGAACGCGACCTCGCGGAAGGTGGAATGCTTCCATTCGTTGGTATGCACATCATCGCCTTCGTAAACCGGCCAATTCGGATTATCGCCGATGAAGCTCTCGAGATTCACGTTATCGAGCGTCGCGACCGGATTCGCTCCCGCTGCGAACG
>CALCDB010000026.1 GCA_937901395.1 uncultured Verrucomicrobiota bacterium
GGCGCAATTGCGCAAAGAGTTGGACGAGCTTACGCACAAGTACGACAACGAGGTAGCGAACAAGAACGAGGCGATTACGAGGTTGGAGGCGGAGCTGAAGATGGCGAAGACCGAGAAGCTTCGTTCAACGGAGAACATGAAGGATATCAGCGAACTCAACGACGAGGTGCAGAAGTTGCGCGAGCAGTTGCAGTTGCGCGAGAAGGAGTTATTGAGCGAGCGTCAGTTGAATGAGGAATTGCGGCGTCAGCAGGCGACGCGTCAGCAGGCATTGATGGCGAGAATCGCCAGTTTGGAGTCGCCGTCAATCGGCACGGTGAGCA
Source organism: uncultured Verrucomicrobiota bacterium (assembly GCA_937901395.1). Lineage (GTDB taxonomy): Bacteria > Verrucomicrobiota > Kiritimatiellia > RFP12 > UBA1067 > UBA1067. The sequence goes on from CALCDB010000026.1 coordinate 324, forward strand.
CATTATCGACGAATCAGAGTCGAGAGGCCAAACAAGTGAAGTTGCCGAAGTGGATGCGATTGAAGGGCTAAATGAATTTCCTTTGTGCAGTATTGGCGGTGTTGTCGATATGGGATTATCCATCTCGCTTTCAGACACATGAATACTTAAGAAAGCAGTTCACGATGGCGGCGCGCGAGGGCAATACCGCCACGATGGAGGATGCGAGCCGCAAGGGAATAAAGTTGTTGCCGGATGATCCTACCTGGCATTACAATCTCGCGTGTTCGCTCGCATATTTCTCGAATCGCGAAGAGGAAGCGTTCAAGGAATTGGAGACGGCGATCGATCTCGGTTTCAGGAATGCGGACGCGATCAAGGCGGATACCGATCTAAAGCGATTGGAGAAGTTCCCGCGGTATCAGGAATTATTGGATTATGCGCGAGAGATGCGGAATCGTCCGATGATGCTGGGTCCGATGGCGACGGTAGATGCGACGGGGATATTCGGCAAGTCGATTGTGTTGGGCGAGCAGAATATGAAGTGGAATTTCGAGTATGGATGCTTTGAGGCGCGGTTGAAGTTGGCGAGAGCGAAGGCGGAGGGAAACACGGGCGACCTATACATGAATCGCGATGGGATGCATTCGGTTCTGAAGGTCGAGGATTTTCCGGGGCTTACGTCGATTAAGCTGGACAAGGCGGGGCGGGAGAGATATATGGATTTGGTCTATCCCAAT
>CALCDB010000027.1 GCA_937901395.1 uncultured Verrucomicrobiota bacterium
CGAGGCGGAGAAAAAGGAGTTTCTTCAACTACAATGCGGGACCGCAGTGGGGTCTGACCCCATTGGTACGGAAGGCAGTTAAGATGAAAAAGAAACAGAACTACAAGCCGCCGTACACGGTGAGCGGGAAGGCAATGACGCTGATGACAGAAATCGCGGCGGCAGTCGAACGATACCGCATTGCGATGGAAGGTCCGGACGGGATTCGTCTGCGCAAGATCAATCACATTCGTACGATTCGCGGTACGACGGCGATAGAAGGCAATACGCTGACAGAGGATCAGATTACGGCGTTGCTGGCGGGTAAGCGGGTCGCCGGGACGAAAAGGGAAATCACCGAGGTCAAGTGCGCACATCGTGCATACGAAGCCATCGAGACATTCAATCCATACGTGATGAACGATCTTCTGAAAGCGCATGGACTGATGACGGACGGGTTGGTGGATCGTCCCGGCGAATGGCGGACGCAAGGCGTCGGAGTCGTGAATGGACACGGACAGGTTCTCCACATGGCACCGCCGTGGCAGCGTGTTCCGGCGCTCATGGGTGACTTGTTTGATTGGCTCAACGAGTCGGAGGATCCCATCCTCGTCAAGAGCTGCGTCTTTCATTACGAGTTTGAGTTCATCCATCCTTTCCCTGACGGCAATGGGAGGACGGGAAGGTTGTGGCAGACGGCTTTGCTGGGCAAATGGCGTCCCGAATTCTACGCGGCTCCGGTTGAGAACATTGTCTGGGCGCATCAGCGGGATTATTACGCGGCAATCCGCAAGGCGTCGGCAGACGGCGATTCGGGTCCCTTTATCGACTTCATGCTCGACAAGATCCTTCGCACGTTGAAGGCGAAGGGACGGGCGTATGAGGCGAGTTTGAAAAGTGACCAGAAAAAACGGGTTGGAAGTGACCAGAAAAACATCAAGGAAAGTGACCAGAAAACAACCCGGAAGGGTGACCAGAAACGCACGGGGCGAAGTGACCAGAAAATCTGGGAGATCATGAAGGAGCTTCCCGGCGTTACAATCGCCGAACTGATGGATGCGCTTGATATGTCCGAAAGCGGTGTCAAGAAGGTCATCCGCCAGTTGAAGGATGCCAACTTGATTCGTCGCGTGGGGCCTGACAAGGGCGGTCACTGGGAAGCAGTTTGAGTTGGACCGCAGTGGGGTCTGACCCCATTGGTACGAGGGTTTGGTGAGAATTGGCTTGAAGGGGCGGTAGGATGGCGGGGGTGTCGTCCGTAGGCGTGGAGGAAGCAGGACTTGTAATAGGGGAAGGGGCGCGGAGATAAGATTTGGGGTGAAGTGGTTGATTTTTGGAGAGCGGGTATGATATAATACCACGACTTTAGTTGAAAGAGGTTGAATGATGATGGATAAGCATTATGATTCTAAGGCGGCGGAAGCCAAATGGTACCCGATTTGGGAAGAGAAGGGGTATTTTCATCAAGAGCCCGGCGAGGGTGTTCCGTATTCGGTGGTGATTCCACCACCGAATGTAACCGGTATTTTGCACATGGGGCACGCGCTGAATCAGACGATTCAGGATATTCTCGTTCGTTGGCGGCGCATGCAGGGCAGGCGGACATTGTGGCTGCCGGGAACCGATCATGCGGGCATCGCAACGCAGAACGTAGTGGAGAAGGCGCTTAAGAAGGAGGGCAAGCGTCGTCAAGATCTTGGGCGCGAGGCGTTCGTGGCGAGAGTTTGGGAATGGAAGAAGCAGTATGGCGGCACAATCGTCCATCAGCAAAGGATGTTGGGCAATTCGACGGATTGGCAGCGCGAGCGCTTCACGTTCGACGAGGGTTGTTCGAAGGCGGTAACCAAGGTGTTCAAGCAGCTTTATGACGAGGGGTTGATTTACAAGGGCAACTATATCGTGAATTGGTGTCCACGCTGCGGAACCGCGCTTGCGAACGATGAGGTCGAGCACGAGCCGAATCATGGGCATTTCTGGTACATCAAGTATCCGGTGGTAACGAGCGAGAAGGGAGTCAACGGCGAGCCATACAAGGATTATGTGATGGTCGCCACGACGCGTCCCGAAACATTGCCTGGCGATACGGCGGTAGCGGTGAACCCGAAGGACGAGCGGTATGCGCATTTGGTTGGCAAGACGGTGATACTGCCGCTCACGGGCAGGGAAATACCGGTAATCAGCGATGATTACGTGGACAAGGAATTCGGTACGGGCATTGTGAAGATCACGCCAGCGCACGATCCGAACGACTTCTTGGTTGGCAAGCGGCATAATCTCGAAGAGATCAACATCATGACGGATGATGCGCACATGAACGAGCTCGCGGGCGAGAAGTATCGCGGGATGGATCGTTGGGAATGTCGCGAAGCGATTGTGAAGGATTTGGAGGCCGGCGGATTTCTCGATCATATCGAGGATCTGGACAATCAGGTAGGGCATTGCTATCGGTGTCACGAAGTAGTGGAGAGCAGACTTTCCAAGCAGTGGTTCGTGAAGATGAAGCCGCTCGCCGAGCCTGCGATCGCGGCGGTGAAGAGCGGCGAGGTGAGATTCGTTCCGGAGCGTTGGAGCAAGATTTACTTCAATTGGATGGAGAACATTCAGGATTGGTGCATCTCGCGTCAGCTTTGGTGGGGGCATCGCATTCCAGCGTGGTATCTTGGAGACGATATATTCGTAGCGGAGAGCGCGGAAGCGGCATTGGCGGAGGCGAAGGCGAAGACGGGCAATGCGGCGCTCAAGATTGAGGATTTGCGGCAAGACGAGGATGTTTTGGATACGTGGTTCAGTTCGTGGCTATGGCCATTCTCCACGCTGGGTTGGCCGGAGAAGACGAAAGACCTCGAATACTTCTATCCGACGTGCGATTTGGTAACGGCGCAGGATATCATCTTCTTCTGGGTAGCGAGGATGATGATGGCGGGCATTCACTTCATGAAGAAGCCGCCATTCAAGAACATCGTAATCCACGGAATCGTTCGGGATGCGCAAGGCAGGAAGATGTCGAAGTCGCTCGGAAATTCGTTGGATCCATTGGAACTCATCAACGCGTATTCGGCTGATGCGCTTCGCTTTTCCATCGCCTTGATCACTTCGCTTGAATGCGATACCAAGGTAAACAAGGAGAAGTTCGAGATCGGGCGTAATTTCTGCACGAAGATCTGGAACGTGGCGAAGTTCATCGAAATGCAGGGCGAGAGCGCGCCAATCGAGCCGAAGGAACTTTCGGCGGACGACAAGCACATACTAATCGCGTGCGACAAGGCGTGCAAGAAGATGAACGAGATACTCGAGAACTACCGCATTCAAGATGGCGCGCTCACGGTCTACGATTTCTTCTGGACGCAAATCTGCGATTGGTATGTGGAATACGTGAAGGATTCGCCGCACAAGGCGATGTCCCTAACGATACTCAAGGACGTATTCTACAAGGCATTGAAGTTGTTGCACCCATACATGCCGTTCGTGACGGAAGAGGTAGCGCATCAACTCGGTTACCTTGGCGGAGACGAGACGATAATGCTCGCGGAGTATCCCACCGGATACGGCGACGAGGAGAAGGCGGCTTGGGCGCTGACGGACGATGTATACGATTTCGTGAATGCGAAGCGCGAGGCGATTACGGCGGGGCGTGCATTGCGGGCGGAATACAAGGTGGCGCCTTCCGCATTCGTCAAGGTAACGATTGCGACGGATGACGCGCGCTCGAAAGCCGAGGCGGAGAGCCTGAAGAAGGCGATTCGCGCGGAGTCGATCGAGTTCGTGGCGGCGGGGAGCGATTTGGCGATGCCATCGAAGATGACGCGCTTCGGGACGATATACCTATCGTTGGAAGGATTGGTCGACAAAGCGGCGGAAGCAAAGCGAATCGCCGGCGAGTTGGCGAAGTTAAGCGGGTTCATAAAGTCCAGCGAGGCGAAGTTGGCGAACAAGGCGTTCGTCGAGCATGCGCCAGCGGCGATTGTGGAAGAGGCGAAGCGCAAGCTCGCCGAGAACAAGGAGAAGGTAGCGCAGCTCGAGAAGCTCGCGAAGCTTTTCGCATGATAGCGTATATCAGAGGCGAATTGGTTTCGAAGGAACCGACGAGCGCCGTAATCGAGGCGGCGGGGGTCGGGTACGAGGCGCTGATACCAATTTCCACATACGACAAGTTGCCGCACGTTGGCGAAGAAGTAAAGCTCATTACCTTTCATTCGGTGCGCGAGGACGACGAGACGCTATTCGGCTTCGCCACGAAAAATGAGCGCGAAATGTTCGGCAAGTTGATTTCGGTAAGCGGAGTAGGGCCGAAGATCGCCATCGCCATCCTCTCGGGTTGTTCGATCAGCGAATTATCGGCGGCGATTTCCACGGGCGACGCGAAGCGGATCTCGGCGATCAAGGGAGTGGGCAAGAAGACGGCGGAGAAGATATGCATCGAATTGCGCGACAAGGTTCGGGCGTTCGTCGGGCAAGACGAGGGCGGCGCGGCATCGCCGATCATCGTTGATTCGATATCGGCCTTAAGGGCGCTTGGCTTCAATGAGGAAACGAGCGCCAAGATGGTAGCGGAGGTATTCGCGAAACATCCAGAAATAGATAGCGTGGAACAGATAATCAAGTCAGCTTTAGGAGGAAGAAAATGAACAATCTCACGGCGGATGAACTCCGCGATATGTATTTAAAGTTCTTTGAATCGAAGGGGCATACGATAATACCAGGGGCGTCGGTGATACCGGAGAACGACCCGACGGTATTGTTCACCACGGCGGGGATGCATCCATTGGTGCCGTATCTGATGGGCGCGATGGAACATCCGGCGGGGACGCGCCTCACGGACGTGCAGAAGTGCGTCCGCACGGGCGACA
>CALCDB010000028.1 GCA_937901395.1 uncultured Verrucomicrobiota bacterium
ACTGACGCTGAGGCGCGAAAGTCGGGGGAGCAAACAGGATTAGATACCCTGGTAGTCCCGACCTTAAACGGTGCACACTCGGGGTGGGGCCATTTCACCGGTCCCGTCCCTTAGCTAACGCGTTAAGTGTGCCGCCTGGGGAGTACGGCCGCAAGGCTAAAACTCAAAGAAATTGACGGGGGCCCGCACAAGCAGAGGAGCATGTGGCTTAATTCGATGCAACGCGAAGAACCTTACCTGGATTTGACATCGTCGGCAATGCCCTATGAAAGTAGGGCGGAGGTTATCCGATAGACAGGTGCTGCATGGCTGTCGTCAGTTCGTGCCGTGAGGTGTTTGGTTAAGTCCACCAACGAACGCAACCCCTTTGGTATGTTGCCATCAGGTAATGCTGGGAACTCGTACCATACTGCCTGTTTACGCAGGAGGAAGGTGGGGATGACGTCAAGTCAGTATGGCCCTTACATCCAGGGCTGCACACGTGCTACAATGGCCGGTACAGAGGGACGCGAGACCGCAAGGTGGAGCCAATCCCAGAGAGCCGGCCTCAGTTCAGATCGGGGTCTGCAACCCGACCCCGTGAAGTCGGATTTGCTAGTAACGGCGTATCAGCTACGACGCCGTGAATGCGTTCCCGGGCCTTGTACACACCGCCCGTCACATCATGAAAGCCGTCTGCACCCGAAGTCGGGCATTTGTCCGCCTAAGGTGTGGGTGGTGATTGGGATGAAGTCGTAACAAGGTAACCGTTGGGGAACCAGCGGTTGGATCACCTCCTTTCTAAGGAGATTCAAGGTCCTTAACCGGACCTATGGTGAAACCTCATAACAAACATTTCTGTTTTCTCAAGCGCCTAACTAAAAGAGCGAGGGCGCGGTTCTTAATCGAACCGCGCTTTTGTTATTTATGATATAATATCCGCATGTTCGAATAGGAGGGATATTACATGGTTGACATTATAGAGAAGATTCTTTCGGATCGAGAGAAATATAATTGTGACGTAAAGGTCTTGGGGCCTTGTACAATCAAGTCGCCAGTGCGGCATCATGATTTTGTTCGAGAGGGTCAACGCATTTTGATTGATGTAGATTTTGACAAGATAGGCAAGTGGGAGGAACGGCTTGGCCACATACCATCGTTTGAGCGGGCAGGTCCGCATGAAAAGATATTTCACGATCCGGCGTGGACACGCGTTGGAATCGTAACCGCGGGGGGGCTTTGTCCTGGGCTTAACAATGTAATCAAGGGGTTAGTCGAGATTCTTGCAGCCGATTATGGAATCGAATCAATCTTTGGCATACGTTATGGATACGCGGGGCTTTCGCCTCGTTATGGATATGCGCCAATTCCGCTTGATTTCGATTCCGTCGACTTGATTCACGAACTTGGAGGAACGGTGCTTGGTTCTTCGCGAGGTCAACAGCCGACGACCGAGATCGTCGATACGTTGGTCAGAATGAATATCAATATTCTATTTTGCATTGGCGGAGACGGGTCGCTTCGATGTGCGCACGAAATTGCGGAAGAAGTGCTAAGGCGTGGTCTTAAGATTTCAATCGTAGGCATACCCAAGACCGTTGACAACGACCTGTATTTCGTAGGGCGTTCGTTTGGCTTCGAGACGGCGGTAGGGGAAGCTACGGCAGTGATTCGGAATGCGCACATCGAGGCGAAGGGCGCGCATAATGGAATCGGGTTGGTGAAATTAATGGGGCGCGATTCCGGCTTTATCGCAGCATATTCGTCAATGGCGAATCCGGTCGTAAATTTTTGTCTGGTTCCGGAATCCGATTTTGAAATCGAAGGCGAGCATGGATTGCTGTCCGCGATTGAAAGGCGCTTTGCGAGCGGCAAGGATCATGCGGTGGTAGTGGTGGCGGAAGGCGCTGGGCAGAAATTCTTCAACGAGAAGGTGGAGAAGGACGCATCGGGGAATATCCTAAAGAAAGATATCGGAGATTATTTGAAGAGGCGAATTGGAGAATACTTCAAGGCGAAGGGAGTGGAGCATACGGTAAAGTATTTTGATCCAAGTTACATGATTCGTTCGGTTGCCGCGAAAGGCACAGACGCGATACGTTGCTATATGTTGGCGCGAAATGCGGTGCATGTGGCGATGGCAGGACGAACGGATTGCGTAATAGGTAGCAGCATGAGCGAACTTTACATGGCAGTTCCGATTGCGCTTGCGACCATAGAGAGACAAAAGCTCAATCTTTCCGGAGATCTTTGGCGCTGCGTAGTCGATTCGTCGGGGCAGGAGCATTTCTTCGGGCTTTGACCTAATTTCAAAAATCGTATATAATACAACATAGTCATGGCCAAGTTAAATTTAGGAATATTGGGTTCTGGCGCCGGCTCGAATATGCAATCGATAATGGAGGCGATTGACGCAAGAGAGTTGGACGCCGAAATAAAGATCGTGCTGGCGGATTTTCCAGACGCGAAAATATTGGAGAGAGCGCGCAAGCATGGCATCAAGGCGGAATATCTTGATTGCGCTCCGTTCCGTACGAAGTTGGAAGGGATGGCGGAGGATAGGTGCATTGACAAGCTCAAGGAGGCCGGAGTAGATACGGTAGCGTTGGCTGGCTTCATGCGCATCGTAAAACCCAAGCTATTAAACGCGTTCCCCAATCGCGTCGTCAACATTCATCCGGCATTGCTGCCAGCGTTTCCCGGGGTGCACAGTTGGAAACAGGCGCTTGACTATGGTTGTAAAGTAGCAGGCGTTACCGTGCACTTCGTCGATGCCGGCACTGATTCGGGGCCGATAATCATCCAAAAAGCCGTGCCGGTAATGGAGGATGATACACCGGAAACGTTGCACGCGCGAATTCAGGAGCAAGAGCACATCGCGTTTCCAGAGGCGCTCAGGATTATTGGATCTGGTAAGTATCGCATCGAAGGGAGGAGGGTAGTAATCGGTTAGTCATGGAAGAAATGCTGGAATTAATTGAGCGAACCATAGATGAAGTGTTGATTAAAGGGCGGCCGGAAGTGCTTTCCGATGCGATGCGCTATGCGGTTGGGACTGGCGGGAAGAGGATACGCCCGCTTATATGCCTTGGATCGGCAATTGCAGTAGGCGGCAAGATGGAAGATGCGAAATATCCAGCAGTCGCGATAGAGCTACTACATAATTACACGCTTATACACGATGACTTGCCGGCGATGGACAATGATATCGAGCGGCGCGGCAAACCAACCGTTTGGAAGAAATTTGGCGAAGCCAATGCCATTCTAACCGGAGACGCGCTATTATCACTTGCGTATCAAGTTGCAGCTATGTCGCCACGTAGGGTCAAGGAAATAGTGGAGGTGTTAGGCGCGAAAGGAGTAGGCGTAGTTTGTGGGCAGGTTGAGGATATTACGCGAGGCGAGGGGGCGGATTATGATTACATATACGAACACAAGACGGCGGATTTATTTATAGCGGCCGCGATGATGGGTGGATACGCCGGAGGCGGAAGCGCGGAAGAGGTAGCGCAATTGGAGCGCTTTGCGCTTAACCTTGGGTTGGCATTTCAGTACGAAGACGATTTGTTGGATGGGGATAGTCCTTATTCCATCGAAAAGACAAATTCGCTGGTGAAAAGCACGACGGACGCGGCGATTTCGGCACTTTCACGACTTGGCGGGAACACAGTATTTTTGCAAAGCCTTGCGAACAAGCTAATTGGGAGGAGCAAATGAAGTTAACATTCTATGGCGCTGCGCAGACGACGACCGGCTCCATGCATCTCGTGGAAGCGAATGGCAAACGGATTTTACTTGATTGCGGGCTTTATCAAGGGCATCGCAAGGAGGCGTTTGAGAAGAATCGCAACATACCAATTGATCCAAAGACGATTGATTATGTAATTCTTTCACATGCGCATATTGATCATTCCGGCAATTTACCGCAATTGGTTCGCCAAGGTTTTAGGGGACGTGTTTTTGCGCGCCAATCCACCACTGACTTATGCGATATCATGCTCAGGGATTCATGCTTTTTGCAGAAGCGTGATTTGGAATATATCAACAAGCGTAGGCGCAAAGAGGGGAAGAAACTATTCGAGCCGCTTTACGATGAATCGGACGTCACGGCCTTGATGCAGTTATTCGTTCCCACTCATATGCACGCGCCACGAGAAATCGCACCTGGAATTACGCTCGAATTCTTCAATGCCGGACACATATTGGGGAGCGCATTAGTACAACTTGACATCAAGAGCGATCATGGGCACAATCATCGATTGCTTTTCTCAGGTGATTTGGGGCAACCCAATCAACCAATATTGCGGCACTATGAATATCCATCCGGCGCAGATATCCTATTGATAGAATCGACATATGCAGATAAGTTCCATCCAACGGCCGACGATGTTGAATTAAGACTTGAGAAATATCTTAAATACATAGATAGGCATAATTCCAAGTTGTTGATACCCGCATTTTCGGTAGGGCGGACACAGCAGATAATTTACTATCTAAACAAATTAAAGGAAAAGAACAAAGTTCCGCGCGAAGTAAAGCTCTATATAGATTCGCCGCTCTCGCAGAAGGCAACGAAGATATATGCCAATCATCGAGAGGTCTACAACGACGAGGCAAGAGCGATGTTGGCGGCGGGCAAGGATCCATTGCAGTACCCAGGTATGGTATACGTAGGCACGCCCGAAGAATCGATGGCGCTTAACGATATGTCAGGGCCGATGATAATAATTGCCGCGAGCGGTATGTGCGAGGGAGGGAGAGTTCTGCATCATCTAAAACATTGCGTGCAGGATGAAGATAACATAATTCTCATTTGCGGATTTCAGGCGGAGAATACATTAGGGCGACGAATCGTAGAGAAGCGCGAGGTCATTCGCATATTGGGGGAGGAAGTAGCGCTTAAGGCAAAGGTCGAAGTTATCAATGCACTTTCTGCACATGCAGATCGAGCTGGATTAACTGATTGGCTTTGCGAGGTCAAGGATAATGTCAGGCACGCATTTGCGATTCATGGCGAGCCAGAAAAAGTTTCGGCGATGGTAACATTGATGAAGGAACATGGGGTTCCGAATGCGGTAGCACCGATACCAGGGCAAACATATAAATTTGATTAAGTGATATGAAATTCGATCTCATAGTAGTAACTGCGGCTAATTCGGCCCAAGCAAAGGGATATCGCGAACAACTCAAGGGGCGCTCAAAATTTTTAGTCGTGCCGGACCCTGGCAATCGGCGAGTTGGTTCATTGGGGGCGACGGTAAACGCGCTAAGATTGATTCGCAATAGCGGGAGAGTGCTAATTTGTCATAGTGGCGGGGATGCAAAGAGAACGCCTGCTTATGCGGCGATGGGCAAGGCATTCGTGCCGATGCCGGATCGCAGGCCGATGATAGATCATATCATCGAGGAAATGGAGAAGTTGCCGAATGTGCCTGGTGTGTTCGGGTGTTGCGGAGACGTGATACCCTACCTTGACTATTCGCAGGTAAAATTTGCAAAATCCGGGGTTACGGGAGTCGCGTATCCAGATGGTCCGTGGCAGGCTCGGCGGCATGGAGTCTATATCGAGAAGGATGGCAAGGTAATTGATTTTCTGCAAAAGCCAAATGTGTGCAGGGGCTCTCATTTTATCGATACCGGAATATTGTATTTTGATTGGTCAACGGCCAAGAAGGTGAGCGCGCTACCTATCGCCGGAGATATTTACGAGCAATTCCCAAGGTTATTGTTGCAGGGCTTGGCACCATTCAGCGTGAGCTTAGTTCCAATGTGCAAGTTCTTTCATATTGGCTCTTCGCGTGAATTATTGAATCTTTTGGGACATAACGGGGTAATAGTAGATGGGGTCGAGGCGCCAATTGATCATTTGGAAGGTGATAACATTGTCACTAATGTGCCGAAGGAATACGGAACGATTGCGCTTAAGCGGGGAGAGTGCCTAACCTCATTGCCATTGGGTAGAAATGAGTGGTACCATCTCAAATACAGGATAGACGATAATTTCAAGAGTGATGGACTTTGGCAGAAGCATGAGCTTGGCGAGAAAATGAAGCGCGTCAATCACGCGAGACTTTTGCAGACGCGAAGTTTTATTCGAGTAACCGCGCCAGTAAGAATTGACTTTTCCGGGGGTTGGAGCGATACGCCGCCCATTTGCATGAAAGAAGGCGGGACGGTATTGGCGGCGGCGGTGACGTTAGACGGCGTGCGGCCAATTGAAGTTACGATAAAGTCGAGAAGGGACAAGTTGGTAAGGGTGGTGTCGCGCGATCTTGGTAAGCGAAAGATCATTCGAAGCGCGGCGGAGATCGCGGATCATCATGATCCACATGATTGGTGCTGTCTCGTTAAGAGCGCATTGGCGGTAACAGGGTTTAAATTTGGCGAGCGAGGGCTTGATATCACGATTTCCGCGGATTTGCCGAAGGGCAGCGGAATGGGAACTTCGTCCATTCTCGGGGCGGCGACAATCGCCGCGCTCTTGCGGAGAGTCGACTATTCTGAAATAGGCGCGCTTACCCTGAAGTTGGAACAGGAAATGCGCACTGGCGGCGGGTGGGAAGATCAATTCGCGGGGATGACGCCTGGAATAAAGCTGATGAGAACCAAGCGGGGGATGCAACAGCGAGTGGCGATTTCCAAGGTGAAACCGAAGCCGTCGTTTATATCCACGCTCAAGGAACGCTCGTTGCTTTACTTTACGGGGCAGAAGCGTATGGCCAGAAATGTGCTTAAACGAGTGCTTGGTTTTTACGCGGATAATCCGCACAACTTCGGTAAGATCCTGATCGGTTCACTGAAGCTTGGGGCGGAGAAAGCGGCGCAAGCAGCGGTCTCTGGCAATATACGGCAATTCGCCGATTGCATAAACGAGTATTGGCGTGACAAGAAACTTTTGGATGCCGGTTCCACCAATGAAAAGGTCGATGATATTATAGATGCAATACGTCCATACGTTTCAGCGGTGACCTTGGCTGGCGCAGGTGGCGGCGGATTTATGTATATTTTGGCGAAAAGTCGTTCAAATCGCGAGAGGATTCGTAAATTGTTGGAACGGAATCCGCCGAGTCCAACTTCAAAATTTTACAAATTTGATATTGATCTGCGTGGCATGACGATTGAAAATTTGGTATAATTAACGCCAATGTTGAAGGATATACAGGTCGCCGCCTTCGAGGGTGGAGAGTTGCGCATGTTCGCGTCTGGAGAAAATGGACGTGAAGCAGTGTTGGCGTTGCCTTTGAACCGTCTAATAATTAAGATGGTTCGAGTTGGTTCCGGCGAGGATATTGTTGAAGTCGCCACTCCAATTCTCAAGGCCATGAGCCCATTTCCCGATGAGCCGCTTACCATAAGTTGCGAATTGGTAAGTGAAAGCGAGGAAGGCAAGGTAGTAATTGCCGCCGCGTTGCCGGAAAGCGCCGCCGATGACATAGCGGACAAGTTGGACGAGGCGAAGTTGAATGTGACGCGAGTTGATTCATTGGCGATAGGTCAGTTGCGCGGCTTATGGGGCGTGATAGGGGCGAAAGAGGGTGGCGTTCGCAAGTTGATACTGATAAAGTCAGTTGATTGCATATCCATGATCGTGCTTGACGGCGATAGACCGTCTGCGATTCGTGCGGTCGCGAATGAAGCGGAATTGAAGCGCGAGATCATGCTGGTGCTTTTGGAGGCGGAGGATTTTGGCGGCGCACGTGAGTTGGATGAGATTATCTACGTTACGTCGGGAGACGAGACTTCGCCGGAATTGAATTTGGGAGCCCCAATTAGGAATGTCAAGATAGGTAGCGATGCGGCGTTGGTCGGAGTGGCAGAGCGTAGCGATGATCCAAATGCGCTCAATGCCTTGCCTGATTCCTGGGCGCAAGTATTGGAAGATACGCGGTTCAAGGCCAAGCTCATAAAGTACTTGGCAGTTGCGGGGGGAGTTTGGGCGTTGATTATGGCCACGCTTTTAGGGGTTCCAATCGTGTATGACTACATGACCAAGCACCAGAAGTCGCTTACGAAGCAACATGATAGGGCTTATCTCGAAGTCAGGGACATGAAGGACAAGGTCGAGTTGGTAAATAAGTACTCGAATCATGCTCACGGGGCATTGGAGATAATGAAGGCGATATCAGATCGTCTACCGCAGGGGATTACCTTGCAGAATTGGTCGTTCAAGCGCGATGATGGCGTAAGATTCTCGGGCGAGGCAGATTCGGAGCAGTTGGTGTATAGCTTTAAGGACGCGATGGCGGAGATGGTCGAACGGGATGAGGCCGATGAAGAGGATGAGGGCGTTCGTGTATTTCAAAAGGTTGACTTGAGAGGACTATCATCAAGCAAGGATGGCAAATGGCGCTTTAACCTCGATCTTATCTACAAGGTGGAGGAGGAATAATGAATACGATGTCGCTCAAAGAGAAAGCCGTGATGGCGATGTTGGCGGTGGTCGTTATGTATGCGATTGCCGGCGCTACGTATTTCATGCATTCGAAGCAATCCTGGAAATCGGCGAAGAAGAACTATGAGAAGGCGAAGGCGGAATATGCTTCGCACATGAAATTGATAGGCGAGAAGCGCAAGTGGATTGATGATTACGAGGCGGCAAAGGCGATGATTCCCAGTTTCAAGAGCGGCACCGATACCGATACCACGTGGTATAAGATCATGGGTGAGATTGCGGAAAGAAGCGTATTGCGCATTCAAAACCGTGATAAGGGCGGAGATATAATAGAGAACGGCGAAGTAAAAGAGCAGCCCATCGTTAGCGGTTGGGAGGGCTCGTTGGAGGCATTGGTGCGCTTCATGTATGAGATCGAGACTTCAGAAGACGGGATGTTTGATTTCGCCAAGTTAGATTTTAAACCGAACTCAAAGAAGCCCGGGTATCTATCTGGTAGTTTTACTTTGAACTGTGCCTACATGATTAAGGAGTGAGCATGAGAAAATTATCTATTTTAATCGCGGTGTTTGCGATAGCGATGGTTGGCTTTGGTCAACAGGAGATTCGCACCGGTAGAAGCTTGAACAACAATGCGCGCAATGAGGCCGAGACCGAGAAGCCGAATGAGACCTCATCGTTGAAGTGGGATCAGACGGAAGTTGATATCATCCTTCAGGCGTATGGTGAGCGCACGCATAAGACGATCCTTAAGGATCCGCAAATTCAGGATGTAAAAATCACATTGAAGTCGCAACCAGGTCAGAAGCTTTCGGATGAAGATTACCTTGAGGCGATTAGAACGATTCTTGAAATGAATCAGATTCACCTCGAGCCATACGGCGAGAGTTTCATTCGCGCGGTTCCGCGTAAGAATGCGCATACGGAAGGCATTCCAATTATCATGAATGATGATGCCGAGCTTGGCGATACTACCAAAGTGGTGTCAATGTGGGTGAAGCTGAAGAACATGAGCGTGGATGACGCCAAGAGTCAGTTGGATCCGATTAAGTCCAGCTCTGGAATCTTATTGGGCTTTAAGTATGCGAATTCGTTGCTCATTACCGATACCGAGCAGAACATCAATCGCATGTTGGATATCATCAAGGTAATTGATGTAGCGACGCCAGTAAATGAAGTAGTCGAGTATATTCAAATCAAGTATGCGAATGCGAGCGAAGTGAAGCAGGTGTTGGATAATATCGTGCTTGAGTCTCAGAAGGAGCAGGAGAAGAGCGGGGCTGCGCAGAATCAGCAGTCGAATAATAACGGTATGCGGCCGATGATGCCTGGCGGTAGGTTGTTAGGCAGACCTGGCGCGAATAACGCCCAACAGCCGCAAGCGCCAAGCGCCAATGAATCGCTGGTCATGTCGGTATCGGATGCGGATCGCGGAATGATTAGGGGCAAGGTGGTCACGATCGCCGATGAACGGTCGAACAAGATATTGATCATCACCAATCCCGCGAACATGAAGTTCTTTAAGGAGGTTATCGCGGCTTTGGATGTGGAGACGACTCCAGATGTGCAGGTCAAGGTGTATCGGCTTAAGTACGCCGAGGCGGAGGATGTTTCCGATATGATTAACGATCTTATCGGGAACTCGGTTTCATCGAAGGGTAGCGGCAAGTCGAATACGAATCAAAATGCGGCGAAGGGGACGAGCGGCAGCGTAACGCGCAATACCACTACAACCACGAATACGAAATCGCCGGCGAATCAGCGTTCTGGCGAAGCGAAGGCGGGCGAACTCAACAAGGATAACGTTACGGTCTTGGCCGACAAGCGCATCAATGGCTTGGTGGTAATGGCGCGGAAGGAAGATATTCCTACGATTGAATCAATCATTGAATCGATGGATATCAAGCTTTCGCAGGTGTTGATTGAAACTGCGATCATTGAAGTTACTCTTGGCGACGATTTGAGCAGCGGCGTTGATTGGGTACGGCTTGGCAATAAGCAGCCAGTCGAAGGACCGCTCTTAGGGCCGAATGGATTGCCGATGTATAATTTTTCCGATGGCAAGGGCGGGGTGAGACAATATGAATATACTGGTACGGATACGATTGAGGATGAAGATGGCATAATGTGGAATAAGTTTGGTGATGCATTGACTCAATTCATCGGAGGCGAGCGTTCTGGGTATTGGACGAGCGGCGCGAGCGGTGAAGCATTGCAATATGCGCTTGGCGGTGGCGGCGGAACGATGGCGGGCAAACTCTTTGATATCACTTCTGGAGTGACGACTAATCTCTTTAATCCGACAGGTAGCGGCTTAAATTATTTCTTCAAATCCGACCGCCTCAACTTGGGCGCGGTAATTCAAGCTACGAAAACTGATAGCCGCTCGAAATACATTGCTTCGCCAGTAGTGATGACGGTAGATAACAAGGAAGCGACGATCGAGGCGACCGAGGCGAGAAAGTTCTTCAATGGCTATGAGACC
The DNA here is from genome assembly GCA_937901395.1 of uncultured Verrucomicrobiota bacterium. Lineage (GTDB taxonomy): Bacteria > Verrucomicrobiota > Kiritimatiellia > RFP12 > UBA1067 > UBA1067. Next base: position 10,857 of record CALCDB010000028.1, read on the forward strand.
TCATCATCGACCTATAACTATATTCGCACGCCAAAGTACGATTCCAAGGATATTGGTATTACCATCAAGGTAACGCCGAAGATTAATCCAAATGGCACGGTAATGTTGACCATCGAAGAGGAATATTCGCAGTTGGGTAGCGGGCAGAGCATCTTGGTCGATGATGGCGGAACGGCAGTAATCGATACCTCTCTTACCCGCAAGATGTCGGCAGATATCTTACTCGACAATATGCAGACGGTGGTCTTGGGCGGACTCACGGAGAACTTCAAGTCGTCCAAGGAAACCGGTATTCCAATTCTGAAGGATATTCCATTGATTGGAAAGTGGTTGTTCGGCAGCGTCACCGAAACCGAGAATCGCAAGGAGCTGTTGGTATTCATGACCCCATACGTGCTTAGCGATTCTGATGCCGCACAGGCGGAGGCGATACGCAGGAAGCGTGCGCTGTCGGATTCGCGGCCTTGGGATAATAATGGCTGGTCGCTTTCGGAACTCGCGGATCCTGTTAGCCGCAAGGAGCAGATGCGTCGCATAAAGGACGAATGGGCCAAGCAGGACGAGGAGCGCAAGACGAAGATCGCCATTGAGAAGATGAAGGTCGATCGTGCGAAAGAACTGCAGAAGATGACGCAGGAGGAGCGCGATCTCTGGCTCAATATGCATAAGGAAGAGTTGGAAGAGGAAGCGCAGAAAGAGCTTGAGGAGAAGATGCTCGACGATCAAAGTCAAGATGAGCTGAAGGCATTGGCCGAAAAGATTCGCAAGGAGAAGCTCGAGGCGGCGGATAAGGAACTCAAGGCCGCCGAGGAACTGACGATATCGCAAACGGAACGAGCGAAGTACGATGCCGAGCAGGCCGCAAAAGCCGAGAAAGAAGCGGAATGAATCAGAAGTCCATTACCATAGTCGTTGGGGCGGTGGCGGTGATCGTTGCCGCCGTGGCGGTTGCGATCGTAAGCGTAAAGCGTACGGATGCGGAACAGGCGCGCGCGGAAGCGAATAATGCGGCGGCGTATCAAGCGGAATCAGAGGCGAAGAAGGCGAAGGCGGAAGAACAAGCGGCGTTGAATCGTGCGCGCGCCGCGGATGCGGAGGCGAAGAAGGCGGCCGCTGCCGCAGAAGAGGCGGCGGCGAATCGTGAGCGCGCGAGGTTGGAGCTCAAGACCTCGGAAGAAAACCGCAAGGCGGCCGAGGCGGCCGCTAAGGAGGAGGCGGCGAAAGCGAAAGCCATTGCCGATGAGCGAGACGTCCAGCGCGCCAAGACGGAGACTGCGCGGCTTGAGCAGAAGAAGGCCGACGCCATAGCCGCTGCGGAGCGATCGAAGGCGGAGGAAGCGGCGAGCAAACTGGAAGCGGAGAAGTTGGCTTCGGAGAAGACCATCGCGGAGGCGAAGCTTTTGGAATTGCGGCGAATTGATTTCGCGAACGCGGAGCGCGAACTCATAGAATGGCGAATGGAATTGGAGGAACGCGAACGCGCGCTTACGCCGGAAAAGACGATAGTGGATCTTGCTTGGGCTGGCGGCGAAGGCGATACCGTAATTGACGAGGATGGCAAGCTCAAGAAGCAGGGGAAGAACGTGGTATTACCGGAGAACGACCCTACCTTGCCGTTAACTTCACGTTTGTTGGCGCGCGAGAATCGTAAGTTCAATGAAGAATGCACCAATGCGGAAGCGCAGGTTAAGAGCGTAGTCATAAAGGATTTGGAGACGCTTTATGTGCAGGCGCTTAAGGATGGGCGAGTAGTCGATGCGGAGTATTATCGCAAGAACATCAAGTTCATGTATCCCGATTGGGAGTTCAAGGGCGAGCAGTGAATGGGGTCGGCATCGAGGGAATTTGCGTATGCCTGCCGCCGAATTGCGTAGCCAATGACGAGCAGACGGCCAAGGCGACAGGTATTATCGAGCGGCGCATAGCAAACCCCGGGGTGAGCGCGCTTGATCTTTGCATCAAGGCGGCGGATAGGGTGATCGCGGATACTGGCATCAAGAAGGAAGATATATCGGCCGTAATCGCCGTTTCGTTTACTCAACGCTATCGTATGCCGTGCAGTGCGGCCGAAGCGCAGGCGAGATTGGGCCTCAGCCGTGATATCATGGCCTTTGACGTGATGTTGGCATGTTCCGGCTATGGCTATGGACTCTTTCTCGCTCGGACGATCGCTCGCGATACGAAGGGCAAGGTATTGCTACTTGATGGCGACAGGCAATCGACATTCGTGAAGACGGAGGATAGCGCTACCTCGCCACTCTTTTCCGATGGCGGTAGCGCAACTATCGTTGGAGTCAATGGCGATGAAGATGAGTGGAGCTTCAAGTTCGCGACTGATGGCGAGAAGGGTGATGCGCTTAGATTAGAGCATGATGGCGCAATCAAGATGGATGGCTTTGGCGTATTCAAGTTCGTGGCGAGCGATGTGGTCAATTTTCTGCGCCAATTCATGTCGGATAACGGCGTTGAAGGCGGCGCGGGGCTTGATTACTTCATTCCGCATCAAGCGAATGTCTATATGGTGAAGCAACTGGCGAAGAGCCTTAATATACCAGAAGCCAAACTTGGGATTTCGGCCGATAGATTCGGCAATCTTTCCTCCGCCTCCATCCCTGCGACGATTGCGCATTGCAAGGCAACGGGGCGCGTATTGATCGCCGGTTTCGGCGGCGGTCTTTCAATTTCCGCGGCGCTAATCACAATCTCCAACGAGTGCAAACTTTCCGTGATCAATGGTTGAGGTAAAAGAGTTTCTGGCCTTCGTAGCGGAAGAGTTCAAGGTTTCGGTGAGCGAGCTTTCGTTGGAAACCACCTACGAGTCGATTCCGGCGTGGGATTCGATGGCGCAACTTCGATTGGTAATGGCAATTCAGTCGCGCTATGGAGTGGAGATACCATTTTCGGAGGTAACGAACGTAAATAGTCTTTGGGAGTTTTGGCGGCGAATAAACGCGCTTGCGGTAAAGAAGGTAATTGCGGTGGATTTGGATGGCACGCTTTGGGATGGCGTCGTAGGTGAAGACGGGCTTGAAAACATACGACCCAAGATCGACTTTCTGCGCGAGCTCAAGCGGCTTAAGGAGCGGGGAATTTTGCTGACGATCCTTTCGAAGAACAATCTTGAGGAGGCGTTAGCCGGGATTGCCAGTTTAGGCGCCTTATCCATCGATGATTTCGTGGCACTTCGCATCAACTGGCAATCGAAGGCGGAGAATCTATCGTCAATCGCCGCGGAGCTTAACCTTGGCATCGATGCCTTTGTGTTCGTGGATGATAACCCCGCGGAACGATTGGCGATGAACGCCGCCCACCCGGAAGTGGCGATTGTCGAAGAGCCGCTATGCATCGAGGCCTATTTTCCGAAAGGCGAAGTAACCGCAGAAGACCGCGTGAAGACCGCGCAGTATCAAGCGGAGGCGAAGCGGCGCGATTATCTCGGCGACTTGCGGATATGGACCGAAGTTCATCCTCTTCGCGATGATGAGATCGCGCGCGTGGCGCAGCTCTCGCAAAAGGCCAATCAATTCAATGTCTGCACGCATAGGTATTCGGCGAGCGATCTTTTGGCGGAGAGGGATAGATGCATTTGGACCTTGCATACCGGCGATCGCTTTGGCGATCAGGGGCTGGTTGCGTTCGTCATCATCGAGAAGGATGAAGTGGTCGATTTCGTGATGTCCTGTCGAGTCGCAGGGCGTGGCATCGAGGAGCGGTTTTGGTCGGCCATCGAAAGCGAGCTTGTCGCTCGCGGGTGCACGCGCATCCTCGCCGTCTGGCGGCGGACGGCGAAGAATGCGCCAGTCGAGAATCTCTTCGAGCGGTTGGGCTTCAAGGTAATCGGCGAAAGCGAGGAGGAGAAGCGTTATGAACGAATTCTTGGATAAGCTATCGGCAGTATTGGATTCTCCAGTGACGGCGTCGACGCGGTTTCGCGAGGTCGATGGGTGGTCGTCGCTCATGGGATTTGGCATCTTGGTTACGCTTGAAAATGATTTTGGCCGACGCATGGATATCAATGAGTTTCAGCGATTCGAGACCATTGGGGATCTCGCAAAGGCTTGTGGCATCAATGCATAATTTGATATAATTCGAATAGTTATGAACGGGAACAGAAGAATAGTAGTCACCAGCGCGTTGCCATACGCGAATGGAGATATCCACCTCGGCCATCTGGTCGAATACATACAAACCGATTTCTGGGTTAGATTCCAGAAGCTTTGCGGCAGCGAGTGCGTCTACATTTGCGCGGATGATACGCATGGCACGCCGATCATGATTCGCGCTCGCAAGGAAGGCATTACTCCGGAGCAGTTGATCGCGCGTTCGCGTGAACAGCATCTTAGGGATTTCACCGATTTCCAGATCGCCTTTGACAATTACTACACCACGAATTCCGAGGAGAATAAGGAGCTTTCGAATCAGATTTACCTGGCGGCGGAAAAGCGTGGCTACATAACGAAGAAGACGACGCCGCAACTTTATTGCGAGCATTGCAAGATGTATCTGCCGGATCGCTTCGTAAAGGGGACATGCCCGAAGTGCGGGGCGGAGAACCAGTATGGGGATAGCTGCGATAAGTGCGGTTCGACCTACGGGGCGGAAGAGCTCGGCAACCCGAAGTGCACTACATGCGACGGAACCCCGATCGTCAAGGATTCCGAACATCTCTACTTCGAGTTGGAACCGCAGCACGAGTATTTGGAGAAGTGGATACCCGAACATACGACCAGCGACGTATCGAACAAGTTGTTGGAATGGTTCAAGGAGCCGTTGCGCGGATGGTGCATCTCGCGCGACGCCCCGTATTTCGGCTTCGAGATACCAGGGTATAAGGACAAGTTCTTCTACGTATGGGTAGACGCGCCGATTGGCTACATCGCCTCGCTCAAGAACGCCGGAAAGTTCGACATGTGGAACGATGAGGCGGTAGAGCTATATCATTTCATCGGCAAGGATATCATCCGCTTCCATTGTCTCTTCTGGCCAGGCATGTTGCACGCCGCCGATTTCAAGGGACCGACGAAAGTGTTCGTGCATGGCTTCTTGACGGTCAATGGCGAGAAGATGTCCAAATCCAAGGGCACGTTCGTGAATGCTCGCACGTATCTTGATAAACTCCCCGCCGATGCCTTGCGGTATTATTATGCGGCGAAGTTGGGTGGCACGACCGATGATATGGATCTCAATCTTGACGATTTCGTTCAGCGGGTGAATAGCGACTTGGTAGGCAAGATCACGAACATCGCCTCGCGTGGCGCGCAGATGTTGCACAAGAAGCTGGGCGGGGAATTGGGCAAGATCGATGATGAGGGCGCGGCGTTGTTGGCGAAGTGTCGCGAAGCGGGAGAAGCGATCGCGAAGCATTACGAAGGGCGCAGATTCAATCAAGTAGTGGTTGAGATATGCAAGTTGGCGGATATCGCCAACGAATACTTCGATCGTCGCGAGCCATGGAAGACGGTGAAGAGCGATGCCGAACTCACGCGCACCACGATTACCGTGGCTCTCAATGCGTTTCGCATCATCGCGATCTATCTGCAGCCGATTCTGCCAGTCTACGCCGAGAAGGCGATGCGGCTCTTTTCGCTCAATCCCGACCTTTCCACCGGAGAACTGCGTGAGATGGTGGGCTTCAACTCCCAGACCACTTTCAATACGGCATTCGGCCGCAGCACCGGCTACACCCCGGCGGAGTGGTGCCGTGACTTTTTGAGGAAAAGCGGGAATGAAGCGAGGAAAAGGGCGCATTGAATCAAGGTGCATCCTTGTGCTGCGATGGATGATAAGGCGTCTCTCGGCCCGCCTGCGCGAGCCGGCCTCCGACTCGGAGGCCCTGCAGCGGGAGCGGATTCTCGGCCTGTGTGCGAAGGCCGTCTACGGCAAGAGGCTTTTCCTGAACAAGACGTTGTCGGCCGAAATGCTGGCCGCGGAGGTGGGTACGAACCGGGCGTATCTTTCGCGTGCGCTTGCATCGCGCGGCGGGTTCAACTCATACATCAACTCCTTCAGGGTGCGCTACGCAGCCTGCCTGGTGTCGGACATCAGGACGTGCCGGCTCAAGATATCGGAGATTGCCGAACTGAGCGGATTCACTTCCGAAAGGGCGATGAACCACTACCTTATGAAAACCTATGGAATCCGGGCGCGGGCCTTCCGCTACAAGGTCCTCGCTTCGGCTCAGGCAAAGAATCTTTCCACGTCCTTCACCGCATCGGGCAGGGCGAACACCGCCACACGGTCGTAGGGCTTGATGAGGGTGTCTCCAACTGCGATTATGGTGTCGGATCCGCGGATAACTCCTCCTATCACTGCATCCTTGGGGAAATGCAGCGAGCGGAGCGGGCCTTTGGTGATGAGGCTGTCGGGGTTGACGATATATTCAACCACGTCGGCGTCGGACCCGTTGAGGCACTTGATGGTGCGCACCTTGTCGCTCATAGTGAAGCGGAAAATCCTGCCGGCGGTGATGAGTTTCTTGTTGATCACCGAGTCGATGCCCATCTCCTCGGCGAGCGAGATATACTCGAGGTTCTCCACCTCCGCTATGGTCTTGCTCACTCCCATCTTCTTGGCTATGTGGTAGGTGATTTCGTCATAATAGCCGAAGAACAGAAGCTCATCGTGCCCGTTCTCCTTGGCTACTCTCCTCAGGTCCTCGGAATTCTCTACTATCTGGGTGTAATAGTCTGTATTGTCTACACCAGTGCTCAGCCTGTTGTAATGCTTGACTCGGTAGTGGAGCGCAAGACACTGGAGATAGCTGTCGTCGCTTTCCCTCGCCTGATAGAGCAGCTGGTTGCAGAAAACCAGACAAGAATCCTTGCCGATAAGAGCATCTCCCTTGTCGCGAACCCACTCATACTCGGGCCTTATCTTGGCGATGGGCCTGGTCTGTTGGGCGCCGGCTGAGATAGACAAGTGGATTGCCGACAGAATTAAGATACAGATAATTAACCTTAATCTCATAGTGTTGTTCACAGATGATACAAAAATGAGAAAAAATTGCGATATTTGGTCAATATAAATAAACTTACTTATGGTAAACTTCAAATATTACGCTCCTACGAGAGTAGAATTCGGAAAGAATACAGAAAATAAGGTTGCTGAGCTCATTAAGCAGTTCGGCGGAACAAAGGTTCTCGTCCATTACGGCGGACAGAGTGCGATAAAGTCAGGCCTTCTCGGAAAGGTCGAGGCTCAGCTCAAGGAAGCGGGCATAGAGTATGTCCTCCTCGGTGGAGTAGTGCCTAATCCACGCCTCTCGAAGGTGCGTGAGGGACTCGAAATCTGCCATCGTGAGGGTATTGATTTCCTCCTCGCTGTCGGTGGTGAAGAACACCACGCCGCTGCCGCCCTCGCCGTATTCCGCAGCGCCGCCGCCCGCGTGAATGACCATATTGATCTCCCCCTCGTACATGGCGATCGCCACCCGTCTGATGACGTCCCGGGGGAAACCGAGCTGACGCAGCGATTTTTT
>CALCDB010000029.1 GCA_937901395.1 uncultured Verrucomicrobiota bacterium
GGCAGTACTCCCGGAACAGCCATCGCTATGATGCCGAGCAGCTGCGGTAAACCGCATCTGGCGGTCAGAGTGATCAGCGTAAACTCAAGGAAGGCTATGACGATCCCGAAGCCTTTGGCAGAATCAAAGGGCGGCAGCACGCCGTACACTGTCTCGACATTGATGGAATCTCCCATGAAGAAAAGACTGTAAAAGAACGGTGCGGCCAAAAGCAGACCGACGATCACAAGAATGATTGGCGCACACGTCATCACGCGCTTCACGATGTTGACCTGATCGATATGGCAGGTCTCGCCCAGGGAAAGACGCGCGGAACGCATCGCCGTATCACCGGAGGTAATCGCGAGAATCACGATGGCGATGATGGTAACGCCGCCCATCCACGAACCGAGAAAATGCGTGGCGATGTTGGCGAGAACCTCAGAACCATTCAACTTGAGATTCTCTGGCTTGATGTTGTATATCGCCAACGCCGAAGCCGCCCAGATCATCGCGATCACACCCTCGGCGATCATCATGCCGTAGAATGTGAGACGCGCCTCGCGCTCCGACTTGCAAGTGCGCGCGACAATCGGCGATTGCGTCGCATGAAAGCCCGAGATGATTCCACACGCGATAGTGACGAAAAGACACGGGAAAAGCGGATTCTTCTTCTGGTAGCTCGCGAACCCCGCGCAGTCATTCAGAATTGACGGCTCCTTAATGCCCGCGATGATAAGCGCGATCATAATCGCCACCGAGCCAAGCAACAATAACGCCCCAAAAATTGGATAAATCTTGCCAATGATCTTATCCACTGGGAAAAGCGTAGCGATGATGTAATAAACGAAGATCAATGCCACCGCCCACCAGAAGAAATTGGCTTGCGGCAACCATTGCTTATTGTTGATTAGATTCGCGGGAACATTGATGAATACGGTAACGCATAGCAAAAGACAGATCATCAGCATCCACGAGAAAATATACGAATACCACTTACCAAGATGCTGCCGCACGATCTTCGGCATGTTCGCCCCCTTCATTCGCATCGATATCATCCCCGCGAAGAAATCATGCACCGCCCCCATCAATACGCAACCGACGGGGATAATCAATAGCGCAATCTTGCCGAATTTAATGCCGAGTATAACTCCAATTACCGGACCTATCCCCGCGATATTAAGCAACTGAATCAATAGGTTCTTCCACTTCGGCAACGGAACGTAATCGACGCCATCTGGCATCGTCATCGCTGGTGTCGGCCGATTGTCTGGACCTATGATTCGCTCCACGAACTTGCCGTAAGTGAAATAGCCCAACACGAGAAATGCAATACCGCCTAAGAACCAAAGCATAACTAATTCTCCTTATGATTTGAAATCCGTTAGATGTCCGATTAACGACCTAATGCCACGATAATAAAAGCCGAAATCAAACAAAGTTCGCGTCGATGTGATTCTATGCCACAATGCACGCGGCTGCAAGAACCCGCGATACACCGATTGTATCGCCTTCTTTATCTCCACCTCCGAAATCAACGGCGTCTTCGTTATCGCCTTGCGCATATCATAGTCGTCCCAATCCTCGCTAACCAATCCATCGCTCTCCTTCAATTCCTTGAAAAGCGGAGTCCCCGGATATGGAATCGTCAACGTGCATTGTAGAGTCGAGGCATATCCATTCGCCAATAACCTGCGCGCCAAAGCAACGGTATTGGCAACTTCCTCAGGCCCTTCCCATGCATGCCCGAACATAAAGGTAAGATGCACATCAAGCCCGGCCTTGCTCGCCCACATCGCACCACGCTCCACATCCTCAACCGTTATCCGCTTGTTGAATCGATCCAATGTCGCCTGATTCGCCGACTCCACGCCGAAAAGCACGAACTGAAAGCCCGCCTTGCGCATAAGGCGATAATCCTCAAAGCTCAAGCACCCAAAACGCATGTTGCAGTCAAGCCGAACCAACTTGTTCAACCTTCGCGCAATCATCAACTCGCAAAAACGCTTCAGCCAATCGCCTACGGGAAAAGTTCCCGAATCATCCATTATCTCGCGAATGCCATATCGCTCCACCAACGACTGTATCTCATTGACCACATCCTCTGGATCGCGCGTTCGATACTTCGGATATAGGGTAGTCCAACTGCAAAAGGTGCACTTGCCATGCCAACAATCGCGCCCCGACATTATGTACGTTCCCGGCGTGCGACGAAAATTGCCGTTTCGCTTGGCATAGAGCTTCCAATTCACCAAGTCACGATCAATCCATGGAGAATCCTTAATGCTCTCGCGCAAGGCAAAAGGTTGGAGCCCCCGCCTTTGAGGACCATTCAGGAAATCGACCAAGCCGTAATCCCAATCGCCACCTGGAATCACAGCCCACACCCCTGGTTGCCCAAGCGTCTCCTCGGGCATCGCCGTTACATGATCGCCGACCACGATGTAGCGCCATTCGGGATGCGAAGCCATATAACGCCAATGCCTCTTCACGACAGGCGTCTTCGTTTCAATAACCACATAATCCGGCTTGAACGCGGCAAGCCGACGATCAAATTCCGCCTCGGATATCTCCGAGGCAATCCCATCCAGAAACAATACCTCGTGCCCCGCTCGCCGCAGCATCGTCGCAGCGGTCGCGGGGATTACGGGGAATATGTAAGTAGGCCGCGAGAACCACTGGAACTGGCGATTCTGCGTCAGCAGCGCCACTCCCTTTTCGCTTTTCAGCGGTGGATATGCAACGGCTATCCTCACCACTTGTAACCAAGACCGATGATATAGCGTATATCATCTTTCTTGCGGTCATTGGCCGGCTGGGAATTGAACTCCCACTCTATCTTGGCCATAAGGTCAAAATCGTAGATGAGCTTAGTTGTTAAACCTACATCGCACTTCGAAATCAACTTGCTCCATTCGCCAGCATCTGGCAGAATTTCCAAGTTGTGGAAGAACTCGAGGTTCTCCACCCATTTCGGCACATACGTCAAGTGATGCGCATAACGAAGCGCGCAAAAACCGCTCTTCTTATCATCATCGGAATCATCGTATTCCTCGCGAATCCAATTTACGCCCAACTCCTGATTGAAATTCCAGGTTCCGGTTGAATCGAACTCGCGATCCTCGAGCCATTGATAACCAAGACCAATGCCAGCACGATAACGCGCACGCAATTGCTGGATCATATCCCTTTCCCACTTGAGGTCTTCATAGGAATATACCTTCTCAAGCCAGAAGTGATCATGCTTGCCCTCTACCTCCCAGCGATCGTCGGTCTTCTGATTCTCCGCGCCTTCTTCGCCGGATTCGCCATAGTGATAACCAAAGTCAACATTGAGACGGTCCGCATCCCAACGACGATTCACGTTCGCGATAATCGCTGCGGCATTGTTGTAGGTATTACCACGCGACGCATTAAACGCAACATTGATGTTTCCATGCCACTTCGAGGGTTCGGGGTCAATCGCCTTGACCGATGCCATATCTATCGGCTTGCTATCGGCGATGTATGCACCATCCTTAATCGCGAGTTTCTTCGTTACTTCCTTGCCATCCGTATACTTGATCGTGTGCTCGCCCATATCCTCGAGCTTCGTGATATTCTCAAGCTTGATCTTGATTTCGCCGAGATCATCCGAATCGAAAGTAAGCTCGCCGCTACTCGCAGCTCCTACCTTGCCGGTAAGAAATGAGCCCGACTTGAGATATACCTTGTCCGCATTCGCTACGCTCGCAATGAGCATTGCAGCCATCATTAGTTTTAGTTTCATTGTTTCTCCTTTTTGTATATAAATGTAATATCAAGCATATATATTAGAATTTATTTATCATAATGTCAATTTCCTTACATCACATTTGATATATCCAAATAAAAAACAGGAAACGTAATCTATTATCAATCACATTTCCTGTTTTGTAGTTACTTTAATTTCATTAATTACTTATAGTGTATTATCTTCCAAATAAAGTTCCGATAATACCTCGTCCAAGAGAAGCTCCAACATTACCACCAAGCTTCTTACCGAACTTACCAAAAGAACCACCTACTGCCTGTCCAACCTCTCGGCCAACAGTACCTGCTGCTGTACTACCAACCTGCTTAATAGCGTTCTTCTTGGCATTCTGCTTCTTAGCCTCAGCTTTTTCCTTAGCCTTCTTCTCAGCAAGGATTTCTTTTTCTCTGGCCTTTTGCTCAGCCGCTTCAAGCTTAGCTGCTTCTTTGGCTGCAAGAGCTTCTTCCTTCTCTCTTGCTTTCTGCTCGAGAGCTTCCTGTTTAGCCTTTTCTGCTTCTTCTCTTGCTGCCTCAGCCGCTTCGGCATCAGCAATACTCTTTCTCTCTAAAAACTCATAAGCTGAATCTCTATCGACTGCCTCAATATATTTTAAATGAAGAGGACTGCCGTCAATTACCTTTGTACGAGACGAAGTATATTCAATAGCTCCCATCTTACTTCTTGGTGGAAGAATCTTAGTATTCTTAACAACAGTAGGTATACCTTCCTCATCAAGTACTGATACAAGAGCCTCACCTATACCAAGGTTACTAAGTGTTTCATATGTGTCGAATTCTGGATTTACTCTAAATGACTGTGCTGCAATCTTGGCACCCTTCTCGCTTAAATGCTCAAGCACTGAAATAGCAAGGG
>CALCDB010000030.1 GCA_937901395.1 uncultured Verrucomicrobiota bacterium
CTTGATGACCGCGTTCTCGCCCGACTTGGTGACCACCTTCGGCGCGGACAGGAGGTCGGTGTCGCTGCGCTGCGAGAGCATGTGCAGGATCAGCGAGAGATCCGCCTCGCCGAGGAACGCGTTCACTCTCATGAACTGATCGTTAGTCGATTGCGCCTCGCCCGAAATATGGTTGCCCATCGTTGAAAGAAAACGATTACCATTAGCATAATCGGAGCTGCCACCAAATGCATTGATGCCGATATTACGCTCGCTGCCACGGCGATTGCGAATCCAGTAATTGCTATCGTAATCCGCGCTGCCTGGGCGATTGTTAAATACCCGCGAACGATTATAACTATCAACGATGCTACGCTGTGTATCCGTTACATCTATGCTCTTGCCATCGTTGACAATCGAGGAGCCACTGCCGCCATATATGCTATTTATATTATCTTGCCCAGTATAATTGTTGCGAACGGTGTTCGAGAACGAACGACTGCCACCCTCCGAGCCCCAGACGCCATCGCTAATACCAAGCGCTTTACCAAGCGTGTTGCCAAGATTGAGCGAATAGTCGCTGTTAAGAATCCACTCGAAGCCCAACGAATTGAGATCCTCTTGCGTAACTTCTACGAAACGCGTCTCAACTTCGATGAGCGGTGGCTGCGCATCGAGCTCCTCAAGAACCTTCTCAAACTGGGCGAGATTCTCCTCGGTGTTGCGCACGTAAAGTTTACCCAAGGTCTTGATGTGGGTAATCGACGAACCTTCCGGCCAATCCGTAACGCCCATCTGCTTGAAGAATTCCTTCCAATCACGCTCTTGGCTTTCTTCGCCACTATCATCACGCCTGGAGGAACTGCTACCAAAGCCGCCGCTACTCGAACCACGCATTTCCTTAATCTCACCAGCCGCGGAATTCACACGCTCGATAAATGCCTCTGGAACATCATACTTACGCGCGACCATATCGCCTATTGACATTCCCTTCGGCATCACCATGATTACTTGCCCCTTGATGTAGAACTTATAATCAACTGAATCGCAAACGAGCTTCAATGCTTCATAGAAACTGATGTCGCTCGCAACAATCGTTGGAATTGGGGGCAATCCATTTGCGGTAGCCAACTCGTCGCCACTGGAGCCAAAGCCTTCGCCAGCCGCATCCTCGGGGTTGGCCTTAAGCGCACCCTGCTCCACCTTGAGCACGAAGTTAAACCCACGCTTTTCAATTGGAATATCAGGGCGATCATAATCTCTCGACCACGCACGGAACGAGTCAATGGCCTCGACAATCGTTGCTGGCGGCTTAAATGATATCGTCGGTAAGCGCATCTCTTTCATGCGGCGCTCAATATCCTGCTTCACCGTCAATTCAGGATCATTGCCTACCTGCGTCTTAACCGTCTCATTGCTCTTCTCGTTAAAGCGCGCTGCATTAACCGCATAGACCGGCCGCCAAGACGCCTCGACATCGGCGATCATGCCGTCGCGGGCCTGCTCGTGTTCCTGTGAATGAATTAAATCACGCTTCTTCTCAATCGCCTTGCGCAAACGAATTGCATCTTGATTGTAGTTATCCACCGCCAATACTAACTCGCACTCCTCTAATGCATGTTGCATATCACGAACCGCGAGATACTGGCGGCTACGACGCAAATGCTTGCGAACCTGATCGCGATCGGCTTTGTAGGCAGCATCATTGAATACATGTGACGGCTCTTCGGAATCTGCATCAGCTAACTTATCTTCGCTCTCGGCATTCCAACGTTCCAAAACACTACGCGCCTTGGGATGACGACGATTAATCGCCTTCTCCATCAACTCTTTCGCGCGATCAATCCGCCCAAGATCATATTCTTGATACGCCGCACGGTAAAGCGCCTCAGCGATATTAATCTCGCATTCCTTACGATACCCCTTGGACTTCGCGCTATCATTGAAAAGCTTAAGCGCGGCACCATAGTGACTTATGGCATCAGCATACTCTTCATTCTGCATCGCCTCACGCGCCAAAGATACTTCGCTCACCGCCATCTTATCGCGAGCTTTGCGACGCAACTCTTCAGTAGCGCGAATATTGTCAATCAGCTCTGCATCCGTATTGGCAGCCGGTGTGGATGCCACTACTGGCGTCGGCTCGGCTACCGGCGTTGGCGTTGGCTCCGCGACTACGACTGGTGTTGGCGCCGGTTCCGCGACCACGACTGGCGTTGGCGCTGGCTCCGCGACCACTACTGGCGTCGGCTCGGCTACTGGCGTTGGCGCCGGCTCCGCGACTACGACTGGTGTCGGCTCGGCTACTGGCATTGGTGTCGGCTCCGCGACTGGCGCCGATGCAGGCGTAGCAGCTGCTGGCGCCGCCTCCGCATCAAGCCGCTCCAAAAGACTTGTGAGCTCTGTCATATCATCCTGCGCGCCGACAAAACTGCCGACGGACACCACAGCAATCGCCGCACCAAGAGCGATAATCTTATTTTTATTCATCATACTGAACCGCCTTCTCCTTGATTCGTTTGTAATTATACTAAAATTTTGTTTATGGTTCAAGTGCATCAAGCACATGTTTCTTTCCGGAGAGAGAATTCTCCAATGTTACCTTCACCTTATTGTTGTCGTCGGTAACATCCAAAACCTTGTACTTTTCTCCACTCAAATTAAGCTCATCTCCCTTGACCACATTGAAGGTCTTAATCTCGCCACGATTATAGATAAGAGTAACTTGCTTATCAATGGCAATCGGCTTGGCCTTAAGGTTTTTCCTCAAATTATCTCCGCAGGAGAGTTTGAATTCAAAACCATCTATCTTGCGAGATAAGGTCGCCTCGAATATCTCCTTGCGAATTGGCATTCCGCCAGGAACCTCCTCCATCACTTCGCCACGCTTACAGGCCTTGAGTATGTAGCCACTGTTAGCGATATCTTCGCCAAGCTGTGCCGTAATCTTGAGCCCGCGCGTTCCATAGGCCTTCTCCGTGACCTTACTGGCATCAAAGAACTCACAGCGCCAATCATTGCGCCCTATTATCTCCGTAGCGTTGACAAAGATAAATGGCAGATAGGTTTGCTTAAGCGGCAATTGGATAGAAATCGAATCAAGATAATCGGGATGATCTTTCGCGTCAGTCGGATTCGTCTTCGCCTTATATTCCTCAAAATTGGTAAAACCATCGTTATCGCTATCTTTTTCCGCATCGCTTGGATCGTTCATATTAAGGCCATAGCGTTTTTCCCATTCATCCGGCATACCATCCCCATCGGCATCAATGACCACAATTTGCTCCGCCTCTTGCTTTGCTCCGCAATACGGGCACGTAGGAAACTTCTTAATATTACCCGAGATGACCTTCTTGCAGCCCTTGCAAATCAATCTACGCTCGCTCGCCAAGAAGTTCTCTCCCTTCTCTGGAAGTTCACTGATAAGCGTAGGATTACGAGCCGATTTCGCCGCTCTTACATATTCACCGATATCAATGGCCTCTACTCCATTTTTACTGGGCTTTGCCTGCTCAACGCTCGCTTCAGCTTCACGAACCTCATCATCCTTGCTGATACCAAGCGTCATTACATAGCAAATGATACCGACGATCATCGCCACGAATCCAATGGCGGCGATGAGCCAATCATAATGCGCGACAATAAAATTCTTTTTCCCAGTACGAGATATCATTTCCTTGTACCTCCATTTTTCGTATCAACATCCTTGACTGGCAACTTGGAACGAAAATCATATACGGTAACCATCAAATCAACATTAAACGGATCGCCAGCCTGAGGATCGGTAACTATGCCTCCAGCGTTCTCCGCCTCCTCTTCAATAGCAGCTAACTCTTGCAAATTACCACGCCGCCGCCTTCCGCCAGCTTGCTTCGCCGCGCGCTTCTCCTCGTTCTCCTCCAGCGCTTCAGTAATCGGATCGGTGCTACGAGAGATGTAGAAATCGTCCACCACTACATAACGCTTAGCCGTAGCCAATGCGTTTAGCGACTTCACGAAACCCGCGGACCGAGTGGTGAAGCTAAACACATAAGAGACTGCATCAGCTGGAGATTCTACCTTGGCGTTTTTGCCTTTGTTGCGATTTCCATTATTACGATTTCTATTGGAATCTGCCGCTTCTTCCTTATGCACTACCTTGATATTGGTAAGTTCGGCAATGCCGCTTTCCGAAAGAATCCTTACGATCGTAGAAATGTCATACCACTGACGTTGAAGCGCGGCTTTTGCCTCCGCCTCATCACCAGGCATCTTGCCTCCTGCGATGTAATCCTTAAAATCATCACCAAATGCAAAATCCGGCTTGGCTAACATCCCTCCAACCGAACCAGGAAGTTTCTTAAGCTCATTCGCTTCGTCACGCATTCTCGCCTTGAGACTTGGAGCGCTCTCGGCTGCATCAAAAACAACATCTCCAATCGAAGCAAGCTGAAGGGCATCTTGTGTCCATGAAACTACCATCTCTCGGTTTGAAACAATCGTATTTACACTCGCGTTACACGGATAAATACCGCCCTTGCCGCCACGCGAGAGTGTGCGGGCCTCTTCCAATACCGATTCAAAGCCCTCTATCGGAGCTTCATCATCTGAACCCTCGGTGCCTTCAATGGCCGCCGTTTTCGCGGAATACGACAACCACGCAAACACCGCCGCAGCCAACACGATTACGGCACAAGCCCCGCCAGTCGCCGCTAATGTCATTTTTGTCTTATTCATTTGAACTTAAACTCCACCGTAAATTGTCTCACCTTGTTCTTATCATCCTTGCCAATTTCAATCATGCCATTAACATTGACCTTGGTCGCAGGATCAACCACCTCGCTATGAGCAATCTTATCCGCAACGAGTTCGCCGACCGGCTTGCCATCACCGCTGCGATCTAACCAATAGCGGAAGGTGATACCATTCGCATCGCGTTTCTCAATCCACATTCCACATTTGGCTACCATCGCATTACGAATAACATTGATACGCTGAACAGCGGCAACGCGCGATTCCAATAATCTTTGCAACGCCCCTGCGCTATCTTTCGCGGCTTGTAAATCCTTTTCTGCGGACTTTATCTTCGCATCAAACTTTTTGAGCGAATCGCGCTTGACCATAACCGCGTCACGCTGTGCTTCAATAATTGCCGCATCATTGCGGAAGCCAAGGCCAACTAACACCAACGCCATTGATAGCATTGCTCCGCCAGCTATCAAAAACGGTATACGCGCCTTTTCCGCTCGAGCCTCAACAAGCGAAGGCGGTAATAAGTTTATGGCGAAGTGAGCGCTTCCCGTAGCATGCAACGCAAGTCCAATGGTCGTTGATATCAAAGCGCCATCGTTTTCAAGCGCCGTCGCATCGACCTTTGGACCAATCTCAACAAAACCAAAGGGATTAAAATATTCAACAGCTATATTAAGCGACTCTTGGAAGAATGTATCAATCTGCGGCAACAATGCCGTTCCGCCAGTGAGATATAACTTAGTTGGTGTCCCACCATGTTGTTGCCCGCGATAGAAATTAATCGAGCGGGAAATCTCAGCATGCAAACGCGTCAAGACTGTGCGACATACCTTCGCAATACTGTCGGCTACTGCGTCCTCATCCTCAGTAACCCCGCCCATCGATACATAACCCTTTTCGCGCTTGAGAGATTCCGCTTCCTCTAATGAGCAACCAAGAGCAGTGGCAATTTCCTTAGTAATGTTATTACCGGCAACAGGAATTGATCGATTATAAATCTTATCGCCATCAACAATCACTAATGATGTCGTCTTCGCTCCAATGTCAAGCAACACCACGCATTCGCCCTCGGCAACATTGTTATGGCGAATTACATTAATAAGTGCAATCGGAGCTACATCAACAATCTCTGGCTCAAACCCGGCGGATATAACCGCAGAAGTAAGCGTTTCAATCTGATCTATCTTCGCCGCTACAATCGCTACCTGCTTATCACCGCTTTCGGTATCGCCTAAAATCTGGCGATCGCAAACCATCTCGTCTATCGGGAATGGGACATTTTGCTCAATCTCAAACCGAATGGTCTGCTCGAACTTATCAGCCCCGCCAGCCATTGGAATCGCCACAAAACGAGGAAACACCATTTGGCCAGAAACCGACATCGTAACCTTACCAGGATGAATGCCCTTTTCACGCACAATCTCAAGTAATGCAGGCGTGAGAATCGTCTCTGCATTGCCACCATCCAACGGTGCGGATAATGCAGCCGTCCCGTAATTTACAAGTGTAAGCGCATTGCGAGCGCCAAGCTCATATTCGGCAAGCTCTACATTTGCCGCGCCAATATTAAGCGTTAGAAATTTCTTACTCATTACTGCACCACCAACTCATAATCATCTGGATTAACCTGTGCCCAAATTGTCTTCGACCGATCCTGAAGACCTTGACGACGCTCCACATAGAGAAGATCACCCTTGTATTGTGCATTCATTACCTTGTCATCTTCCCAGAACTTATATCCCTTCTCCTTGCCTTTGAACACCCCCGCCTGTGGACCCGTAGCGATAGTATCACCGGCTAAAATATCGCCATTCTGATTCGAGACAACAATGCCAACGGCTACTGGCTCTCCATAACGCTCCGCGTAAGATGGGTGCAAACAAACCGAAGCAGCATGCGAACCGCGAGGAATATTTGCATATGTCGTTGATGTCGTAAAGTATGAATATGGCGAAAGTTTGGAAGCATCCTCCTTGTCCTTATTCAATGCCTTGCTTGTATCCAATACTACATGCCATGTAAAGGTAAGTTGATCAAGACATTTTGCATAAGTCGTGTATTTCGTCTCCAAAACAATCCATTGGCGCGGCTTCGTCGCACAACGCCCAATTGTAGAAACATCACTGATGGATGGCGCCTTGAGAAATGTCTGCCGCCCAAGCTTTGGATACAACTCTATATCAACGCGCGCCTTGATTCCTTCGGTTTCTGGGCCATCTATATTGCCTGGCATCGCCTTAACTTCAGTTCTATGCGCCCCACCAGCTGCAAACACTGCGGAAGAGGCTACAACCACTATCAAAAATATCAGTCTTTTCATTTACATGTTCCTTTCTCTAATATTGATTAAAGCACTTTCATTTTGGGGAGATCTTGAATATCAACCAAACCTACGACCTTATTATTATGATCACATACGGGCAAGTCATCAATCCGCTTCTTTTCGAATATTTTCAAGAGCTCAGCCGCATATGCATCATCATGCACAAATAACGGATGCACCGTCATATATTCCTCAACCGCGGAAGTAAGCACATGGTTATAATCCTTGGCACTTGTAAGAATCCTTCGGAAATCTCCATCCGTAAAAATGCCAAGCAACTTGCCATTACTATCCACGACAACTGCGCTACCGCCCTTCGATTGCGTCATTGCCAGCGCTGCATCCATAACTGAAACTGACGGATTGATAAGTGCAAGACGATTACCAGTACGCATGATGTCGGAGACTTTGAGCACTAATGCACGGCCAATCGCGCCCGCTGGATGATTCGCCGCGTACTCTTCAATAGAGAACTTACGCGCGTCTATCATCACCATTGCTAACGCATCGCCCATTGCTAATGTCGCAGTAACCGAATTCGTTGGCGCCATACCAAATGGACACGCCTCCTTGCCGCATGGTATCTCAATATGAATATCAGATAATTTCGCCAACGTTGACTCTGCCTTGCCAGTAAGCGAAATCACCTTAAGACCATGGCGACGAATCGCCGGTATAAGCCGCAACACTTCATCGGATTCACCACTAAATGAAAGTGCCACCAATACATCGCGAGATGATACCATACCCAAGTCACCATGCATTGCCTGCACAGGATTAAGCACTATCGAGCGGGTTCCCGTTGAGGCGAAAATCGCACTCATTTTTTCCGCTACATGCAAATTCTTACCAACGCCGGTAACTACTACAATGCCATCGGATGAAATAGTAGAAAGAAGCAACTTAATCGCATCGGTAAATGAATTGCCAAGCGAATCACGGGTGCGCCTCAAACCTTCGATTTCCACATCGAAGACCTCACGAGCGCGAATAAGTTGCTTTTCTTTCGTCATTTGCTTCCTACTTAGTAGTGGACTGTAATAATGTAACGCAAACCGTAGCCACAATATCCTCAGCTGAACATCCGCGAGAAAGATCGTTCATCGCCTTCGCCAAGCCTTGAAGATTTGGACCAATCGCAGTAGCGCCCCCAAGACGTTGCGCTACTTTGTAGGCGATATTGCCAGCTTGAAGATCTGGGAAAATAAACACATTGGCATTACCCTGAATCTCTCCATTAGGATTCTTCTGCTTGCCGACTGATGGTACAATAGCAGCATCAAACTGCATTTCTCCATCCATCTTAATGCCGGCTTCGGCAAACTTCGGGCGCGCCAATTCAACCGCCTTCTGAACTTTTTCAACCAAATCGCCCGCTGCCGAACCTTTCGTAGAGAAACTCAAGTAAGCAACACGCGGCTCATTACCAGTGAGATCGCGATAACTTTGAGCGGTCGCTAAACCAATGTCAACAAGCTGCTCTGCCGTTGGATTCGGAATCACACCACAATCACCGAAGGCAAGAACGCTATCACCAGATTCAGTGGGCGTCTTGAGATCAATAATAAAGCAAGAAGATGCGGTCTTCACACCCTTTTGTGTCCCAAGAGTATGAAATGCTGCGCGAAGCATATCACCAGTCGAAGCGATGGAGCCCGCAACTAAGCCGTCAACACGCGAAAGTTTAACCATCATGCCACCAAAATAAATACGCTTCGTACGCAAAGTATTTTGCGCGGCGGCAATGTCGATAATCTTTTGCTTCTCGGCTGGCTTTTTGGATTCCTTAGCATTCCAAGCATCAAGATAAGCCTGCTCCAACTCCACATCGCCTTGTGTATAATCAATGGTCTTGATGTTGCGATCTGCTAACTTCACGCCTGCTTTCGCCTCAGCTTCCGCAATCTCACTCGCGGTACCAAGCACAATCGGCGTTGCAATCTTGCGATCAACGCACGCACATGCCGCCAAAATCACACGCGGATCCTGTCCCTCTGGAAGGACAACTGTGCCGTTTAGTTTTGATGCTTTTTCGATGATCTCTTTAATGGCGTTCATTTTGAAAGTACCTTTACTGTATCCCGTGCAATCATAAGCTCTTCGTTCGTAGGCAACACAATAACGGGAATCTTAGAGCCCTTAGCCGATATCACCGCTGTCACTCCACGCGATTTTGCATTAACCTTCTTATCCAACTTAATGCCAAGTGCACCCAACCGATTGATGATGCGTTCACGAGCTTCGGCAGAATTCTCTCCAATTCCACCTGTCATGATGATCGCATCCGCGCCCCCTATAATCGTATTATAAGCGCCAATGTAAAGCGCTACTCGATAGGCCAACATCTCTAAGGCGAGTTCCGCCCCCTTGTCACCTTTAGCAGCCTTGGCGCAGATATCGCGGCAATCACCCCCCGGAACTCCGGAAAGAGCCTGTAAACCCGACTTCTTATTGAGAAGCGTATCCATTTCTGCGGGAGTGAACTTCTCCGATTCCATAATCGACAGCACCGCTGCGGCATCAATATCTCCACACCTCGTACCCATCACCAATCCAGCGAGTGGCGTAAGGCCCATAGTCGTATCAACGACGCCGCCATTCTTAATTGCCGCCAAAGAAGAACCATTGCCAAGATGGCAAGTAACAAGATTTACCTTTGAAATTGGCTTTTTGAGAAACTTAGCCGCTGCTTGGGTTATGAACTTATGGCTGGTGCCATGAAAACCATATTTACGAATGCCATACTTCTTATAAAATTTAGGATCAATCGCATACATACCGGCACAATCTGGCATCGTGGCAATATGAAAAGCCGTATCAAAGACTCCTACATTGGGAACTCCTTTGAAAATCTTCTCACATGCCTCAATACCTCCAAGATTCGCTGGCATATGAAGCGGACCAAACTTTACGAGCTTTTTCGCCTTCGCCATATTGGCCCTATCCATACGTGCAGAATCCTTAAACACCTCACCACCATGTAGAATACGATGGCCAATAGCATCAATATCCGTTGGATTGCCGAGATCGGCAACTACCTTCTTGAGCGCTTCAGCGTGATTCTTAGGCCCGCCCGCACCGATACGCTCTACTAACCCCTTGGCTAAGCGAGTCTCCGTCTTCATATCGAAGAGCTGATACTTAAGCGAGGAGCTCCCAGAATTGACGACCAATACTTTTCTAATCTGTTTCTTCATTTTATTTTATCTTCTCTCCAATCTCAACCGTGTAGAAGGCGCTAGGATCAAGTGGCTTGCCATTATCGCCAACCGTCACTGAAACTTCTGTAGCGCCTACTCCGAATGTAACTGGCGCATCATATACGACTTCCCAATTCGCCTGAGCCAAAGAGGTCTTCTTCAACACCTTGAGCGAAACCGTAACGGAGCCATCATCGTCAATCACATAGATTCTATTGGCCAAGGTGGCAAGATCGTGGTTTGTATAATCAACATCGCAATCAAGCGCAAGCGAAACTTTTCCATTCTCCGTATCAAGCGAGATATCCTTAATCATCAGCGAATTCGGCACTACGCCCTTCTCAACGGCATTGTGGATGGCAGTAAGTACATCCATGCTGTCAGAATTCGGGTCGGAAAGGATCAGGCTTGCGAAAGTCGGATCTTCAAAAGTCATAAGGGTCGCGCCCGTCATGCCCGAAGAGAACGCCGATACTCTTGAGATCGCAGCCCGCAACCTTGGACTAATCGTAATCGTTCCATCAGAATCAACATTCGCAGCGATATAGCTACGCGCTTCATCCCAATCCATCGCCCAACGACAACGATCCGCATACTCCCAAGCATCTGGATGCCAGTTGCCATTAGTGTCCGCATCTTCGATATAGACAATCAAATATTGCTTTTCACTGTTTTCCGTCGAAAGCGTTGCCGACTTCTTCGCATAACCCCACGATTCAAAGTCGTCCTTCTTGAAATTACCGTTCATATCAATATATGCGCGAACGTAATAAACACCATCTGCCGGAAGCCCAATCAACTTAGCATTTGAATCAAACTGCGTAAGATCGGTGAGAGAATCAAAGTCTGCGACTTGCGTCTCGGAAACCGCCTCACCGCTGAAGTCGGCCGTGGTGAACGCCTGTACACGAACCTTGCCTTGAATATCCGAAAGATCAGCGCACTTATCCAGTACTGCCTTAGGTCCAGCATACTTAACAGAAACATTAACCGAAGAATAGCCACGGTCATTCAACTCCTGTTGCATATTGACATCAGTTGAAAATGTTCCTTCGTTCGGCAGCGACCAGAGATTTCCACTCGCTGGCGTAAACTTGGCGTTATACATGGCAACACACCAAGTGTAATTCGCGGCATTCTTAAAGACCTTGCCCTGCGGCGTCTGCTCGCCAACCGAAATTGGGGCCGTCCAACGGAACCAACCGTTCTCATCCTGTTCAGGAGCACGTGTAACTGGCGACTCGTAAATCAACTCGCCGCTATCTGCATCCTTAACCTGAATCTTGAATGCAGTATATGTTGAGCCAAAACGCTTCGCCCAAGGATCTTCATCGGGAACTGCCCAAACGAAGGTTGGACGCGCCGAGAATACGATTCCACGATCAACCACATCGCCACCGCCGATTACGCCTATTGCTTGCGGTCTCGACTGTGTCATCTCAAAGCGACGCGTTACTACCGAGGCAAGAGCGCGGATGGTGGTATTGGTATCCTGCGAACCGATGATATCCTTCGCTCCATCGCCGATCACCACCAAGTATGTCATGTTGGTTACCGCCAGATTGGCGCGCTTAACCGCAACGTTTTCAACGACCTCTGTACGCAGATTTTCCCAGTCAAGATCAAAGATATCGTCGCCAAGGAAGTCCGCCTCGCTGAGGAAATCACGCGCATTACGATCAAACATCTTGTCAATTACGGCACGTTGATCATAGCCTGCTACCATATAGGCGAACATATCATCAATGCCATAACGAACCACGCGTATACGAACCTTGTCGTTTTGAGGTGGAGTCGTCGTATCCACACGATTGGAAAGCACCATCATCCAATCCACCTTGGAAGCGGAATTGGTGTTGCCATTCAATGCCTTGATCGTACGATCGTTGAGTATAATGTCATTCACGCCATCTATCTTTTGGTCACGATCATTAGTATCGCTCCAAAGCGCGATGCGTGGAGAAATTGCGGATGTCTCATTTATCTCGATCGTGAACTTCGCGCCCTGCCAACCGACATCGACGCCACGAATAACGCCAAATGGTGTTCCAGGTTGGATTGATGAACTTCCACTACCTTCACCGCTGTCGCCGCTCGAAGCCTCCGCACCATCAGCACCCTTCAGATAGCACACGAAGGTGTTCTTACCCTCGCGAATATGACCATGGCTCTTTGCATCGGCCGAAACAACATCGGAGTCAGAAAGATAATAAGTTCCATTAGCATTGAGACCTACTAACTTGGCCGACCAATCAATCCGCACATATGCCGTGTCGATATCATAGACATAATACCGATCCCCTACTCCGCCGGAAGTTGTGCCAGTGCTGTTCTCGGCGATGGTGCTCAAATCACCATAGTGTAAGCCCGTAAACGCATCAAAATTAATGGTAATCAATCCCGTCTTATAATCGATGGTTCCTATTTCTTCCTCTTCCTCAAAGGAATGATCACCGCCAACGCCAATATACACAAGCTTACCATTCTTGTCCGAAACCGAGAAGAACCATTCGGCATCATCTGGGTCACCGGCAACTGCTGACACTGGAACACCATTGGTAACCGTGAGAATTGAGTAATTTGGATTGCAGAAGGAAATTCTCACCGACCCCTCGGAAACCGAGCCGCCTGAAAGCACATAGCGATGAACTCCAGATGGTTTCCTGCCGATGTACTTTTCATATTCTGTGAGCGAACTGCCGCTCTCTGCCGAACCGGCTGTCGAAAGTGCATCGCCTCCAGCCGCAGGTTCCGCATTGCCAAAAGTCCAAATGGCATCAGGCGCTGAAGTCATATCAGGATCAGTCTTTTCGCTCCATGCCTTGAATACAACCGAACCGAGGTTCACATCCTGACCATTATAAACTACTTTCGCCTCAATAACCGGAACAGGATATTCGTTCTTGGTATATTCACCGAAGCCCAAGGTTACCGTTTCGCTTGGATCGGTTTCCGCACGGCTTTCCGCGTAGTTCGACCAACCATCGCCATCCTCATCGCGTTCAGGATCATAAAGATAACGATTTGCGACTTCGGAATATTTGCCTTCCCAATCATCATTGACTTGATCGTGATCGGTGAACACTTCGCCAACATAAAGGTCGCCAAACTTCTGGAAGTAGTCCAATGTATAGCCATCAGTGCGAGGATTACGAGGATCCAACTTAAGCGCCTCCAAAGATGCATCGTAGAATACTTCACTTATTAAGTATTCAGCGTAGTTGGAAAGCCCATCACCATCAGGATCGGCGAATCCATCGGTCGCGCTATGAGTATCAACCCCATAGATGTCTTCCCACCAGTCGGCCATGCCGTCATGGTCAACATCGGCGATTGATTTGTAAATATCATCAATCAGCACTCCGCCTTCCGCAGTCTCGTGTGCACCAACAGCGACATCGCGACGGAACAACTCGCCCGCTGTACGCCCACCACGAGCATTGATTGGCGTATCCCAATCATATGTAGTGAGGTCAATGAACCCAGGCTGCAAAGCTTCCCACCAATCAGGGAGATTGTCAAAGTCCTCATCCTTACCGGAAGTCTCGCCTAAAGTGGATGGGCCTTCCTCATCCCACATCGACTCACAGTAGCGGACATATGCTCCGCCTAATGGCAACAGGTCTGTTGAGTAAAGACCGGCTTCACGCTCGGTGAACGACGCCTTATCATCATCATAATCGTCCAACATCTGGCCAAAATTCGAAATTATGATGCTGCGAGTATCACGCTGACTAAGGCCGGTCACCACTGGTATGTAACCATTGCCGCCATAAAGCTCATGGGTCCGTGGGAAGTTGAACTTCTCAATGTTAATCGCCTCGGCCGAAACCGAACCCGCGTAATTTTCGCTCCAATACACCGAATCGAGTGTAGTCCCGTCAAAGCGCGGCAGATGTGCCAATGTGTTTGGAATCCATGGAACATACGCATAATTATTATAGACTTGCGAACGAGTCTCCAACATAGCCCACCATGTGCATTCGTAATCGTCCGGACGTGCACAAGCCGCCTTGCCGCCTACGTCAATCGAAGCATTGAAACCAAATGGCTCGGTCGCGATGAATTCTGGCGCGGTCGACGCGAAAAGTCCGTCAAATGTATAATGATACGCAAGTTCTGGCGGTAACAACGCTTCCTCGCCGATACGCGCGAAATCACGCCGCGCACCTTCGAGACGTGCCTTGTAGATGGCTTTTTGGTTAGCCGCTACATCTACTGCCGTAAAGCGCTTCTTGTAATTATCAAGAATTTCATCTTTTGAACGAGCACCATCCCAAATACGAATTTCATCAATATAACCATTATAGAAGCAATCGTACATTTCCCAAGATGAAGTGCTTACATCAAGCGACATAGCCGACTTCGCGGTCTCTCCGGATGACGATGGCTCAATTGCCGAGGCACCATAGATAATGGCGTGGTTGCTGGCGATGGAGCGCATATAACTTCTAATATCGTAATCCCAATTGAGCATGTCCCTATAGTTATCATAGGTAAGACCAGTCAATGGGGTCTCGGCCGAGATTGCCGGATGCAACCCAGAAACCGTAGTAGCGATCGGTTGGCCATTCACGTAGAGAACCAACGAGGTGCCGTCATATGTCGCAGCGAGATGCGCCCAGACATCCTTTTCGGCGACCAACTTGCTTGTGGCAATCACTCTATCAATTCCCGTGCCGTTCGAATCGTAGGCAGCGTAGTAATGTCCGCCCTCGTCAATTCCAAGCTGGAAGTTGCGACGATAATATCTACGATCGCCTGGATTCGATGGCCCGTGATTGATTACGCGCTCAACGATGGTCTGCCGCGCACCGCCAACACGCTCTGGCCTTGCCCAGCATTCAACCGTAAATTCAAGGAAGAACAATTCGCCGCTTCCACCGAAAATTGGGTCGACTCTCGCTTGCAGGGCGCTCTTTTCGCCAGGGAAGTACATCGCCTGACGACGACGCGGATCATCCTCATCCTGCGGATCTGTCTTCGAAGTAAACTTCGTTGTCGATTCACGATAATCGCTCAAGCCATCATGATCGGAATCATAACCATCGTTTTCTTCAAATGCCCAGTTATATGTAAGCGCCATCCACTTATGCGTCGGCATCGTGTTGATTGGCGTTACGATCTCATCGTCAATACGCGTCGGCACTGCGTCAGCCCACTGATTCGCGAAATTCGGCAACGCGTAATAACGATTCACAATCGACTTGGAATATGTGGAATCCGTCATCCATAGTGGCGTGGGATGGGTGTGGAGCCATGTAAGAGTCGCTTCAATGTTCGCCTGAATAGCTTCATCGACATTGCGAATATCGTCACCATCTGGATCCGCCGCAGGATCACCGACCATCCATGGGAAGAGTGCGAAATCACGCGCTTTCTTTTCCTTGGTATCGCCGCGCGCAATGTCCTTGAACTCACGTTGCCAATAGTTATCCTCGGCCGTGATATTTCCACCCCACTGGACGCTAATCAAGTCGCTTCCGGACTTGCCGCCGTAAAGCGGATTGAGCCCATGGAATAATTCATAATAATCATCCATTCCATCACCATCAGAATCCGAAACGCGTGGATCGCAAGTCGCGTATTCAGTAGGCCCGGCATCCTGACTAATCTCATCGCCATATCCCGCCTCGTTTAATATCTTGCCATAGAGGCTTATCTCATCACGACGAAGAATGTGGTTCGGACCGTCTGGGAAGAAGTAATATTTATCATAGCAGAGATCCCAACCGCGACGGCACTTCGAACCGTATGCCGCATAGCAGTCAAACGCGCCAAAGATTAAGTTCGGGTTGGATCCGCCATCCATCAATGGGTTAAGCGGCTTGCCCGTAAGCAAGGCCGTGCGGAACATCTCGTCAGAGCCATCAGCCTCCGCCTTCTGCGGAACCGTCCATGGCGAAAGCGTATCATCGTAACGGAACGCACGAATCGTGCTCGTTAAATATTCCTGCCAGTTCTGCAAGCCATCATAGTCGTAATCTCGATTGATATTCATTGGCCGCATCGCATCAATTTCATCTTGCAGGCCAAATTCAAACTTCGTGTACGAATCTGGCACCGAACCATCCATACCGCCCACGAAGAAGCCGTCTGCCTCGGCCGAATTGCTGACGAACGCAGACGATGGCGTAACCCCATTTATCGCGCATAACTGCAAGTATCCGCGATACTGCGCCTGCGAGGTGCAGTATCGTGTACTCGGAATATAAGCACCAGTATACTGCAATTCCCATGCATCTGGAAGTCCGTCTTGATCGGTATCCCATGAACATGGGTTCATACCGCCACCAGCAACGCATATTCCACCATTGTCAGTGGGCCATGCAAAACTACCGATTGCCACGGTCGTCGTATTAGTGCCATCATTCTGCTGCATGAATCCAGAGCCTACCATCACCTTGTAGATGAACGCGGATTCCGCACTATCGGCAACCCCATCGCAATCGGTATCGGTTGACCACGGATCCGTCGGCCAGAACTTATTGAGCCACTTCGCATCTGCACGCCCCGCGACAATTGAAGGAACATCACTATACGCACCAGTCGAATCGGTTCCCGAGAATTCTGCGACATACGTAAGCCCATCACCCTCAAGACTTACCATATTGGTGATTGGATCAATATCCACTCCCCTATCGACTTCGTCATTGTTTGCGATTTCATTATAGAGCGGATTTATTCTAAGCTTATTATTGAAGATATTGCCGACGCTACCTGGTCCGCACGCGACATAAGCTTCCCAGCCATCTGGAACTCCATCACCATCAGTATCGGCGCCATAGCCTGCGATTTCGGTCGTGGTAGTAGTAGTCGTTGTCGCCGCCTCGCCTTCGCCCTGCGTAGTCGTAGTGGTTTCGGATGTACGCGTCTGATTCATTGGGAAGGTCGTATTCTTCGCCCATATATTGGCATACGTTACCTGCGGTGAAGCATGTAAATCCTCCCAAAGATCAGCTCCATTGACGAATCCGCAATGCTGACGGAAGTTCATGAATAGATATTCATCAAGCACGGAGTAAGCAGCCGTATCGGCCGAATGCCCCTGCTGACCATACGTGAGATTGACATTGTATGCATCAAATGGATCCGATGGGCTTGGAATATACCAACGATTATTCACTAAACCCAAAGCTGTAACATTCCATGCGGTAGTCGGGTCAAAGCCAGTTCCCATGTCCCAATGTTCATCAAGCGTTCCAAGATTGGTCGCGCTTTGAGTATCAAGCTTGAAGCCGCGCCATTGATAGACATGATGATGTAACAGTCTTACGGTTTCGTATGCCGTTAACATAAGCACTTTTGTGCCAATCTCTATCTTCGCATTACCCGCCATTACATACGGCCCATTTTTGCCATATTGCCAAACCGAATAACCGCGACGATAAAAATCATCGGTAATTTCGCTGGTAATGGAAGAGCGACCACCAAGCTCGTTTTCAAGCCCGATGAACGATTTTTCATACCAATCAATCTTCTCTGGCTGCGCAGCGAGTTTCGTGCCCTTCACCAATTCCGCGCCAAGCCCACGCACCGGAACCGTAATTACTTCTGGCTCTGCCGCTGGCTCTCCGCCCCCTTCCTCACCATCTTCATTGACAACGACTTCCCCTTCGTCCTCTGGCTCCTTGGTCACATTAATTGTGCCATTCTGCTCAAATGCCTCATTGAGCTTGAAATCGCTGGCAAGGTAATACTCATCGCCAGATTCGCCGGCAACCTTCACATAGACCTTCCCTTCCTCGAGATCACCATTCTGAATTACATAGACCTTATCGCCAACCATAACCTTCCAACCAGTGCCCGCCTTCTTCGTCTCTATGGCATCGTTAATCTCAAACGCGCTGATGAAGGTTGCATAGTAAACCGCACGCCCGTCTTCACCGACTGAAGTGATGATCGTGAAGCCCGGAATATCCGCCTTCGCCATGAAGTCATGATCTGGGTTGAGCGTTCCGTCATTGTGTGTGCCATCCGTCGCCGCCTTGCACGGATCAAGATTGGTCTTCAATACTTCCCAGTAATCCGGCAACCCATCGCCATCCGTATCCCAATGAATCGGATTTGTCCCAAGCTCGAATTCACGGATATCGGGTAAGCCATCGTTATCGGTATCGACAAGGTAGATATCCTCTTTCGCGACGACGGGGACGATTGGATCGAATACCTTTTCAATTTCCTGCCACGTAATTACATCGCCCTTTTCTGGGTGTTCGGGATTATAGCGCTCACCCTGAAGCCGGCAAAGCTTGCCTCCATCGAAATAGCCTACATGCGCACGATACCAGAACCAATATTCATAGCCGTCTGGCAATCCATCTTCGTCAGTATCTGCCTTGAATGGATCCGTCGGACGCTCCGGCGACCACCCATGGTCAAGCGCGTCCTTCGCGCTGGTGTAGCCAAGCGAACGCGCACTCGCCAATTCCAACTCGCTAAAATCAGGATCGGGCTTCGCGCCTGGAATTGAAGTAAGCGCAATTGCAGGCCCATTGTTGAACCCATCTCCAAGACCACGAATTTCCTGATAGGCCGTGAATGGCAATGCCCCAAGGAAATCTGGCTTGTTACCAGTGCCTCCAATGCCTACTGGCAGAAAATCCTCATCATCATTGAGTTTATCGAGCATCGCCATGTCGCTACCCTCGCCCCTAAACTGAGTGTAGTCGACGTTGAAATCATAATATGGACTGCTCACATAGAGATCTGGAATACCGTCTTGGTTAATATCGCCCATGTTATCCGAGGCGAGATATTCCTTTGAGAATATGGCTTCGACCGAAACCTTTGGATATCCCTCGCCGCCCTTTTCGCCACCAGCTTCCTGCGTCGGCATCGGAATCTCCGCAGTCGAGATCGTTCCATCACTCCATTCTGGCGCTACCTCAATCACCACCTCTCCCGTCATATCATCGGGAGAAGTTGGCTTCAACCACGCGTAAAGGTATGAATCCTTCTCGCTATCATCATACTTGTAATACGCGCCGGAAACATAGGTGCCGCCATTGGGGTTTATGGCAATGTCGTTGCTGTTATTGAGCTTGCCGTCATCAACCGCTCCAACTCGATATCCATAGGCAAGTGCCAACATCGAAAGTTCTTTGCCGCAATTCCACGAAAGAACGAAGTCTGATGCTGTTGGGGTTCCGCTGTAGCCCTTGACGTAAATATGTCCCTTGCCGATGCCCGCCGCTCCCTGATACTTTTTAGAGAGTTGCTTGGTCGTCCCGCCCGAAGGACCATCCGCATAAGTAAGCAGCGTCTTTGACCGAGTGACTGAGTAGTACCAAACCTGACTGAGCACTCCCATATCCTTATCTTCAATTTCAATCATTACCTGCTGATCACCAGTAAGTCCGCTGAAATCAGGAACAAATGTGCCCGATGTTGGCTCCTTTACCGTCTTGACGCCACCTACGAAGCCGTCTTCATTGTACTTTTCACCGCCACCACCAGTAATCCGCACGGTAATACCTGCCGCTAAATCAGCCGCTACATCCTTGTTCACGCGCCAAGTAATCCTGCGATCGGTGGCACGGCTGGCTGCAACTTCGACACGTCCCGAAGGCGTGTTGAAATCACCAAGCGGAGCAAAGGTCTTTCCATCTGCATCATTATTGTTCGGCGCTACGTTGAACACATAAGATGGGATGCTATTGGTGAGATAGTAATCACACCAACGATCGCCCGTCTTCTTATTGATATCGGTATTGATTACGAACGCCTCGAGAGTGAAGCCCTTGCCATCGCTAAGGCTGGTGCCATCCAATTCCTCAATTGCGATTTCATGATCCTTCGTATCCTTGATCTCGATTATATAGGCGCTACCATCAACAGGACCAAGCGTCGGGTCGGTATTGACATACTTAGAATCAAGCTTATAGACACCTGGGTTATCACCCGTCGGCGGCTTGACGCGAATCATCACTTGCATCGCCTTGCTTTCAGCCGCGATGGAATCATAATAACCGCCAAGTCCAACGAGAATCTTCTCGCGACGTGCGGTTTCATCAATGGTCTCTGGTGCCGAAATCGAAACCTGTGGCTTATCAACGATATCCACATACATCGAATATGAAGTCGACTTCCAGTCGTCCATATCCTTGTCCTTGAATTCCAACTCAATGCGCCAATGCCCAGCGATTCCAAACGAATATGTAAATGGGTTATTTGCTGGATTACCTTCAATCTCCTTTGGCTCAAGTGGAATATCATCGCAATATGGCGTCCACCGGCACTTGAACTTGTTATCAAGGTCATACTTTACGTCTTCGATGACCGCCTTGATCTTTTGCTCCTGACCAAGCGGATACTTCGTAAGCGCGGTCTCGCCATCAAGATACTTAACTCCGTTGAGCTCAAAGCGCGTAAATTTCGGCTCGACGTTGTAAATCGTCAAATCAAGTTCGTTGGAGTTGTAGCCCTTCACCAACTTGTTCGTTGAGGTCTGCTCTTCGGCGAGGATTACCTCAAAGCCCGCATTAAGACCGCCATTGCTACGGCTATAACCATCGAGAATCATGAACGAACCCGTTATTTCCGTGGCGCCTGGCGCAATCTTGATGCCAGAAATCGCATCGCTGCCGTTCATTCCGCAAGTAATGAACTTGCCGCCCTTCACACTCTGGTAAAGCGAATTGGTGGCGTAGGCGGAATCGACCGGCTTTAAGAAAGCGAACATCGGCGAGGTGGATGTATTTTCGCTCAATGTAATCTTGATATTTACGGTATCGCCTTCGTTATACTCGTTTTCCGTGTCATCAGTAGTTACCGCACGAATCGCACGTTGATCCTTGACATTGGCGATTACCTTGCGGATATCGCTCTTTCCATCCGAACCACTTACTGGCGGAATCACATAGAATTCAACCTCCTGATTGTCGGCCGCCGTAGCGAACCAGAGTGCCGGCAAATCATCGGTCTTGACCCACTTCTCGTCCTCATCCTTGATTAACTTCTTGAGCACTCCTCCCTCAAGTTCGGAATCGCTGGTATCAAGATAGAACACATCGTCAAGCGGAGCGAAGGTCTTTCCGGGATAACGCACATACACCTTATAACCATCCGTAGCCGCAATTTGATCGGCGTAAGTTCCCGTCAACTGAATCGTGAACTCATAATTCTCGTTGCACACTGGCTGAGGCGTCAAGGTTGACTCTTCGGTAGGTATGATTATCTCCGCCGCCTCCGGCCGCACCATAATCGCGCAATCCTCGATATCCTTTACTCCCGCCGCTGCTTTTTGCTCTTCCGAAATCCATGGCGTGAATGCGATTCCATGTCCAGTCCCGCGAGTATGCGCATCGCTACGAAGCGCGAACATGTTAATTGAAAGTTCGGCCTCAGTCGCTCCCGCTGGAATCGTCACCCTCGGCCAACCTGTGGGATCCGGCGCCACCGATGGGAACGCCTCCGACATTGAGAAGCGCATATACTCTGGCCACTTATCAGCCGAAATCTCGCCATCGATGAACGATGGCTTCAAGACCACCTCAACATCGGCCTTGAGCGCCTGTGAGGTTCTGATGGTAAACTGCGCTGCGATATTCTGATAATCGCTACGCGCCCAAACCGTCTCGCTACTACAGGCAACCGAGACTGTCGGTGGCAATTCATCGATGCACTGCACTGGAATGGTCAAGGTGTCGTCAATGAAGTCGCTCAATGCACTGCCGGCGTAATTGAATTGACTGTACGCGCTCAATACCAAACCAGCCACTCCGCCATGCTTGGTCTTGTCAACGCCCTTGATCTTGAATGTGGGCAATGTCGTCTGCCCGGCTTCAATTACAATCTCGCCGACGGAATATTCCGTCATG
This sequence comes from uncultured Verrucomicrobiota bacterium, assembly GCA_937901395.1. Lineage (GTDB taxonomy): Bacteria > Verrucomicrobiota > Kiritimatiellia > RFP12 > UBA1067 > UBA1067. The sequence goes on from CALCDB010000030.1 coordinate 22,056, forward strand.
TTGCCGGTATTTGGATCGCGCATCTTGACTGGGAAAACGTTCACCTTGCTGGATGGCGCAACTACCACTACATCCTCATTCGTTGACCACACATAAAGACGAAGCGCGTTAACTGGCGGAACCTCGAATTTTAGCCGCGGATCCGCCCCTACCGTCAATGTCGAACCCTGATGAACCTGCCGCCAAATATCACCTGGCTTATAATCGTCATCCTTGTCGAAATCCACCGATTTCACATAATACCCCGCCTTGTGGAGATAGAGGTCGCGAACTGGCACTGGCGAAAACGAGCCGCTGTACATGAGCCAATCCGCCTCGGTCTTACCATCAGTCTTGTCGACGATACGCCACTGATATGAAGCTGGGTTTATGTAATAACCCTTGTAACTTTGACTCGAAAACGCTGCGCTAAAAGTCGGTATCGCGGATCCGTCTTCGCCTACCGAAGCCGTTGAAATCGGCAATGCGAAATCGCCCGCTTGAACCTTGTATTCAAAAATCAAATCAGTGCACGTATATATGCCGACCTTGGTTTGTAGCGTGCCTACGCAATTCGCGTAATCAAAACGGTTCGTCCCACCCACGAAAATACCCATCTGCAATGGGAACAAGGCCTGCGCCATTTCTGGATCGAACACTCCATCGTACTTCAACTCCCACTCCGATCCGGGAACGCGCGGGATGAACCGCACCTTGAAATACATGCTGTCGCCGATTACCATCGGTTTGTCAACCGAATATAGCGGCTCCTGATTCACCGGATAATCCTTGTATCCACTTGCTTTGTTGCCACAAGCGCGAATATCATAGATGTCTCCTGCGAACGCAGTAGAGAACGCGCAGATTGCGGTGAAGGTGATTAATCCAAGTAATTTATTCTTCATCATATACCTCGTTTCCATTGAAATCATTTCTCCATTGCCTGAGCACGATAACGCTCACGCACCATATTTGTAGTTTTAAGACGATTCGCCTCAAATTCCGCGGCAAGCTGATCCAACTGCCCCTTAAGTTCTTTCGCGCGCGCACCATTCAGCTCGTTCGTGCTTATAGAATCATACTCCCTCTTAAGCTCCGCGTACTTCAACATGATGCCTCTGCGCACGCGATCCTGAACCTTGAGCTTTTTATTGAAAACCTCATCCTTTTCTGGCGACACCTGCCTCACTGGCGCCTCCACCGCGCCCTCTTCCGACAAATCACTATCGCGGCTGCACCCGATAAGAAGGCAACCGAGCAAAGCAACTATCGCTTTCCCGTATATCATTGTTCGTATTTTATCACTTTTCAGTCGATTCATGCAAGTGTTTAATTAGTCTGGATACAAATTTTGTGGATTCAAGAATTCAATTGAGAAGCCGCGCATACGCTCGTCTAAATCCCAACGGAAGTAGACATTGGGCGTCCAACCATGCTTATCAACCCAATCGCGCCACTCCGGAACATAGCTCCCCGCATACGGAACGAATGGATCCGCGATTTCGATATCGGTCTGGAACTCACGCTCATCGCCCTTCGGGAAGAACGAATTGGGCTTGAACGCGAAGCCCCGCATCATTACCCAATTATTCGCATCTTGACTATACGTAAGCTTATCGCTCAAGATGCCTTTGATATTGAAGTTCGCGTTCGTCCATGCTCCCAGCGAACGCTCGTCATAATCCAATGAGCTCGTGCCAGGAACCATTCCGCGAATCACATACGGTGCCTCCACGCCATGAAGCCCGTTCGAAATCGCCATGTAAATCGACATCGTCCGATTCGTGAGCACGATTCCCTCCGGGCCGAACGGATGCCGCACGATCGGTACTGGCGGTTTTACGAAGCCCGCGACTAAGTATTGATTGCTTATCGTCGGGCACATATCAAGCCAATACATCTTGGTCAGCGTCAGATCCTTGAAACTCTTGCGCGCCGGATTTGTCCACTGCGCGAGATGGATGTCGCCATCATCCTCGCGCCATTCCCGCCCGAAGATATCCGTTCCCTTGTTCAGCCAATCCATGATCGCCTCTTTGTAGCGGTTGTTCTCGTCGACCCCGAGCTCCTGCAATCTCTTCTCGACCATATCGCTCGCGACGACCGTGAAGTTATTTGACATTCCCCTGCCTACATTCACCTTCCACAAATGATCGCCGTCTTCGTCCGCAATTACCTCTACACCATTGGTGGTTACCCCCTTAAGCTCATACCATTTGTCCGTACGATAATAGATGTTGGTTCCATAGAGCGAACCCTTGGGGATAATCAAAAGCTGATCAAGCTTCGTGTCAATTCCCTCGCCGCAAGTCTGATAGATGTGCCCCTCGCCGCCAAGTTTCGCCGTGATGATGATTGACGACCCCATCGGCGTGGGATGCGTCGGTTCGAGATGTTGTGGCGTCAAATCAGCGTATGTGTTGATTGCGCCCGGCGTCTTGATCATCGTGCGATCCCAGACATTAGAAATCTCGCCGCGCGAATCCCAGACGCTGAGCGAATTGCGCTCTCCCGCATCGTCATCGCCAACATATACGAAGCGCGCATGTCTCATGTGCTTGTTGAGATAATCCGTCACGTTGGATGGATTGTACAAATCTGCCATTATGCCCGCATCGCCCCAGAAGTTGGTTCCGATCAACACGATCTCGTGCTCGACGATACCCGTCGGACGAATCAGCTGAACGCCAATTGGCTGCGCCTCGTAAATCGTGCATTCTCCATCGTCGCTAAGCGCCGAACCATCGGGATTCGGGAAGTTCCAGTATCCATCCAATGTTCCGTCCGACTTCTTCAATGTCGCCGACGAGCGCTTGGATGCGACTACGCGGAATACCATTCCCGATGCGCTATTGAGTAGCCCCTCCTTCTTCGGCGCCAAATCATCCATTCCGAAAGTCGCGATCGTATTGGTGATTACCGCGTTCTCCTCCGTCCTCGGAACCAAGAAGCGTATCTGCCAGGCGGATAGATCCGCCTCCGCTGGCGCCGCAACCTCAACGTACTGACAATCGAGATCGGAGTTGTATCCATCTCGCGTATACTTTCCGAAGATATTGAATTCATTGATCCACGCCCATCCCGGCGCCACGGTGTCGAGGATGTTGTACGCCGCGAACGCACCATTCCCACCATATTCCGCATTGAGATCAATCGGCTCATACCACTCTGGCTTCTGCCAATCCGCGGAAGAGAGCATATTCGTCATCGGCACATCCGAACCTTCCATGTAGTAAATCACCTGTAGCGAATACTGCATGATCGTTCCCGGCATTTGCGATGGCTGAACGACTGCATCTGGAGCCGTAATCACACTCGAACGGAACACCAGATTCGTGGTGCCCTCCGCCCTCGCGAGTTCCGCGTGGTGAGCATCTGCGCGGCTCTCCCAATTCACATACCCCCATGGATACGACCCCTCGAACCAATGGAAGAACACCCTTGGCGCATGCTCGGGATTCGTAAGGTCGATCTTCTCCGAAAGTTGCGCCGCATAAAGTTCCGTCTGAATTCCCCATGCCTCGTCGCAAAGCGGCTGTTCGTTGCGCGAAGGCACGTCTGGAACCATCTTATCGTCGTCAAGGTGGAAGCGAAACGCCCCCGTGTTGCAGAACCCGAGTCGTGCGCGAATCGCCTCGTATACCGCGACCTCGTCGATCAGCACACGCTCTACGTGCCCCGATTGCGGCACTGGTCCCGCGATGTCGCCAGTGCCGTCGCCCACGATTCCATCCACTCCCGTAATCGCCAACCGTAGCGCCGTGTACTCTTCGGAAATCGGCATCTGATACGTGAACTTCTTATACCTCACGCAATCGACTACCATATTGGTGAGCAAGGTGAATTGTCCGTCGGCCGCCGTCGGGTCGTATACCTTCATGCCGTAAATCGCAATCGTCGGCGATGGATCGTTGGCATCGTATTTTCTCGCCTTGAATGAAACTTCGCCGATGCAATTCGTGGCTAAGATTGGCGTCTGCAAGAATGGCTTGTGCAAATCGTAAACGTCATCAGCCCGAACATCGTTCGAGATGGAATTGTTAAGCGCGAAGGCCAAGCCTTCCTTGCGAGTGTCGTTCTTAGTTCCATCGTTCAATAGCCACTTCATCGGCTCGTTCGTCGTGCGCAAGTTCCATCCCCACCAACTGCCCTTGTCAAGGTCGGGATTGTCCTTCGCGCTCGCCATGATGATGCTGATCTGACCATACTCCGGATCGTTGTTGCGGTTATACGAACGGTCATGCGCTTCCTTCACCAATTCCGGATCCACGATCACGCGCATCACGCCCGAGATTCCATGCATGCCCACGAAATACGAAATCACGCCGTTCGCGCGTTGATCCTCGGTCATGTCAGAGAACCTGATCGTCTCCACGTCAGTCCAGCCATCGAACGACTTCGTAAGATTGCGCAAATTGTTTACCGACAAGTTGCTGTTCGTGTAGACCTGCACGATGAGTCGCGCGTTCTTATCCGCATTGCGATACGCGAAACTGAAATGCCCAAGCCCCGTGCCACGTCCGCTACGCCCATCCATCAATGGCGAACGAACGCTTGATGGACGATGCAAATTCTGCGTATCGACCGTCGTGCGCATCGGCGAAAGCAGAAGTTCATGCTGCGAAGTGATCCACGCCGTCGTATACACGAAGTTGGTCGGCGCGCCATCCAACACATCGTAGAACTGCGAGGTGTTCTCGCCATCATCGAAATCTTCGCCTCTCCACTGCCGCAACGAAGCGTTGTCGATTACCACATCGCAACTCTTCGACTCCCTTCCGGTAGTCAGGCGTATATCGATGTCATCCGCTATGTACAACGGTGTCACGTATGTCTCGAAGCCAAACGACTTCACCACATTCGTCGCTACCGGAACCCATTGCGCGCCAGCGTGCGGCGAGGTCTCCACAATCAAATACTGATTCGGCACCTGCGCCTCGAAGCCGTAATAATCGCGCGCCGAGAGCGTGAAGGTATGAGCGTCCAATCGCTCTTTGTATACCGCCCAGTTCTGATAATCCGCAGTGCTGCTGATTAGAGTCTGTTCCTCCGCTCCCAAGACTTCCGAAGTCGTATCCTTCGATGGATCCCAATTTACCGTCGCCGTCGAGAATATTGGTCGCAGGAACTTCGCCGGACAATCCTTGGAACCAACGCCGTATGTTCCCGTGGTAATCTTGTCGGATGCGGAATCTTCATACGTTATCTTGTTGTAGACATTCACCCCATCGAACATCTTGCTGTTGCTTGCGTATTTCGCGTCTCTTAGGATGCCTGCCGTGATTCTGACGCTTGACTTCGTATTCGTGCACGAAATGAAGATTGCGCCGAATGCCCACTGGCTTGCTCCATTGTATCCACCCGAAAAGCCCGTCGCCTTGTAATCGAATTCCGCGGATCGGTTGAGCAACTTCGCCCTTCCATATCCATCCCACTTGTAAATGCCGAGTTGAACCTTGTTCTCCTTGATTCTCTCCACCCTCGCCTCATAGCAACCGCGCGATGGGAAGTATCTCGCGACCGCCGAGACCGTGCCTACGCCCGTGAATTCCGTGTTCTCCAACCGATTCGTCATCGTCATCGAGCAAGGCACCGCGAAAGTTCCGTTCTCTTGCTGGAAGGCGCCTGGCGCGATGTAGTAGTTGAAGGAATTGATATCATACGATTGCGCGATTCTCGCGGAGTACACGAAGTTTTCCGCGCCCTTCGGATATGGCGTGCAACCTTGCGGGAAGGTTAACGTTCCCAAGCCCTCTCCTCGCATCTGGAAGGCGATGGAATTGGTCACGCCGCCGAATTCGCGGAAGCGCTCGCATACCCACATACCATTACCCGCCGTCCATGCGCGTGGCGTATTCACGTTGCCATTGAATGGCTTCTCTACCTCCCACTCGCCATTCGTGCTCGAAACGTTGAATCTTTCCGTCCACAAGAGTTCATTTTCCGAAGGCGTCGAATAGAGCCGCGCGAACGAATCGTCATAACGCCGCGCCGTCCGCGATACCCCCGAGGTCTTCGTCAAATCCGACGAGGTACCGATGAAGTGACCATGCGCATTGCCGTCCGCCAAGTTCGCATCGGTCCAAAGGTTGAAGTCCTGATAGTCCGCGTGAATCACCGAAAGCGAATGCGTGTTATCCTCGACCTGGAACATCAGATACCCGGAAACGTTGTCGCATGGTATCGTCGTCCACTCGTTGCCCTCTTCGATCACGTCGCTTACCGGCAGCGCGGTCTTGTTCGCGCCATGATACCAATTCGTCGTCCATTGATAATCGCACCCCGTTGCCAACTGCTGATTCACCGCCTCGATCTTGTAGTCGATGGTGGTAAGGTCGTTTTCCGATGGCATGAAACCGCGCCACGTATGTTCATCCGCCAAACGCATTGGAATTATCGTCTCCACTTCCGCGCCCTCTTCTCCAATCTTCGAGCGAATATGCAACCTGAAGCTCTCGTAATCGCTCTTGCCTTCGCGCAGACGAATGAAGTAATCGGTTCCCAACGCCGGCGAGATGTTGCTTGGCGAATAAACTCCGTCTTCCAACGCCGATATCCTCACGTTCCCTCTGCGTTCGGTGTACTTATCTGGCCAGAACCATGGTGTCGCCAACCCCGAGTAATCATAATATTCATAGAACGGCGCGTTCACCGTTGCCGAGAAGCTGTATTCAATATCGCCAATTCCCTCGCCCTGAAGCGCATCGACCGTCACGAAGCGCGTTGGATCTTCGGCGCTTACCTGCAGTGGTATCTCCTTCCAGTCGTTGATCGCTTGATCAAGGTAACGCCAACGATATTTCATCATCAATGAGCCAACGAACGATGGATCCGCCTCGTTATTGTTGGTTATGTAACGAACCTTTACCTGCCCGTGCATCTTGCCCAAATCCGCTTCGGTCGGGAAGGCCACATCGAACGGCGCCCGCCAACCGACTAACATCGGATTGTCCTTATCTTCGCTCGCGCCATATTGCGAAAGCGCTATTCCCATCGCTGGATAGGAGATGATGATATTGTCAATCTCGATTAACCCATCGCCATCCTCGTCGCCCTCGTTGTTCCAATTCTTATCGGAACGGATGATCCTTACCTTGACCGCCTCGTTGGTGTTCACGTTCGCTCGCACTCTGTAGAACCAATCGGTCGAGCCCTCTACCTTGTTCATCGCGAGATTTACCTGATCCGCCGAATTGGTGCTCATCTCCGCGCACCAAACTCCATTGGTGATCGCGAACACATCTACCGGAACATCCTCCCACTCGTCCCAAATTTCCGTTCCGCGAATTTGAACCTTCAAGGCGTTCGCGTATCCGCAATGCGCGTTCACCGCATCGAAGTATATGGTTCCAACGCCTTCTTCGTAAAGCGGCGATTCCGCCTTCGCTTCGCTATTGTTCTGCAAAATCAGCGTGCCCGCGTAACGCTGGGTGTTCGCTTCCATTTCCGAGTCGTCGAAACGCATCGCCGTTCCGCCCCATGGCAAGAAGTTCATCTGCGCGGCCAGATGCGTATCGTCCCTGAAGAGATTGCCGATGCGCGCATGTTCGAACCGCCAAAGTTCCTTGTGCGTCACTGGCTCAAAATATGTGTGCATATTGCCGGGCTTCACGAACCGCCCCTGACCAGCCCAAGCCGTGCCCGTATGCTCCCATACGAGATTCGTAGCCGAATCCACATCGTAATATCCCTGTAATGTAACCGGGCTCACTGCGGACTTGTCGGAGTTGAATAGCATCACTCGATTGTAACCGGTTATCTCGCTATACGCGCGCTTCTCGAAAATCGCGAAGGTCATTTCCGTGCGCAAGCCATCCCTCACGCCCGGGCTCACTACCGCCGCTACCTTGTAGACGCCTGGCGTCTTCGGCTGTTCCGGCAGCTGCTTGCCTTCCGAATCGTAGAATTGCAAATATGGCGTTCCATAACGCGGTGTGCCCGCGAAGAATTCCAACGTCTCCACATCTTCAAGCGTCACCGCGTTCGGCTTCACATACGGCTCTTCGACCCAGTAGTTGTCCTTGTCCTTCGCCTCGCCCGCTCCATACGCCAAATACGACTTCTGCTGCGCCTGATCGTATTCCGCCTTAACCCATTCCGCGCTGCGAATCTTCGCCGATAGACGAATTTCATCCGCGAAGAAACCTTCCGCCATCAAGCGTAATGGATTTTCGTTGGGTATTATATTTCGCCCGTTCACATACCCAGTGCGAGCCGTCCCGTTCAAATAGACCACGTAATTGGTGTTCGCCTCGTTGATGAAAGTGGAATGATACCAATTCTTCGTGAGGTCGGACCCATCGACTTGTAGGTAGCTATCGGCGCCATTGCCCACGCGATACGTGAGGCGCGTCTTTGAGTATGGGTTACCGCCCGCCCATCCGCTCGCCGGTTGAATCAGCTTGTCTATGGTACCGAATGGCCACAACGATGAATTGCCGAAGCGGTTATCGGGGTAATTCGCCTTCGCCACGTGCCATCCCGTGAAGGTGAAGCTCCCATCCGCCCCCAAGTACCGCTTGTACGATGAATCGATGTACATATTGGTAACGCCCAAATTCCAATACATCGCCGCCGCCTGACCGATCTTCGAATCATCCGTTATCGATGGCGAATTCGCCGCACGCGCCCGTAGACCATTCCCCGAGGAATCGTCGGTAACGCTCAAGCTCTGCGTTCCCATGTGCCAGACGCCAACGTAATCGCTCCACACGTCTTGCGAATTGACGATTGGCGCTGCCGTGCCACTACGCGCCGACCAATGCATCGTGATCTTCGCGCCATAACGGAACACCGGAACCTTCACCCAAATCAGCGATTCTCCGCCCTGATCCCATACGTCGATTTCGTGCGGCAACAACTTGCCGTTCTCGTCCGTGAAGCGGATATCGCTGCCGTTCGATGCCGCCCGCGAATACTTGAAACCTTCTATATTCTTCTCCGATACCCTTACCAGAATCGGGAAGTCGTAAAGCGTATTCCCGTTTTTGGGGTATTTGTCAACCTTGATCTCCGCCGATTCGCGCAACATCGAAACATCGTCGAGATCGTAATCGGGGTTGGTTCTTGGGTCCACCTTGGAGAAATTGATGCGATCGACACGCGCCGCCCCGCTTATGCCCATCGAATACAACTTGAGCGCATATTCGCTATCACGCTCTTCCTTGCTGGGGAATTCGCTTACCCCATCTTCACTCGTTACCTGCTCGCCATTTACGAATACCTCGAATAACACCTCGCCCTCAACTACCGCCGCCTTGAAGGTAAGTTGTATTTCGGCGTTTGGCGAGACCGCCGCGGTGGTCGCGTAATCCTTCGCTCCCATCGTCGAACCCGCCGTAATCACGAACTTCGCGCTTCCCCCCAAGTCGGAGGCCACCAGTGCCGCGCTAATCTTATCCGTCCCGGCTGGCGTCTTGTCGATGCAAACTTTGGTGCCTACCGAAAACGCTATGCGCGTATCCACGTAAATGCCATCATTCGGAATTATCACGCCGCCCGCCGCTTTCGGACCCGTCTTCTCGCTTGGCGAAAGCGGAGATATCGTCCTATGAATGATGCTGCTCTGCGATGTCTTTAGGTAGCCCGAAGCGCGCCCGCTGTACTTTAATATCGTCGCGCCAGTCCCCTCTTCGTTCTGCGTCCACCAATGCGTCTCGCCCGACTCGTTACCATTATCATCCAAACCAAAATGGATCTCCTTATCCCACAACGCATGATTATTGAAATCTATCGATCCTGATAATAGCGAAGTGGCCGCCGAAATCGGCAACGTCAACAAGATGGTGAGGATGGCGGAAAGCAATTTATTCATTCTCCACCTCCTTGAAATGTCCTCTTACCTCGTAGGTTGGACAGTAATTAAGATATTTTTCGCTTGCCGGATCGCCGCCCGGCACCGTGCAATTGCCGAATACCGCATCGTTCTTGTTCGGCATCAGCGTCCAACGAATGAACCCACGCATCGGCTCCAAACTATCGTTCGCTAAATATACCTCGTAGAACTTGCCAACTTCAATCGTGAGATTGTCGAATTGATACTCGACCGCGGCGCGTCCGTTTATCAACCTATGCTCGCCGCCTACGATATATTCCATGCTTTCTTCATCGACCGTATATTCGCGCTTGTTGGAGGCCGTCTTGTTCTTGCCATCCACCATCACCAGATATGGCGACGTCTTCGGATAGAGATGCGGGTTCACGAGCGCGAACGCGATCTTGTCGATTGCGATCTTATCGCCATCATGTATCGCGCCCTTTCCGAGAATCGAGAACTTCAATGTTCCCGAATATGTCCCGTTCGATTCCGCCAATCCCGTTCCCGCGTTCGTCCAAACGATCTCCGCTGGCGTCCATTGCGCAACCAAATCGAGATCGCCCAATACCAACTCTTCGGTTCCCACATATACCGCGCCCTTGCCCACGAAATCCACATACTTGTTCGTGCCCCTTACTAACCAGCCGCTGAAGGTGAAATGCTCCTTCTCCATCGGCGCCGGCAAGTGCTCCTTCTCCATTTCCACATTATACGCCTTTATCGCCGATGAGGACATCGAGGCGTTGGAATATTCGATCTTGTATTCATCCAAACTCTGTTCCGCTGTCAACACGAGATTTTCCTCCACGCTGTCTTCGGCGAAATTCCACGTCTCTCCCGTCGCCTCGTTCTTCCAGCCGATTAGCGTCCAGCCCGGCGCTACGATTACTGGCTCCACCAGCTTCGAGCCCTTCTCCACATTCACGCTCTTCGGCGAATATTCGCCATGCGCTACCTTGAATTCGACCTTCAACTTGCCATCATATACGACGCTCCAATAATTGCAGGTCTTGCCGGCGATCTGCTCCGAGCCGGTCTTGCCTACTTGATAACGCGCGTCCGGAACGTATTGCGCCAGATAGAAATCGTCGCGCGGCTCCAACTCTGGCGGCGTAAGATACGTTCCGCCCTTGATGATAAGCGCACCCTCCTCGCGCCGCACCCTGCCGATGATCGTGAAATCA